>NZ_JAUSXY010000001.1:2819971-3133302 GCF_030944625.1 Arthrobacter sp. SLBN-112
CAGTCGCGGCGCTGTGCCGTCCCCGCCGACGGCTATTACGAATGGAAGCAAGGCCCCGGCAAGTCCAAGCAGCCCTACTATGTGCACCCAGGGAAGGACCATGGGCTGGTTTTCGCCGGCCTGTATGAGTGGTGGAAGGACCCGTCGATTCCTGAAGGGGAACCGGGACGCTGGCTGCTGTCGACCTCCATCCTCACGGCTGACACACCACCGCCCGGGACTGAATCAACGATCTTCGGAAAGCTGACCGAGCTGCACGACCGCGTGCCGCTGCCCATGGACAAGGCCACCATGGAAGCGTGGCTGGACCCGCAGGCTGACGACGCCGCTGCCCTTGTGGACCTGGTGCGGTCCGGGGTCAAAGATGCTGCCGCCGACTGGCACGTGGAGTCCGTGGGCAAGGAAGTGGGCAACGTCCGCAACAACGGACCGGACTTGATCCGGCCGGTGGAGGCCCTGTTCTAGCAGCCCCGCAAGGGTGCGGAAGGCCATCACACGGTGACCGTGCCGGCATCGTCCACGGTCCACGTGGGGTTGTACGCCACTTCCCAGCGGAAGCCGTCCGGGTCCGCGAAGTACCCCGTATAGCCGCCCCAGGGCTGCGTGACGGGTTCGGCGATGATGACGGCGCCCGCAGCCGCGGCCTCTTCCATGACCCGGTCCACGTCCCCCGCGCTTCCCAGGTTGTGGCTCAGGGTGATACAGGGAACGCCGTCCGGCGGGCTGACGACTGCCTCCGCCTGCATCTGCCGGGCGTCCCAGAGGGAGAGCACCAGGCCGTGGTTCACCTGGATGAACAGCACCTCCCCGGCAACCTCGCGGTGGACCGGCCAGCCCAGGCCGTCGACATAGAAGGCCCGCGACCGGTCAACGCTGCTGACACCGAGGGAGATAAAGTCGACTCTTGGCTCCATGCTTCGATACTGTCAGATGATGGCGACAATTCAAGGAAACGATCGGGATGCCCAGGCCGACAAGGAACAGCTCGCAGCTGTCCGGGTTGCCGTTGACGAGGTGGATGAACAGATTGTTACCCTCATCGCCCGCCGCGAACGGCTGATCCGGATCGCCGGCACCCTGAAGGGCGACGACGCCGAGGTGCGGGCCGCTGGCCGCGTTGAGCGGATCATTGAACACGTCCGGGCCGCGGCGGAGAAAAAGGACATCGACCCGGACATCGTCGAGTCAACCTACCGGGCTATGATCTCCGCGTTCATCGAACTCGAACTGAAGATCCATAAGGAAACCAGCTAGGGAACCCTAGAGGGATTCCTCCACCGGCACCCCATGCTGGAACTCCCGTCCGTCGGCTTCGCTGAAGGCTGACAGGACGTGCCCCTTCCCGAGCCCGTTCAAGGCCGTTGCGGGAAAGCTCCCGGTAATGGTGCTCTCCGAGTGGGATACACCGGACAGGTCGTAGTCTTCCTCGATTCCCTGGTCCCGGTTGAACGCATAGCAGGCAATGGCCTCCCCATTCATGAATTCAATGCACAGCCGGCGCTGCGTTGAATAGTCCGGTGTGGCCCCCATTAAACCCACCACATAAGCGCCGGATCCCGGAATAGCGCCATCGATATTGAACGTGGCCACCAGGGTGGAGTCCTGGGTCTTGATGCTTGCCTGCTTCAGGAGTGCGTCATCGGTACTCATGCCATCATCCTGCTCCCTGCTGCACGGTCCGTCCACCCCCGCCTATGTTTTGCCGCCTCCCCGACGTAGACTGGATTTATTCGAACACATATTCGAATATGGCATTTGGGAAGTACCGTCCGGGAGGCGCGCATGGGCATGTTCAGCGAGTCCATTGACGTGGCG
Organism: Arthrobacter sp. SLBN-112; assembly: GCF_030944625.1. Lineage (NCBI taxonomy): Bacteria > Bacillati > Actinomycetota > Actinomycetes > Micrococcales > Micrococcaceae > Arthrobacter > Arthrobacter sp. SLBN-112. Next base: position 2,821,787 of record NZ_JAUSXY010000001.1, read on the forward strand.
TGTTCCGCATCCGGTCAGCCTGAATCGCTGACGTGGGCGGGCAAGGAATATCTCGTCTGCGCTGAACCCGTCCGGTGGTATGAACGCCGGCAGTGGTGGGCAGAAGACGCCAGGGCTCCCTTAGGCAGCGGACCAGGAGTGGTTGACCACGAAATCTGGCGAATCCAGGTGCTTCCTGCTGCCGCGAACCATGCTTCAGAACCCCTTACCCTCGACCTGACCCGGCATGTCAGCAGCGGCCGGTGGCGGCTGCTGCGGATCCATGACGCCCTTCGCCCCAGAACAGCATGAGCTTCACTCACCTCCACGTTTCCACAGCATTCAGCGCCCACTACGGCGTCTCCTGGCCGGAGGAACTTGCACAGGCCGCCGCAAATGACGGCGCCACAGCCCTGGCCTGCACCGATCGGGACGGCCTGTACGGCACCATCAAACACCTCAAAGCGTGCATGGCTGCGGGCATCGACCCCATTGTGGGGGTGGACCTTGCGGTCTTTGACGACGACGGTGACCACCGCACGCAGGTAGCCGGCCGGGTGGTGGTGCTGGCCCGCGGGCACAACAATGGTGCCGGGTACCGTGCGCTGTGCCGGCTGGTCTCCGACGCCCACGCACGGACCTCCGGGAAGGCCGGGGGAACTGTGCCCGTGGCAGTCACCCGTGCCGAACTTGCCTCCCGGACCCTCGACCCTGTGACCCTCAAGCCGGTGCTGACCGTCCTGATTGGTCCGGACTCCGACGTCGGAAGAGCCATGGGCGGGCGGCGATACCTTCGTCCCCGGACGCTGTTCAAACAATGGCTGGATGCCATGCCCGCGGGAACCGTCGTTGCAGAAATCGTCTCCCAGCTCAGCGCACCCGGTTCTCCCCTCAGCACCGCCCATGCAGTCCGCATGCTCCGGCTCGCCGAGGAACACCATGTGCCCGCCGTCCTCAGCAACGCGGTGCGGTACTGCGCTGCGGACGGAGCGCCAACCGCAGATGTCCTGGACTCTGCCCGGACGTTGAAGTCCCTGCCGGAACTTGCAGGGGAACCGCTGCTCCAGCCCACCGGCCAGGGATGGCTGAAAACCGCGGACCAGATGCTCGGCCTGGGCAGGGAAATCATTTCCGCTGCAGGGTATGGGGCCGCCGACCTCAAGCAGCTGATGGCCCAAACTGAGGCGCTCGCCGACCTCTGCCGGATGGACCCCAGCACGGACATGGGGTGGAAGCAGCCCGTGGTGCCGGAGGCCTCAGTCATTGGCATCACCCAGGATCCACACGTTGAACTTATCCAGCGGTGCCACGCGGGAATCGGCAGGCGGTTCCCCGGGATCGGCGGCCGGAACGAAAAAACGATGCTGGCACGGTTGGAGCATGAGCTGGGCATCATCCGGAACCTGGGATTCTCGTCCTACTTCCTGACCGTGGCAGAGGTATCCAGGATGATCCAGGACATGGGAGTCAGGGCGGCAGCCCGGGGATCCGGGGCGTCCAGCCTGGTCAATTACCTGATCGAGGTCAGCCACGTAAACCCCTTGCAGCACGACCTCATCTTTGAACGGTTCCTCTCCAACGACCGCGCCACCCTCCCGGACATCGACATCGACGTCGAAAGCGCTGAACGCCATAACGTCTACCACCAAATTTTCGAACGCTTCGGTTCCGAGCGCGTCACCCTGATGAGCATGCAAAACGGATACCGGGCCCGTGGGGCAGTGCGCGACGCCGGGCTGGCGCTGGGGATGGACGATGACGAAGTGGGGGAGATTGCCAAGCAGCTGTGGCGGTTCTCAGCCAGGAAGTTCCGCGAAGCGCTGCAGGAAAAGCCCGAGCTCCGGGAGTTCGCGGGCCGGGTGGAACATCGCGACGCCGACGGAAACCAGCAGTTGGACCTGCTGGTGGACTTGACCGAGCGGCTGGACCGGCTGCCGCGGCACATCTCGATGCACCCCTGCGGGGTCATCCTGGGGGACGCCACCCTCCTGGACCGCACCCCGGTCCAGCCCAGCGGCCTGGGCTTGCCCATGAGCCAGTTCGATAAACACGACATGGACCCCATGGGAATGCTCAAGCTCGATGTCCTGGGCGTCCGGATGCAAAGCGCCATGGCCTTCGCGGTCCGGGAGGTGATCCGCCTGCACCCGACCAAGGCCGAGGTGGTGGCTGCCGGCCGCCACCCCGCAGGTCCCGACGGCAGCGGACCTGACTACATCGCCGCGAACGGCCGGATCGACCTCAACGCCGTCCCCCTCGACGACGAACCCACCTATGAGCTGATCCGCAGCACCCACACCCTGGGGTGTTTCCAGATCGAATCCCCGGGACAACGGGAACTGATTGGAAAGCTGGCACCCCGGGAATTCAACGACCTCATCATCGACATCTCCCTGTTCCGGCCAGGGCCGATGAAATCGGACATGGTGCGTCCCTTCCTGGAACACCGTCACGGTTTCGCCCCGGAGGTGTACCCGCACCCGGACCTCAAACCGGTACTCCAGGAAACCCATGGAGTGACGGTCTTCCACGAGCAGATCCTCAAGACCTTCCATGTCATGACCGGTTGCGGCCTGGCCCGCGCGGACGAATTCAGGCGCGCCCTCGGCAACGAGGTCCTGGAGGGGGCGGTGGAGGAATTCTTCCGCCGCGAAGCCCGTAACAGAAGCTACTCTCCCGAGGTGGTGGACAAGGTCTGGGGAACCCTCAAAGCGTTCGGCAGCTTTGGTTTCTGCAAAGCCCACGGGGCAGCCTTTGCCGTACCCACATACCAGTCGGCCTGGCTCAAGACCCACCATCCCGAAGCGTTCCTGGCCGGGCTCTGGGAGCACGACCCAGGAATGTATCCCAAGCGGCTGCTGGTGGCCGAAGCCCGGCGGCTCGACATCCCCATCCTGCCGCTGGACATCAACCGCAGCCACGGCGAGTACCGGGTGGAACGGGTGGAGGCAGGCAAGGACCAGGGAAAGCTGGGAATCCGGCTGAGCTTGAACGGGATCTACGGTCTTTCAGCGACTGAATTGAAGCGGATTGTCGCCGGGCAGCCCTACGACTCCCTGGCGGACCTCAGGGCGCGCTCGCGGCTCAGCAAGCCCAGTATCAGGCGCCTCGCCCAGTTGGGGGCCTTTGATTCACTGCACCGTGAAGCCGGAGGGCAGGCCAACCGGGCAGACCTTGTACAGCACCTCCAACAACTCCAAACAGGCAAAGGGGCACGCAAGGGTGTGGAAGTCCTGGATGGCCAACTGTCATTTCCCCTGGGCGATGTTGAACTGCGGAATATCAAACCAGGGCTGCCGGCACCCACCCTGGTGGAAAACGTCAGGGCCGAACTCGATCTCATGGCCGTCGATGTCAGCAGCCACCTGATGGACAGCCACCGGCCATTGCTGGACAGGCTCGGCGTCACCACCGCCGACTCCCTGCTCAGCCTTCGCAATGGCACCGAGGTCCTGGTGGCCGGTGTCCGGGTGGCAACCCAGACCCCTCCGATGCGTGGCGGCAGGCGGGTGGTTTTCATCAGCATCGACGACGGCACCGGCTGCGTGGATTCGGTCTTCTTCCATGAGGCGCAGGAAAGTGCGGGACCCCTCCTTTTTGGTACCCGTTTGCTGCTGATCCGCGGCACCACCCGAAGGACCGGCCCCCGGGGCATCAGCCTGAGCGCGAGCATGGCCTGGGACCTGGCCAGGACAGAGACTTTGCCGTTCCCGGATTCAACACCTCCTCCGGACTCCGGCGGCCCGCATCCCCTGGACGGCATCAGCCGGGCGCTGGCAATCACCGGTTTCAGCGGCTGAACCCTGTCCCGGGCACCGTGTGCTGCGTTGGTTGGCCCCTGCCGGAACCGATAGCATTGACGGTGGCTGGCTGTGGTCCCCGTACGCCACAAGCTATGAAGCCGAACTTTGAATAGGAGACACCCGTGTCAGATGCCCAGCAGATCACCCTTCTCGTCGATGGCGAAGAGACCAAGGTGACTACCGGGACAACCGGTGCGGAACTCTTCTTTGAGCGCCGTGACGTTGTTGTAGCCCGCGTCAACGGCGAGCTGAAGGACCTGGACCAGGAACTTCCCGAGGGCGCCGAGGTGGAGGGCGTCACCATTGATTCCCCCGACGGCCTGAACGTCCTGCGCCACTCCACCGCCCACGTGATGGCTCAAGCGGTGCAGCAGCTGCGTCCCGACGCCAAGCTTGGCATCGGCCCCTACATCACCGATGGGTTCTACTTCGACTTCGATGTTTCCGAGCCCTTCACACCCGAGGACCTCAAGACCCTCGAAAAGATGATGCAGAAGATCATCAACCAGAACCAGAAGTTCGTCCGCCGCGTGGTCAACGAAGGCGAGGCCCGGGAGGCCATGAAGAACGAGCCCTACAAGCTCGAACTGCTCGGGAAGAAGAACGAGGCCGCCGAGGCCGGGGAGGGTGTGAACGTCGAGGTCGGCGCCGGCGACATCACCATCTACGACAACGTGGAGCGCAAGGAAGGCACCACCGTCTGGTGCGATCTCTGCCGCGGCCCGCACCTGCCCAACACCAAGCTCATCTCCAACGCATTCGCCCTGACCCGCTCCTCCTCTGCCTACTGGCTGGGCAACCAGAAGAACCAGCAGCTGCAGCGCATCTACGGCACCGCCTGGCCCACCAAGGAAGCCCTGAAGGCCTACCAGGAGCGCATCGCCGAGGCCGAGCGCCGCGACCACCGCAAGCTCGGCTCTGAACTGGACCTGTTCTCCTTCCCGGACGAGCTTGGCTCCGGCCTGCCCGTCTTCCACCCTAAGGGCGGCATCATCCGCAAGGAGATGGAGGACTACTCCCGCCGGCGCCACGTCGAAGCCGGCTACGAGTTCGTTTACACCCCGCACATCACCAAGGGCCACCTGTACGAGGTCTCGGGGCACCTGGACTGGTATAAGGACGGCATGTTCCCCGCCATGCACGTGGACGCCGAACTCAACGAGGACGGCACCGTGCGCAAGCCCGGCCAGGACTACTACCTGAAGCCGATGAACTGCCCCATGCACAACCTCATCTTCCGCTCACGCGGCCGGTCCTACCGCGAACTGCCGCTGCGGCTGTTCGAATTCGGTTCGGTCTACCGGTACGAGAAGTCCGGCGTGGTGCACGGCCTCACCCGCGTCCGCGGCATGACACAGGACGACGCCCACATCTACTGCACCCGCGAGCAGATGAAGGACGAGCTCACCAAGACCCTGAACTTCGTCCTGGACCTGCTGAAGGACTATGGGCTGAACGACTTCTACCTGGAGCTGTCCACCAAGGACCCGGAGAAGTACGTAGGCGACGACGCTACCTGGGAGGAAGCCACCCGGACCCTCGCCGAGGTGGCGCAGGAGTCCGGACTGGAACTGGTACCGGATCCGGGCGGAGCCGCGTTCTACGGACCCAAGATCTCCGTGCAGGCCAAGGATGCGCTGGGCCGGACCTGGCAGATGTCCACCATCCAGCTGGACTTCAACCTGCCCGAACGGTTCGAACTGGAATTCCAGGCCGCGGACGGAAGCCGCCAGCGTCCCGTGATGATCCACCGTGCGCTGTTCGGATCCGTGGAGCGGTTCATGGGCGTCCTGACCGAGCACTACGCCGGCGCGTTCCCCGCCTGGCTGGCCCCGGTCCAGGTGGTGGGCATTCCCGTGGCGGAGGCCTTCAACGAGTACATGTTCGACGTCGTCGACGAGCTCAAGGCGGCGGGCATCCGCGCCGAGGTGGATACTTCCTCGGACCGCTTCCCCAAGAAGATCCGCACGGCCAGCAAGGACAAGATCCCGTTCGTGCTCATCGCCGGTGGCGACGACGCGGAGGCGGGAGCGGTGTCCTTCCGGTTCCGGGACGGCAGCCAGGACAACGGCGTGCCCGTGGCGGAAGCAGTCAAACGGATTACCGAAGCCGTTCGTAACCGGACCAGCTAGCCGAACGGAAACAGGACAGTGCAGGAGAACACAGGCGCAGGGTATCCAGGTGATGCCGGCGTTACCGACGACTTTGACCTGGCCGGTGTCCCGGACGCCTTCCAGCGCCTGTGGACTCCGCACCGCATGGCCTACATCAAGGGCGGTCAGCACCAGTTCAAGAATGAAAACGACTGCCCGTTCTGCGTTGGCCCGGGCCGCACCGACGAAGAGGCACTCATCGTCCACCGCGGCCGGACGTGCTACGTGGTGCTGAACTTGTTTCCGTACAACCCCGGCCACCTGCTGGTTTGCCCCTACCGGCACATCCCGGACTACACGGACCTGACCCTTGAGGAAACAGCTGAGTTCGCCGACCTGACCCAGACGGCCATGCGGGTCCTGCGCAAGGTGGCCAATCCAGGCGGGTTCAACCTGGGCATGAACCAGGGCGTTGTGGGCGGCGCCGGTATCTCCGCCCACCTGCACCAGCACATCGTTCCGCGGTGGGGCGGGGACGGTAACTTTTTCCCCATCATCGCCCAGACTAAAGCCATCACCCAGACCCTCGACGAGGTCCGGCAGCAAGTGGCCGACGCCTGGCCCGGGGAGTCGGATGCTGAATAGGCATGCGCGCGGGTTCTTCACCGCCCTGTTCACCCCGCTGGCCCGCTGGCTCCTTCGGATGGGTGTTTCCCCGGACGCGGTGACCATCGTCGGAACCCTCGGCGTCGCAGTGGGGGCACTCGGGTTCTACCCGCTGGGCCAATTGTTCTGGGGAACGCTCTTCATTACTGCATTCATCTTCTCCGACGTCCTGGACGGCATCATGGCCCGGATGCAGAACGTGAAGAGCCGCTGGGGCAACTTCCTTGACTCCACCCTGGACCGGATCGCCGATGGCGCGCTCTTCGCCGGTGTGGCCGTCTGGTTCTACACCGGCGGCAACAATGCCACCATCGCCACGGCAGCCTTGGTCTGCCTGGTCCTGGGCATGGTCGTCTCGTACGCGCGTGCCAAGGCCGAATCGCTGGGTTTCACGGCCAATGTGGGGATCGCCGAGCGGGCCGAACGCCTGGTGTCGGTCCTGGTAGTCACCGGCCTCACCGGCCTGGGGCTCCCGACCGTGGTGCTCCTGGCAACACTGGTCCTCCTGGCGGCGGCAAGCCTTGTCACAGTGGTTCAGCGCATCATCTCTGTGCGCCGGCAGGCATTGGCGGAACCTACGCCGGCTGATTAGACATGATTAAGCCGGCCGGGCAGCGGGGGACTAGGATATAAGTGCCCGGTCAACGGACCCGGCAATCCGTGCGTGCACGTCCGGCAGCTGCCGCCGCATGCTCGGCGAAGATCATCTGTCTACCCATAGGGGTTTTTGTGTCTACACCTGATGTAAGCAACGAGGCCGGTTCGTCCGCGAACAGCGTCACGGGCAGCAACCGCGTGAAGCGTGGCATGGCCGAGATGCTCAAGGGCGGCGTCATCATGGACGTCGTCAACGTCGAACAGGCCCGCATCGCCGAGGACGCCGGTGCCGTGGCAGTCATGGCGCTGGAGCGCGTTCCGGCCGACATCCGTGCCCAGGGCGGCGTCTCCCGGATGTCCGATCCGGACATGATCGACCAGATCATCGACGCCGTGTCCATCCCCGTGATGGCCAAGGCCCGCATCGGCCACTTCGTCGAGGCCCAGATCCTGCAGTCCCTCGGTGTCGACTACATCGACGAGTCCGAGGTCCTCACCCCGGCCGACTACGTCAACCACATCGACAAGTGGAACTTCAAGGTTCCCTTCGTCTGTGGTGCCACCAACCTCGGTGAGGCCCTGCGCCGCATCAACGAGGGCGCGGCCATGATCCGCTCCAAGGGTGAGGCCGGCACCGGCGACGTCTCCAACGCCACCGGACACATGCGCAAGATCCGCTCCGAGATCGCCCGGCTGTCCTCCCTGCCCGAGGACGAGCTCTACGTCGCGGCCAAGGAACTGCAGGCCCCCTACGAACTGGTCAAGGAAGTCGCCGCCGCCGGCAAGCTCCCCGTCGTCCTGTTCACGGCCGGCGGTATCGCCACCCCCGCTGACGCCGCCATGATGATGCAGCTTGGCGCCGACGGCGTGTTCGTCGGATCCGGCATCTTCAAGTCCGGCAACCCGGCCCAGCGCGCCGCCGCCGTCGTGAAGGCCACCACCTTCTTCGACGACCCCGACGTCATCGCCAAGGCCTCCCGCGGCCTGGGCGAGGCCATGGTGGGCATCAACGTCGACGAGATCCCCCAGCCGCACCGCCTTGCCGAGCGCGGCTGGTAAGTTGCTTTCGGCGCCCGGTGGGCGCTGATCCTCTGCGTGCTATTCCCCGCCTTCCGCTGCCGCCATACGGGCGCGTGGCTGGGGGCGGGGCCCCTTTTACGCACGCTGCCGGATCAGCACCCACCGTCGTGCTTTTCTGTTAGACGACGCCGGTTCCCCACCTTTCCTGGTGGGGGACCGGCGTCGTTCTTTTTAAGCTTGCTAGGACCGTCGATTGCTCCGTAACTGCCGTTTTGGGGCCTGAAAACGGCAGTTACTCAGCAATCGATGGGGGTCATTCGAGGCCGCGGCGCTTGAGCAGAGGTTCGAGGTTGGCTTCCCGGCCCCTGAGGATCCGGAACGATTCCAGCGGGTCGCGGCTGTTGCCGCGGGAGAGGAGCTCGCGCCGGAAGGTTTCGCCGTTGGTTCTGGTGAGGCCGCCGTTCTCCTTGAACCAGTCAACGGTTTCGGCGTCCAGCACCTCACTCCAGATGTAGGAGTAGTAGCCTGCCGCGTAGCCCGCCCCCGCGAAGATGTGCTGGAAGTACCCGGTCCGGTAGCGCGGCGGGATCAGACGGTGGGCCACGCCGGCTGTTGCGAGGGCCTTCGCTTCAAAGGCCATCGCGTCCTCGGGGACGTCTCCCGGCTCCAGCACGTGCCAGGCAAGGTCAAGAAGCGCCGCGCCAAGGTACTCGGTTGTGGCGAACCCTTCACCCCACAGCCGGGATTCCTCCAGCCGGTCCACGACGGCCTGGGGCAACGGCTCCCCGGTAACGTGGTGTCGGGCGTAGTTGGACAGCACCTCCGGCCACATGATCCACATTTCGTTGACCTGGGACGGGTACTCGACAAAGTCCCTTGGCACCGCCGTGCCCGAGAAGCGCGGATAGGCCACGTTGGAGAACAGGCCATGCAGGGCGTGCCCGAATTCGTGGAAAAGGGTCCTCACTTCATCCAGGGTCAGCAGTGTCGGTTCACCGGCGGCCGGTTTGGAAATGTTGAGCGTGTTGATCACTACCGGCCTGGTGCCCAGCAGGCCCGACTGTTCGACGAGCGAATTCATCCACGCCCCGCCCCGCTTCGACTCACGGGCGTAGTAGTCGCCGAGGAACAGCCCGAGGCCGGTCCCGTCTTCCTCGCGGACCTCCCAGGTGCGCACGTCCGGGTGGTAGCCCTGAAGGTCGGTTCGCTCGTGGAAAGTGATCCCGTACAGCGCCGTGGCAGCAAAGAAGACTCCGTCGGTGATGGCTCGGTCCAGCTCGAAATAAGGGCGCAAAGCCTGTTCGTCGACGTCGTACTTCTCCCGCCGCACCTTGGCGGCGTAGTAGGCCCAGTCCCAAGGCTCCAGGGGATGGCCGGCAGTTTCCGCCAAGGCTGCCGCCTCGGCATCGGCGTTGCGGATGGCCGCAGGTGCCATCCGGCTCAGCATCGTCTGCACCGCCTGGAAATCGGGCGCCGTCTGCCGGTCCGCCACCAGTTCGGCGTAATTGGCGAAGCCCAGCAACCGGGCCTTCTCAGCCCGCAGCCCGGCCATGGACCGGGCCAGGTCCAGGACGTCGAGGCTGCCCCCGTCACTTCCGCGGGCCACGGAAGCTTCGAACAGGCGGCGCCGGACATTCCGGTTCTGCAGCGCTGCCAATGCCGGCTGGTTGCCTGGCTGGATGAGGGTGAGCAGGAAACCGCCATCGTGCCCGGCGGCCCGGGCCGCTTCCGCAGCGCTTGCCACGTCGTCGGCCGGCAGGCCCACCAGGTCAGCGGCATCCTCGAGCCACAGTGCGGCCGACTTCATCCCTTCCTTCACCCGCTGCCCGAATTCGGTGCCCAGCCGGGCGAGTTCGGCGTTGATGGCACGCAGTCGTTCCTGGCCCGGGCCGTCGAGCTGGATCCCTGACTGGCGGAACTCCTTGAGGTATTCGTCCACCAGGCGGGCTGACTCCGGATCACAGCCGCCGGTGTCGATCGCGGCAAACCTGTCAAACAGTTCCCGGTTGAGGAAGATCTCGTCCTGGTGGGCGGAGAACATGGGCGACAGTTCCGTTTCGAGTTCCCTGATCCGCGGCGAGGCGTCGGCGGAAACCAGTGTGAAGAATGCCGCCGCCGCCCGGTTCAGCAGTTGCCCTGAGCGTTCCATGGCCAGCGCGGTATTTTCGAAGGTCGCCGCCTCTGTGGAGGCCGTGATGGCATTGATCTCGCGCAAATGTTCCGACAGCCCGGCCTCAACGGCTTCACCGTAATGCTCCGCGGTGAGGAGTGCGAAGGGCGGCAGGCCATAGGGCAGGGGACTGGCGGTAAGGAGCGGGTTCGTCATGGGGTAAACCTTTCACGGCAGGCCACGCTTCTCAATTACCCGAAAGAGCCGCCGCAGCAGGCCGGCATCCCTAGAATTGCGAATGCGGGCCATGAAGGCCGGCACTTTGCGGTTCTTCTGCATGGATCCGCAGCAGGTTGTCACCACGAAGGGATCCGGCCAATGACCAAGCCTGTCAAGAGGCCACGAGCCTCCGTCCTGGGAATGCCCCTCCGCTGGCTGGGCCCGGGTGCGGTGCTGGTGTTGGCCGTAGCGTACGGCGTGTTCTGGTATGCGGTGCGTCCGGCCGGGGAACCCGTCATGGGATACGTGGGCCAACTTTTCGGCGGGGAGTCCGTCCTGTTGTACTCGATCGCACTGGTCCTGGTCAGCACGCTCCCGCACGTCGAACCGATATTTGGCGGGATTGATCACGCAGCCATCTGGCATCGGAGGGCCGCCATCACCGCAACCGTCCTGTTGCTGCCGCACATTGAACTTGCGGCCAGCGCCGAGGCCACGAGCCTGGGCAAGACGCTGGCCGTGGTGGCCATCTGCGGCCTTATTGCGCTCGTGGTGTGGGCTATCCTGCCGCGGTGGCGGACCATGCTTCCAGCGGCAGCCCGCCGCGTGGTCATCGCGTCGCTGCAGAGCCGGCCATTCCGGCTTGCCGGCCGGGTGCTGGGCGGCTATGAACGCTGGCGCGGCTTCCACCGGCTGACCGGACTGTTCGTGGCGGCTGGATTCCTGCACGGCCTGCTGGATGCCAGCGCTTTCGAGGCGGCCCCGGTGTTGCGGTGGAGCTACGTGGCAATCGGGGCAACAGGGCTGACGTTCTATGCTTACCGGGAGCTGCTCTCACGCCACTTCCTGCCGCACCACGATTACCAGGTGTCAGGTGTCCGGACAGTCGCGGCGGACCTGGTGGAGGTGGCCCTCCGCCCCCTGGGGAAGCCGTTGAGCTTCAAGCCCGGGCAGTTCGCCATGATCTACCTGGAAACGGCAGAAGGCTGGCAGCGGCATCCCTTCTCCATTTCCGGGCCCGCGGGGGAGGGCGGTATCAGCATCACGGTGAAGGCGCTGGGCGATCACACCACAAGGCTTCCGGACGTCATCCAGCCAGGTATGCCGGCGGTGGTCGGAGGCCCCTACGGCCGCTTCGACCGGCACCGCGGCACGGCCGACCAGGTTTGGATCGCGGGCGGTGTGGGCATCACGCCTTTCCTGAGCTGGCTCCGGTCACTCGACGCGGACCTGCACGAAAACGTTCACTTCTTCGTCACGTCGGCGGGACCATCCCCGTTTGCCGACGAGATCGCCGACGTCGCCAGGAACCATCCGCGGCTCACGGTGCATGTGGTGGACACTGAGTCGGACGGTCGCCTGACCCCCGAAGCGGTCCTGGCCGCGGCGGGCACCGACCCACGGAGGCTGTCGGTGTTCATGGGCGGCCCGGACGCCATGCTCCGCCAGTTCCGGAAGGCCTTCCGGGCAGCCGGGGTCCGCCGGGCGAACATTCACCGTGAGTATTTCCAGTGGCGCTAGGCGGGGCTGTGCTGCCTGACGCGAAAGGGGTCTAGCGGGGCCTTCGGGCGGCGTGCTCCCGTGCCAGGACAGCATAGGCGTCGTCGGGCGATCCGGGGGAGAAGCTGCCGAACTTGCGTTCAGCGGCAGTCCGGATGAGGAAGTCGGCGATGGCCGGATTCTTGGGCAGCAGTGAACCGTGCAGGTAGCTGGCCACGATGTTCCGGTACCGGGCACCTTCGTGGCCGTCGTTGCTGTTGTTGCCTGTGCCCTTGGGGACCGTGCCGAGGGGCCGTACACCGCTGCCAAGGGTGGTTTGTCCGCTGTGGTTTTCGTAGCCAAGGACTTCGCCGAACTCGGTAGTTGATACCTTGACGTTGCCGATCAGGCGCTCATCCGTGCCGTGGGTTTCCACGTCCAGGATGCCGATCCCCGGGATCACGGCCCCGGTCCGGGTTTTGAAGAACCGCCCGAAAAGTTGGTAGAGGCCGCAGATGACCAGCATCGGTGCGCCGTCCTCGGCCAGTTCCCGCAGCTTGCCGGCCCGGGCCTGCAGATCGTCCTGGATGACCAGCTGCCCGCTGTCCTGGCCGCCGCCGCCAACGATGATGTCCACGGCTTCGGGAAAAGGATCTCCGACGTTGTATTCAAGGACTTCGGGCGTGTAGCCGTGCCAGGCGATGCGGCGCTGCAGGACCAGGGCGTTGCCCCAGTCGCCGTAGATGTTCATGTCCCGGGGATAGAGCTGTACCACGCGGAGCGTGCCCTTGGACTGATCGGCAGCGGTCGATGTTTCGGCAGGATTCACGAGACAACCTCCACGGTGGTGATTTTGGCCAGCTCACGGCGGATGGCCAGCATGGCGGTGTACGTGCAGAAGATCCGCTTGGGCTTCCCGCGGCCTTCCCTGATGAAAGCCGCCAGCGCGGGCGCGATCTCAGGCTGGACGGCGCCGATGCGGACGTCGTCGTACTGCAGCCGGAGCGCCATGTCATAGGCCCTGGAACCCGTCAGCTGGTCAACGCCTTCGGCCCGGAGCGAATCGAATTCCACATCCCACAGCCACGACATGTCGCGCCCGTCGGCGTAGTTGTCGTTGATGGCGATCATGGTGGCGTAGCCGCCCGGCGGGAACGACTTCAGGCCCAGCCGGAAACCACTGGGGTTCTTCACCAGTACCAGGTCCAGCGGCAGGCCATCCACGGTAAGGCTTTCGCCGCGACCAAACGCGGGCGCCACCTGCGACAACGCTTCCAGCAAAGTGTCGTGGTTGGCCGTGGCGGCACCGCCGCCGCAGATGCTGCGGGCCAGCGTCAGGGCGGCCGCGGCATTGAAGATGTTGTACACACCGCGCAGCTTCATCGCCGTGGTGACCGTGCCGCCGTCGTACGCAAACTCGGCGCTGTCAGCGCCCACCTTCAGCAGCACGACGTCGGCAGGCGGCTTCTGCGGCAGGCCCGCCGGAGCGGGGCTGCCGGGAGCTGCGCGCATGTCGTCGTCGTTGGGAAAGGTTCCCAACAGCGTTTCGTCCAGGCCGAAGTACTTGACCTCCTGGCCGGTAAGGGTGTCCGCGATCCGCGCCACCCGCGGGTCTTCGCGGTTCAGCACGACCGTTCCGGTGGTCTTGGCGGCGATGTGCTGGAGCAGTTGTGCTGTTTTGTCGATCTCGCCAAAGCGGTCCAGCTGGTCCCGCAGCACGTTCAGCAGCAGGCAGTAACGGGGCGGGACGCTGTTCACGAAGTGCACGGCGTGGGCTTCGTCCAGTTCCAGGACCGCGACGTCGGCGTCCAGCCTCCCACGCCAGTCCACTTCGCCCAGGAGTGCCGCCGCCACGCCACGGGTGAAGTTGCTGCCGGTGCGGTTGGTGAAAACCTTCAGTCCCTGGCTTTCGAGCAGTTCAACCACCATTTTTGTGGTGGTGGTCTTGCCGTTGGTGCCACTGACGACTGCAACGCCGTGGGGGAGGGTGCTGAGCGTCCGCCGCATGAACCCGGGATCGATTTTCTCGACCACCAGGCCCGGCAGGGCCGAACCGCCGCCCCGAAGCCGGGACACCCGGCGGACCAGCTTGCCGAGCGGAACACTGAAGAAGACCATGTTTTGAATATATCCCAGCAACGGCATGCAACCCCGGCGGGGATTGGTGGGCGGGCCGCAGCTGAGGGGCATGGCCGTATGCTGGAGGGATGACAAATCCCCCTTCAGCTGCTCCTTCGCGCGTGGGATCAGGCCTGCGGATCGGTGTCCTGGCCCTGCAGGGCGACTTCCGTGAGCATCTGCATGCCGCCGAGGCCACCGGCGCCCGGGGCGTGCCGGTGCGGCGCCCCCAGGAGCTGGGCGGCCTGGACGGCCTCATCATCCCCGGCGGCGAATCGACCACCATCGACAAGCTCGCCCGGGCCTTCGACCTCGCCGATCCGCTCCGGAAGTACATCGCCGAAGGGCTGCCCGTGTACGGATCATGTGCCGGCATGATCCTCCTTGCATCGGACATCGCCGATCCGGCAACCGACCTCTCCGGCGCCCCGCAGCAGACGTTCGGAGGACTGGACATTACCGTCCGCCGCAACGCGTTCGGCCGCCAGCGTGAGTCCTTCGAAACGGATCTGGACTTCAAGGGGCTGGAGTTCAGCGCCACCGAATCAGGTGTGGCGCCGGTGCATGCCGTTTTCATCCGCGGCCCGTGGGTGGAGCGGGTGGGCCCGGACGTGGAGGTCCTCGCCCAGGTTGAACCGGCGGACCCGGAGCATGCCTCCCACGCCGTCCCGCTGCCAGGGGCCGCTAGAATTGTGGCAGTGCGTTCCGGCCAGCTGCTGGCCACCTCCTTCCACCCGGAAGTGACCGGCGAAAAACGCGTACACGAACTTTTTATCCGCATGATCAGAGGAGAAGCGTAAAGCATGTCAGGCCACTCCAAATGGGCGACGACCAAGCACAAAAAGGCGATCATTGACAGCCGCCGCGCAAAGTCGTTCGCCAAGCTGATCAAGAACATCGAAGTTGCCGCCCGGATGGGCGGACCGGACCTCGCGGGCAACCCGGGCCTGGAACTTGCGGTGACCAAGGCCAAGAAGACCTCGGTTCCCAACGACAACATCGACCGCGCCATCAAGCGCGGCGCCGGCCTCACCGGTGAAGTGGTTGACTACACCGAGATCATGTACGAGGCCCGCGGCCCCCAGGGCTCAGCCCTGCTGATCGAGTGCCTCACGGACAACAAGAACCGCGCAGCCTCCGAGGTCCGCCTGGCCATCTCCCGCAACGGCGGCACCATTGCCGACCCCGGGTCCGTGAGCTACCTTTTCACCCGCAAGGGCGTGGTCAACCTGCCCAAGAACGGCCTGAGCGAGGACGATGTCCTGATGGCCGTGCTGGACGCGGGCGCCGAGGAAGTCAAGGACAACGGCGAGACCTTCGAGATCCACTCGGAACCGGGTGATCTGCAGGCCATCCGCGAGGCACTCCAGGAAGCCGGCATCGAGTACGACACCGATGAGGTGGAGTTCGTCCCGTCGATGCAGGTGGAGCTGGATGTCGACGGCGCCCGCAAGTTCCTGAAGCTGGCCGACGCCCTCGAAGACCTCGACGACGTCCAGAACGTCTACAGCAACGCCGACCTCAGCGACGAAGTCCAGGCTGCCCTGGAATCAGAGTGACGTCCCGCCTTGGCAACTGAGGCCCGGCACCACCGGTGACGCTCCGCGTCCTGGGCGTCGACCCCGGCCTGACCCGTTGCGGGATCGGCGTGGTGGATGTCGAGCGGAACCGCAGGGCCACGATGGTGGCCGTAGGGGTGGTGGGCACATCGCCCGACGAATCGCTGGACCGGCGGCTGCTGGTGATCGCCACTGCCATTGACGAGTGGCTGGACCGCTACGAACCCGAGGTCCTCGCCGTCGAACGCGTCTTCTCGCAGCTGAACGTCAGCACCGTAATGGGCGTGGCGCAGGCGTCCGGCGTCGTGATTGCGGCGGCCGCCCGCCGCGGCATCCCGGTGGCGCTGCACACGCCGTCGGAAGTGAAGGCCGCGGTGACCGGGAGCGGCTCGTCCAACAAGGACGCCGTGACCAAGCTGGTCACCAAGATCCTGCGCCTGGACGCCCCGCCGCGCCCGGCCGACGCCGCCGACGCGCTGGCGCTGGCCATCACCCACGCGTGGCGGGCCGGAAGCGGCGCGGCCGTGGCAACCACCGGGCCGGGCAGTTCATCCTTGACGCCTGCCCAGCGGGCATGGGCCGAGGCGGAGGCCAAGGCGCGCCGCGCGCACTGAATGTCCCCGCCGCTTGCTAGGGTATTCGTAGATATGTTCGGATAGCCGGGTGCTCACTGTGAGGCCGGCGATACAACGGGAGCCCGGCCTTGATCAGTTTCCTCCGCGGAACCGTAGCGCACGTTGGCCTGTCCACGGCCATCATCGACCTCAACGGCGCCGGGATGAGCGTGCACGCCACGCCGCAGACGCTCAGCCGGCTGCACGTGGGCGACCAAGGGCAATTGTTCACCTCCCTGATCGTCCGGGAGGATTCGCTCACGCTTTTCGGCTTTGCCTCCGACGACGAACGTGAAGTTTTCGACGTCCTGCTCAGTGTCAGCGGCGTCGGCCCAAGGCTTGCCCTTGCGGTGCTGGCGGTCCACGAGCCCGAGGCGATCCGGGTTGCCGCGCACACAGGAGACAGCAAGACCTTCACCAAGGTCCCGGGGATCGGTCCGAAGGTGGCGGGCCGGATCGTGCTGGAGCTGGCCGGCAAGCTTGTCCCGCACGGGACCGCCCCCGCTGCCGGTGCCGCCACCCCCGCCGAGGCCGCCTGGAAACCGCAGGTGATCGCCGCGATGACCAGCCTTGGCTGGTCCGAAAAAGATGCTTCGGGCAGCATCGACAAAGCCCTTGCTGACGAGCCGGAGGTCTCCTTCCGCGGCAACGTTCCGGAGATCCTGCGCACCACGCTCCGTTGGCTGGGCCAGGACGGTGCCCGGGCCGGCAACCGCGTAGGCACCCGTGGCTGAACCGTCACTGGTTGCAGCGGGGGAAGAGCCGGAAGAGCGGGCCATCGAGGCGGCGCTGCGGCCCAAGAACCTGGATGACTTCGTTGGCCAGCACCGTGTCCGCAAGCAGCTGTCGCTGGTGCTGCAGGCCTCCCGGATGCGCGGGCGGACGGCGGACCACGTGCTCTTTTCCGGGCCGCCCGGCCTCGGCAAGACCACGCTGGCCATGATCGTTGCCGCGGAGATGAACGCTCCCTTGCGCCTTAGCAGCGGACCTGCCATCCAGCACGCCGGCGACCTCGCCGCCATCCTGTCCTCCCTGTCGGAGGGGGAGGTGTTGTTCCTGGACGAAATCCACCGCATGTCCCGGCCGGCCGAGGAAATGCTGTACATGGCGATGGAAGACTTCCGGGTGGACATCGTGGTGGGCAAGGGCGCCGGCGCCACCGCCATCCCGCTCGAGCTGCCGCCGTTCACCCTGGTGGGTGCCACCACCCGCGCGGGCCTGCTCCCGGGGCCGCTCCGGGACCGGTTCGGCTTTACCGGCCACCTTGAGTTCTATTCCGTTCCGGAGCTTGAGCTGGTCCTGCGCCGCTCTGCCGGCCTGCTGGACTTGAAGGTCAACTCCGCGGGATTCGCCGAAATCGCCGGCCGCTCCCGCGGCACCCCCCGCATCGCCAACCGGCTCCTGCGCCGCGTCCGGGACTGGGCCCTGGTGCACGGCATCGAGCAGATCGACTCACGCGCCGCATCCGCAGCCCTGGACATGTATGAAGTGGACAAGAAGGGACTGGACCGGCTGGACCGGGCCGTCCTCGATGCCCTCATCACCAAGTTTGGCGGCGGCCCGGTGGGCCTGTCTACGCTCGCCATCGCCGTCGGTGAAGAAACCGAAACCGTTGAAACGGTGGCGGAACCCTTCCTGGTCCGCGAGGGGCTGCTGGGACGGACCCCGCGCGGCCGGATCGCCATGGCACCCGCGTGGACGCACCTGGGTTACGCCATCCCGCCGGGGGTCTTCGCGCAGGAACAGCTGGACCTTTTCGATTCCGGGGAAGAAGCCGCAAACGCCGGGGAATGGGCCCCGGAAGGCCAATAGCAGGCTCCCTTCAGCTTTTCCCTTTAGACTGGTATGACGCCCGGCACGTTCGGTGCTTTGTTTCGCCGGTGGCCCTGACGCCTCCGTCGCTTGGGGAAGGTAACGTCAGGCTTTGCCTGCGTCTACATCCCGCCCCGGCCGAAGCGAGGCCGACGTCGCTGGAAAACCGGCAACACCCATGCAAAAGAACGGAATTCCCCCTTGGATCCAATGTCAATTCTCCTGTTCGTCATGCTCGGCGTTTTCATCTTCATGATGTTCCGCCGCAACAAGAAGACGCAGCAGCAGCAGGCACAGCTCCAGTCGAAATTTGCCCCGGGCGTGGAGGTCATGACCAGCTTTGGCCTTTTCGGCCGGATCGTGGACATCGACGAAGCAGAGAACAAGGTCACCCTTGAACTGTCCCCCGGAAACCTTGCCACCGTGCACCGGCAGGCAGTCACCAAGGTGGTCGAGCCTGCTGCCGAACCAGACGTTGCGTCACCTGCCGTGCCGGACGATGCTTCCTCGCTGACCACTCCCGGTTCGCTCACCACTCCCGAGACGGGCAGCTCAGTGACGGGCGCCGAGTCTCCTGAGGAAACCCTGAAGCGCCTCAACGATGAGGGCAAGAAGGACAGCTAGGCCCGCTGGCTCCTTTCCTCCCTCAACCGCTGCGGATTACCGCCGGCGCAGGCGACAGCCCGCACCGGCGGTTCTTCCGCGAATAAGAGAAAGATCGACAATGGCACGAACTGGCCGCAAGAAACCAGGGCTTCGCGTCCTGGTCTGGCTTGGTGTAGTCCTGGCAGCGCTGACCGCCGTCCTGGCCGGCGGCACCATCGCCGGACAAGCCAGCTGGTCGCCCAAACTGGCCCTGGACCTTGAAGGCGGCACCCAGATGATCCTGGCGCCGAAGGTTGAGGGGGGTTCGGACATCAACGAACAGCAACTCAACCAAGCCGTGGCGATCATCCGCCAGCGCGTGGACGGCGCCGGCGTTTCCGAAGCGGAAATCAGCACCCAGTCCGGCCGCAACGTGGTGGTCAGCCTCCCCGGTACACCGTCAGCCGAAACCCGGAACCTGATCCAGGCATCCGCTGACATGAACTTCCGCCCCGTCCTCCTCAACGGTGACGGTGCAGCAGTGCCGCCGGAGTCACAAACCCCTGATGACCAGTTGCCCAAGCCGACGGCTGCCCCGGCCAACAGCAGCGACACCAACTGGATCACGCCCGAGATCTACAAGCAGTTCGAGGCACTGGACTGCAACAGTCCCGCAGCCGAAAAATCACAGCGCTCCGATCCCACCAAGCCATTGGTAACCTGCGAAGCCGCCACCGCGAAAACCCCTGCCATCAAGTACATTCTGGGCCCGGTAGAGGTCAAGGGCACCAACATCGTCACCTCGTCCTTCCAGCTGCAGCAGGGCGCGCAGGGTGCGGTCACCAATGACTGGGCCGTCAACATCCAGTTCGACGCCGAAGGCACGGCCAAGTTCAAGGACGTCACCGAGCGCCTGAACCAGTTCTACGTGGCAGCGGGCGGCGAATCGGGCACCGATCCAAAGTCCCAGTTCGCCATTGTGCTGGACGATCAGGTCATTTCCGCCCCGCGTTCCCTGGCTGTGATCACCGACGGGCGCCCGCAGATCACGGGTGGCTTCACCCAGGAGACTGCCAAGGCGTTGTCGGACCAGCTGCGCTTCGGTGCCCCTGCCCATCAGCTTCGACATCCAGAGCGAGCAGCAGATTTCGGCCACGCTCGGTGGCGAACAGCTGCGCATGGGCCTGCTGGCTGGCATGATCGGCCTCCTCCTCGTGGTGATCTACTCGCTGTTCCAGTACCGTGCGTTGGGTTTCGTCACCATCGCGTCGCTGGTGGTGGCCGGAACGCTGACCTATCTGGCCATCGCGATCCTGGGCTGGACGGAGAACTACCGGCTGTCCCTGGCAGGCGTCGCGGGCCTCATTGTGGCCATCGGCCAGACGGCAGACTCGTTCATCGTCTACTTTGAGCGCATCCGTGACGAACTGCGCGAGGGCCGTGGCCTGGTGTCGGCTGTCGAAAACGGCTGGAAGCGCGCCAAGCGCACCGTCCTGGCGTCCAAGGCGGTCAACCTCCTGGCCGCACTCGTCCTGTATTTCGTGGCCGTGGGCAACGTCCGCGGGTTCGCGTTCACCCTGGGCCTGACGGCCATCGCCGACCTCATCGTGGTGTTCATGTTCACGCACCCCACCCTGCAGCTGCTGGCGCGCACCAAGTTCTTCGGTGAGGGCCATAAGTTCTCCGGCCTGGACCCGCAACGGCTCGGGGCGGTGCCGCTGTACCGCGGCGCCGGCCGAATCCGGACCCCCGAGGACCAGCCCGCGGCAGTGCGCGGCAAGAACGCCGGTGCCGCGGCCGAGGCTGAGCGCCGCATGACCATCGCCGAACGGCGCCTGGCGGAGAAGCAGGAACAGCTCGCAGGCTCGTCGAAGACCTCCGCGAAGGAGAACAAGTAATGTCAGGCTTCGCCAGTTTTGGTAATGAGCTCTACACCGGAAAGCGATCCTACGACTTCGTGGGCGCCAAGAAGATCTGGTTCCTCATCGCTGCCGTGGCAGTGGCGTTGTCCATCCTCATTCCGGTGGCCAAGGGCGGCTTCAACCTCGGCATCGAGTTCCGCGGCGGTTCAGAATTCACTGTCTCCAATGTGAAGACGACCGACGCCACCGTCGGCGAGCATGCCGTCACTGATGTTGTGGCCGGCAGCGTCCCCCGGGTGGCCAACGTTGCAGGCAACACCATGCGCATCCAGACCGACAAGCTGACCGACGACGAAACCCTCAAGATCAAGCAAGGCCTGACCACCGCCTACGGCGTCACCGACAACGAGGTGACATCGACGTTCGTCGGTCCCACCT
The DNA here is from genome assembly GCF_030944625.1 of Arthrobacter sp. SLBN-112. Lineage (NCBI taxonomy): Bacteria > Bacillati > Actinomycetota > Actinomycetes > Micrococcales > Micrococcaceae > Arthrobacter > Arthrobacter sp. SLBN-112. The sequence continues at coordinate 2,842,741 of NZ_JAUSXY010000001.1, forward strand.
GGGGTGCTGACGTGACCAAGCAGGCGCTGATCGGCCTGGCGGTGTTCGTGCTCCTCGCGGCCTTGCTGATGGCCCTGTACTTCCGCACGTGGAAGATGTCGCTCTCGGCTCTCGCCGGCATGGGGGTGACGATGTTCATCACCGCCGGGGTCTACGCCCTCAGCGACTTCGAGGTCACGCCGTCGGCCATCATCGGCTTCCTCACGGTCCTCAGCTACTCGCTGTACGACACCGTGGTGGTCTTCGACAAAATCCGGGAAAACACCTCCGGCATTGATGCCTCCACCCGCCGGACCTTCGGCGAGGAGGTCAACCTCGCCGTCAACCAAACCTTGGTCCGGTCCATCAACACCATGATGGTGGCCATCCTCCCTGTCGGGGCCATCCTCTTCATCGGTGCCGGACTCCTGGGTGCGGGCACCCTGCGCGACCTGTCCCTGGCGTTGTTCGTCGGAATCCTCATCGGCACGGCCGCCACTATCTTCGTGGCCGCTCCGATGTATGCATGGCTCCGCCAGGGTGAACCGGACCTGGTCAAGCAGGCCAGGCGCGTCGAGCAACGCCGTGCCGGAGCAGCCGAACGGGCCGTTCCCGCCTCGCCGGCCAAGGCCTGATCCACCGCCGACGGCAGCCCTCACTCCGCGCCACGGCCGGGCAACGCAGACTCTGCGTTGCCCGGTCTTCGCGTATGCGGGGCCGGTTATAAAAGTCGATGCCTTGGGGAATAGACTGGGGTAATTAAACGGTGGTGAGGGGTGCTTCATTGGAAGAACGTTCGGCGTCGGCGCCAACGGCAGAGGAAGACAAGAATCCTGCCGGTGTACAGGCCGGTATGGCATCCTCGGCGCGCCCCGGATCGTTGGTTCCCGTGGACAATTCAGGCGCACGTGCCACGTTTCCCGGCCGCCGGGAGCGCACCCGGTCCCGGCTTGCCCGCCTGACCGGACGGGGAACGGCCACCTACTCGCCCATCCTCGAGCCGTTGCTGCGGACTGTCCGGGCCAACAATCCCAAAGAGGACTTCGACCTCATCCAGCGCGCGTTCGACGTCGCCGAGCGCAGCCACCGCGGGCAAAAACGCAAGAGCGGGGACCCGTACATCACCCATCCGGTGGCCGTCGCCACCATCCTGGCCGAACTCGGGCTCAGCGGCACCACCCTCGCGGCCGCCCTGCTGCACGACACAGTCGAGGACACCCCCTACACCCTGGCGGACCTGAAGCGGGACTTCGGCCCGGAAGTGGCCATGCTGGTGGACGGCGTGACCAAACTGGACAAGGTCAGCTTCGGTGAGGCAGCGCAGTCCGAGACGGTCCGCAAAATGGTCGTCGCCATGGCCAAGGACATCCGGGTCTTGATGATCAAGCTGGCGGACCGGCTGCACAATGCCCGCACCTGGCGGTTCGTGTCAGCGGAATCATCGGCCCGCAAAGCCCGGGAGACGCTGGAGATTTTCGCTCCTTTGGCCCATCGCCTGGGCATGAACACCATCAAATGGGAGCTGGAGGACCTGTCCTTCGCGGCGCTCTATCCCAAGGTGTACGAAGAGATTGTCCGCATGGTGGGGGATCGGACCCCGGAGCGGGAAAAGAGCCTGGGCGTCATTCGCGACCAGATCACCGAGGACCTGCGTGCCGCCCGCATCAAAGCCACCATCACAGGCCGGCCCAAGCATTACTATTCGATCTACCAAAAGATGATCGTCCGCGACAAGGACTTTGACGACATCAATGACCTCATGGGTGTCCGCGTCCTGGTGGACTCCGTCCGGGACTGCTATGCCGCCCTGGGCACCATGCACTCGCGCTGGAACCCGTTGCCCGGCAGGTTCAAGGACTACATCGCGATGCCCAAGTTCAACATGTACCAGTCCCTGCACACCACGGTGATCGGTCCCGGCGGGAAGCCGGTGGAGATCCAGATCCGTACGCACGAGATGCACCGCCGGGCCGAATACGGCGTGGCGGCGCACTGGAAGTACAAGGACCAGCCCAACCGCACTGCCGTTGGGCCCGGAAGCCCCCGCGACGGCGACATGGGCTGGTTGCGCTCCCTGGTGGACTGGCAGCAGGAGACGTCCGATCCCGGAGAGTTCCTGGACTCGCTCCGCTTTGAAATCAACGCACGCGAAGTGTTCGTCTTCACCCCCAAGGGCGAGGTCATGGCGCTGCCGGCGGGATCGACGCCGGTTGACTTCGCCTATGCCGTGCACACCGAGGTGGGGCACCGCACCATTGGGGCCAGGGTCAACGGGAAGCTGGTCCCGCTCAACAGTGAGCTGAACCACGGCGACTGGGTGGAGATCTTCACCTCGAAGGCTGAGGGCGCCGGCCCAAGCCAGGACTGGCAGCACTTCGTCAAGAGTGCGAGGGCCCGGAACAAGATCCGCCAGTGGTTCAGCAAGGAACGCCGTGAAGAGGCGATCGACCGCGGCAAGGAACTGCTGACCCGTGCCATGCGGAAGCAGAACCTTCCGCTGCAGCGGCTGATGACGCACGAGGCCCTGGCCGCCGTCGCCGAGGACTTCAAGTACACGGACATTTCCGGCCTCTACGCTGGCGTGGGTGACGGGCACACCTCGGCCCAGTCGGTCATGGAGAAGCTCATCGAGAGCCTGGGCGGCAACGAAAGCGCCGATGATGACGTCGAAGAGGTCAGCATCCCCACCCAGGTCACCAAGGCCCGCTTCTCCGATTCGGGCGTCGTGGTCCGCGGCGTGGGGGACGTCTGGGTAAAGCTGGCCCGCTGCTGCACCCCCGTGCCCCCGGATCCCATCCTTGGCTTCGTGACCAGGGGTTCGGGCGTTTCAGTGCACCGTACCGACTGCACGAACATCTCGGACCTCAAGGACCAGCCGGACCGGATCGTGGACGTTGACTGGGCACCCACCCAGTCAAGCGTCTTCCTGGTGGAAATCCAGGTGGAAGCCCTTGACCGGAAATCCCTGCTCTCGGATGTCACGCGTGTCCTGTCGGAGAACCACGTCAACATCCTGGCGGCAAGCGTCCACACGTCCACGGACCGGGTGGCCATCTCAAAGTTCGCTTTCGAAATGGGCGACCCCAAGTACCTCAGCCACGTCCTGAGCGCCGTCCGACGGATCGACGGGGTCTTCGACGTCTACCGCACCACCGGCAACAAGCGCCGGAGCTAGCATCGCCAGCTTTTCCAGTGCCGCCCGCTTGTGGGGAACCCGGGGAGTCGCCTCGATGGCACGCACCAGCAGCCGAAGCCTCACGTCCTGCTGCGGCCTGGCCAGCAACGCGGTGAGGGCGGGCACGGCGCGTTCCGTTTCGACGTGCAAGGCAATATCCAGCGCTGTCCGCAGGGGACTGGAGACCATCAGCCCGCCCAGGCTGATGACATCGAGCGGACCGAGCTTTACTTCGTGCAGGGTGCAGCCGCGCGTGTTCCGCAGGCTGGATACCCTCCGCTTCGTATCCACCAATAACGCCAGGCGGTCAGGTTCCGCCGCGCAGCCGTAGATCCAGGCTGCGGTCAACCGCCCCGCAACGACGCGTTGCCGGACAGAAGTGGGAACCACCGCAGCCGCTGCCCGTGCCCGCAGCTGGGGCGAGGCGGGTATCCCAGGCAGGGTGTAGCCGTGTTGGTGGAACCGGGCCAACAGCCCGTCTGCGGCAAGGGATTGCAGTTCGGGGCCGGCGAAGGGCACCCCTGGCGCATACAACTCCGGAAACCGGGGCGGTGAGGCCGCGGCCCAGGCGCCTTGAACCTGCCCGCCTGTCGCGGAAGGGGCAGCCAAGGCAAACCTGCCTTGCCCGGGGGCGGAAGAAGCTGGTGCTGTGGCCATTCCCCCATCCTGCCCGGATGACCGTTAACAGGCACAGGCCCGGTCCGGATTATGTGGATAACCGGGACCGGGCCTGTGCCTCAGTCAGGACGGGGTGTCAGGACAGCTCGCTGGCCGACCGCTGGATCTGGTCCAGCCACGCCTGGCGGGCTTCGAGCGCTTCCTGTGCGGCCTTGATCTTGCGCTGGTCGCCGCTCTTCTCCGCCTTCACGAGGTCCTCCTGGAGGCCCGCAATGGCAGATTCCAGCTGGGACAGCGCGCTGTTGGTGCGGGCCTTGCGCTCCGGGTCGGACCGCTGCCACTGCTCGTCTTCGGCGTGGCGGACAGCATCTTCCACCTTCCGCAGGCCGGCCTCGATCCGGCCCATGTCTGCCCGGGGAACCTTGCCGGCCTCTTCCCAGCGGTCACGGACGGACTGCAATGCCTTCTTTGCGGCTGCGAGGTCGTTCACCGGGAGAATCGCGTTGGCCTCGGCCAGCAGCTCCTCCTTGACGGCGAGGTTGGCCGTGTATTCCTGGTCGATCTCGTCGTTCGCAGCCTGGCGGGACGTGAAGAAGACGTCCTGGGCGGCGCGGAACCTGGCCCAGAGCGCGTCATCATCCTTGCGGCTGGCCCGCGGCGACGCCTTCCATTGGTCCATCAACCGGCGGTACTCGCCGGCGGCGAAGCCCCAGTCCGTTGACGTGGACAAGGCCTCGGCCTCGGCGATCAGCTTTTCCTTGGCGGCCTTTGCCGCGGAGTTGTTGCTGTCCAGCTGGGAGAAGTATGCCCGGCGGTGGCGGTCAAAAACGGTGCGGGCAGCCCTGAACCGCTTCCACAGCGCATCCTCGTTGCTGCGGCCCAGGCGCACACCGCTCTTCTGCGCGACTTTCCAGTTCTCGAACAGCTCGTTCATCCGGGCGCTGGAGGTTTTCCACTGGGTCTGCGCGGGATCCTGGCCGGAAATCTCCTCGGCTTCGGCCACAATGGCTTCCCGGGCGGCGAGCTCAGCGGCGCGGACGGCGTCGTGCTCGGCCTTTTCGGCTTTTTCCAGTTCCGAGATCTGGCCGGCAAGCTTTTCCAGCCTGGCCTCGGCGGCGCGGAGGTCACCCACCATGTTCCGCTCGGCGAGCTGTTCATGCAGGTGCGTCACCGTCTTCTGCATGTCAGTGCTGGGAGCCTTGGAGCTGACGCGCTGTTCCAAGAGGACGATCTGGGCCACGACGTCGTCGTACTTCCGCGCGAAGTAGATCAGCGCTTCCTCACCGCTGACGCCGGGGTACTGCCCAACCGGGTGTTCACCGCCGTCGATGGTCAGGTAAACGTGGCCGTCCCCTTCCACCCTGCCCCACTTGGAGGCCTCGGCGACGGACGTGCCGGGCGCGGCAGGTACGGGTGCAGCGGCAGGGGCGGCGGCGGCAGGCTTCGGACGCGACGCGAACGCGGCAGGAGACGGTGCGGAAGGCCGGGGAACTGGAGCCGGTGCCGGGGCCGCGTCAGGAGCTTCCGCAGGAGTGGATTCTTCCGGGGCCGTGGCTGCCTGGGCGTTGTCTGCCTCGGTGCCGGCGCCTTCGCTGGTGTCCGAGGCCGCCGCCACGGTCAGGTCTGTTGCTGTTTCGTCGGATTTCTGACTGTCTGTCACCGCTAAAAGTCTTTCGCTTGGAGGGAAATACTCACGTACTGCACCGGGGCCGCTGCGGCCCGGCGTCCTACTTCAGAGAAAATGAGTCTATCGTGACTGGTTGAATCGGTGCGCCGTCTGTGTCGCTGGCCCCCGGTGTAATGCCTGCGGCGGCGATCTTGGACACCGCATCCAGCCCGGACGTCACCTTGCCCACCACCGTATAGCCTCCGGCCGAATCCGGGTTGATCACGGTGTCCTTGTACACAATGAAGAACTGGGTTCCGTTGCCGTAGGCGTTGTTCCCGGTGCGGGCCACGGCGATGGTCCCGGCGGGATAGGTGTTGTCGGTAGGGGTGTTTTCCAAGGGGCCCCAGGTGTAGTTCGGGTCACCCTGGCCGTCGCCATTGGCGGAGCCGCACTGCAGAACACCGAACTGGTCCGCTGTGGTCAAGCGGTGGCAGGTCTTGCCGTTGAAGAAGCCTTGATCACTGAGTGACTTGAACACTGCGGCTGCCTGTGGCGCCTTGGTGCCGTCCACTTCGACACCGAGGGGGCTGCCGTTCAGCGAGAGCTCACCGGAGAACGTCTTGCCGGCGGCCGTATCCGCAGCTGGAATGTTCGCGCCGTTGGAGGCCTGCGGAGACGGGGTGGCTGAGGCGCTTGCGGACGCTGACGGTTCGGTCAGGCCGGCTTGGGCTGCAGCGTATTCGTCTTCGGTGGGATTCCCGGCGAAGGCGGTGAGTTGGAGCACGACGGCGAGCACGACGGCGGTGGCTCCCGCGCCGGCGGCCACGATGTTGTCGCGTTTGCGCCGCTTGTCCTGGCTGCGCCGCAGCTCGCGCTTGGCCTCCATTTGCTGGATGCGCCGTTTTGTTTCGCGGGCACTGCGTGAACTGGCCGCCAAGGGTCCTCCTCGTCGTCGGGCTGCTGGTGCCCGGCGGATGGCCGCAGGGCGCAGGTGCGGCCGGCCTCAGCGCCGGTCCGCTGCATTAGAGATGCACACGGATGACGCATAAACTGGCTGCCGCACATAGTTTATGCATGGCTGGCTGTGCTGCCGCCGAACGTCGCCTTGGAGCGGCGCGCGGGCAGCCCCCGGCGCACCTTTCACCGTAAGGAGAACTTTCCCCATGGCACGCACCGCCTCCCTGTCCGGATTCCCCGAGTGGCTTCCCGAGGAGCGGCTGGTGGAGCTGCATGTGCTCGATACCCTGCGCCGGGTCTTTGAACTGCACGGGTTCGCCTCGATCGAGACCCGCGCGGTGGAAACGGTGGGCCAGCTGTTGCGCAAGGGCGAGATCGACAAGGAAGTGTACGGACTCAGCAGGCTGCAGGAGGACGACAGCGACAACCCCGTCAAGGGCGGCAAGGCTGATCCCCACGCGCTTGCACTGCATTTTGACCTGACAGTTCCGTTTGCCCGGTACGTCGTGGAAAACGCCGGCTACCTTGCATTCCCGTTCCGCCGGTACCAGATCCAGAAGGTGTGGCGCGGCGAGCGGCCCCAGGAAGGCCGGGCCCGCGAGTTCACCCAGGCAGACATCGACGTTGTGGGAGACGGCGAGCTGCCGTTCCGCTACGACGTGGAGATTGCCCTGGTCATCGCCGAGGCCCTCAGCGCGCTTCCCATCCCGGACTTCCGGCTCCGGATCAACAACCGCAAGCTGGCTGAAGGCTTCTACCGGGGGATCGGGCTCGATGACACGGCCGGCGTGCTCCGCAGCATCGACAAGCTCGAAAAAATCGGTCCCGCCAAGGTGGCCGAGCTGCTGAAGACAGAGCTCGGTGCCTCTGACGAGCAGGCGGCCAAGGCCCTGCAGCTGGCAGCCATCCGTACGGAAGACACCTCCTTCGTGGCTAAGGTGCATGCCCTGGGAGTCAGCGATGACCTCCTGGACGAGGGCCTGGACGAACTGGAGCAGGTGATCGACGCTGCCGTGCAGCGGGCCCCCGGAAAGGTCCTGGCGGACCTGAGCATCGCCCGCGGCCTGGACTATTACACCGGCACCGTCGTGGAGACCGTCCTGGTGGGCCATGAACAGCTGGGATCCATCTGCTCCGGCGGCCGTTACGACGCCCTTGCATCAAAGGGCAACCGAAAGTTCCCGGGAGTGGGCCTGTCCATCGGTGTCACCCGCCTGGTGTCCCGGATCCTCAGCCAGGACCTGGCCAAGGCCTCCCGTTCCGTGCCCACGGCCGTGCTGGTGGCCCTGAGCCATGACGACAGCTGGGGCGCCGCACAGGACGTTGCTGCCTTGCTTCGAAGCAGGGGCATTCCCACCGAAGTTGCGGCGAAGGCGGAGAAATTCGGCAAGCAGATCAAGTTCGCTGACCGGCGGGGAATCCCGTTCGTATGGTTCACGGACGACGACGGCACCCACCAGGTCAAGGACATCCGGACCGGCGCGCAAGTGGTGGCCGCCCCGGAGACCTGGGTGCCGCCGGTGGAGGACCTCACCGTCCAGGTCAACACCACAACGGCTGCGACAGCGTCCGTCTAGCGCCCGCGTTACCGGCCGGGCTGGTGCTGCCGGAACCGCAGCACCAGCCAGCGCCCGGCCACCCCCGCTGCGAGCACCGCTGCCATGGTCAGCACCGGCGCCGGCGGCAGCGTGAAGGCCAGGACCACGCACCCCAGGAAGCCGGCCGCGTTCAGCCAGCGCGGGGCGTAGCCGGGGTGCGCGTCAAGAGTGTAGGCGGAGGCGTTCGCAACTGCGTAATAAACCAGCACCCCGAAGCTTGAGAAGCCCACCACGGTCATCACGTCCGTGGTCAACAGGAGCAGGACCACGACGGCGGCCACGGCCAGTTCGGCGACGAACGGAACGGTGTGGGTGCCGCCCACCTTGCCCAGGGGACCGGGAAGGTCACGTTCCCGCGCCATGGCGAGCGTTGTTCGCCCTACTCCCGTAATCAGCGCGAGCAGGGCGCCCAGGCACGCGGCGGCGGCACCGGCCTGCACCAGCGGTGCGCCCGCCGCCAGCTGCGACCCCAGAACCGCGTCCAGCAGGGGAGTCCTGGCAGTAGCGAGCCGGCTCCCCAGATGGGCCTGCAGGAGCAAAGCGAGCAGCAGGTAGATGGCGAAAGCGGCTGCCAGGGCGGCAAGGATAGCCCGCGGAATGGACCGGGTGGGGTCTTTGACTTCTTCCCCCAGTGTGGCGATCCGCGCGTAGCCGGCGAAGGCGAAGAACATCAGCCCGGCTGCTGGGAGGACCCCGGCCGGCCCGCCGGAACCTGCACCGGACAGGATCGCGGCAGGATGTGGGCCGAGCGCCGCGGCCACGGCGACGAACACCAGGATCGCCACCACGAAGCACAGCAGGATCCGCGTGAGCAGGGCAGTGCGGGTGATGCCGAGAAGGTTGACGCCGGTCAGGGCAACCACAGCGCCAACCGCCACCGGGGCAGCGTAGTCCGGTGCAACGTAACTGCCGAAGGTCAGGGCCATTGCCGCGCAAGACGCCGTTTTGCCGGTGACGAACCCCCAGCCGGCCACGAAGCCCGGCCACTCGCCCAGTTGTTTCCGGCCATAAACATAGGTTCCGCCGCTGGTGGGGTACTTCGCGGCGAGTGCCGCAGAGGCTACCGCATTGCAGTACGCCACGACGCCGGCAATGACCACGGACAGGACCAGCAGGTTCCCGGCCAGGGCCGCGGCCGGGGCGAATACCACGAACACGCCGGCGCCCAGCATGGAGCCAAGGCCAATAGCGGTGGCATCGAAGGTGCCGAGCCTGCGTTGAAGTTGCTGAGGTTGGCCCATGAGGCGGCAGTACCTTTCCAGCGGGTAAACTCGGACGGGATCGTTCCAGGAACGATCATATTGAACTTCCCACTGTTTTCCCGCAGAAAGGCGTGCTGTGCTGCGCACACATGACCTCGGATCCCTTCGTTCCGAGCACATTGGACAAACCGTAACCCTGGCCGGCTGGGTGGGCCGCCGTCGTGATCACGGTGGTGTGGCCTTCGTTGACTTGCGCGATGCTTCCGGTGTCTCGCAGGTGGTGGTGCGTGAAGAAGAGGTCTTCCATGGCCTGCGCAACGAATACGTCCTGCAGGTCAAGGGCACTGTTTCCCGGCGCCCCGAGGGCAACGAGAACCCGGCCCTGGCCACGGGTGAGATCGAGGTCATTGCTGAGGACGTCACCATCCTCAACACCTCCGACCCGCTGCCCTTCCAGATTGACGAGCATGTCGAGGTGGGCGAGGAAGCGCGCCTCAAGCACCGCTACCTCGACCTTCGCCGTCCGGGCCCCAGCAGGAACCTGCGCCTCCGCTCCGAGGCCAACCGGGTGGCCCGCGAACTGCTCCACGATGAGGGCTTCGTGGAAATCGAGACTCCCACGCTGACCCGCTCCACGCCGGAAGGTGCCCGCGACTTCCTGGTTCCGGCACGCCTGGCACCGGGTTCCTGGTATGCGCTCCCGCAGTCGCCGCAGCTGTTCAAGCAGTTGCTGCAGGTGGGCGGCTTTGAGAAGTATTACCAGATCGCCCGCTGCTACCGGGACGAGGACTTCCGTGCGGACCGGCAGCCGGAATTCACGCAGCTGGACATCGAGGCCAGCTTCGTCGACCAGGACGACATCATCCGGCTGGGTGAAAACATCGTCAAGGCGGTGTGGCAGCTCATCGGAGTCGATATTCCCACGCCGATCCAGCGCATCACGTACGCAGACGCCATGGCGCGCTATGGTTCCGACAAGCCGGACCTTCGCTTCGGGCAGGAACTGACGGAGCTCACCGAGTTCTTCAAAGACACCAACTTCGGCGTCTTCAAGGCACCCTATGTTGGTGCCGTCGTCATGCCTGGGGGCGCCTCGCAGGCACGCCGGGCCCTTGATGCCTGGCAGGAATGGGCCAAGCAGCGCGGCGCCAAGGGTCTTGCCTACGTCCTGTACAAGGAAGACGGCGCGCTCGCCGGACCGGTCGCAAAGAACCTCACCGAGATCGAGCGTGCGGGACTGGCCGACGCGGTTGGCGCCAAGCCCGGCGACTGCATCTTCTTCGCGGCCGGTGAGAAGACGCCATCCCGCGCCCTGCTGGGCGCTGCACGCGTGGAAATCGGCCACCGTACCGGCCTGATCGACCCCACCGCGTGGGCTTTCTGCTGGGTTGTGGACGCTCCCATGTTCGAGCCTGCTGCCGCCGCCATCGCCTCAGGTGACGTAGCGGTTGGTGGCGGCAAGTGGACCGCCGTCCACCACGCCTTCACTTCGCCGAAGCCCGAGTTCCTGGACACCTTTGACAAAGACCCGGAGTCGGCGCTGTCCTACGCTTACGACATCGTGTGCAACGGCAACGAAATCGGCGGCGGCTCCATCCGTATCCACCAGCGCGACGTGCAGGAGCGGGTCTTTGAACTCATGGGCCTGGACAAGGAAGACGCGCAGACCAAGTTCGGCTTCCTGCTGGAGGGCTTCAAGTACGGCGCACCTCCGCACGGCGGCATCGCCTTCGGCTGGGACCGCGTCGTTTCGCTGCTCGCCGGTGTGGAATCCATCCGCGACGTCATCGCCTTCCCGAAGTCCGGCGGCGGCCACGACCCGCTCACGGAGGCACCGGCACCCATCACGCCGCAGCAGCGCAAAGAAGCCGGCGTGGACTTCAAGCCGGAGGCCAAAAAGCCGGAAGAGAAGAAGCCCGAAGAGAAGAAGTAGCACGCGGAACGCTGCGCAGGCAGCGGCCGTTGGGAGGTTCTCCGGAAACCCGGGGAACCTCCCGCCTTTAACGAAGGAGCCATCCGTTGTCCACACCCGGCAATACCGAAACCCCGCACGGTGAACGGCTGGACCTCGAATCTGCCATGGACGCTGCGTGGCCGGCCCTTGAACGGCATGAAGCCGGCACCTGGGTGCTCCGGGCGGCGCACGGCGTCACGCAGCGGGCCAACTCCATCTGGCCGCGTGCCGCGTCCGCCGGCCAACCTGACGGCGACCTCGCCCGTCTGCTCGCCGACGCCAGGGCCTGGTACCGCCGCCGCCGGCTGCCGGTGATCTTCCAGCTCTTCGACAATCCCGCGATGGCAGCGCTCAACGACTTGCTCGACGCCGAGCGCTTCACCCGGCAGTCCGAGACCGTGGTCATGACGCGCAGCGCTACCGCAGGCGGTGCCCCTTGGGCCGGCCGGGCAAACCATGCAATTGAACTGTCACCGATGCCGTCCGAGGACTGGCTGCGGGTCTGGTGGGAGGTCGACGGCCGCGGAGGCGAGGACGCCCTCGCCACGGCCCGGGCAATCCTCGAAGGGTGCCCGTCGGTGTACGCGTTGGCGCGGGACAACGCCGGCCGTGCCGCCGCCGTCGGGCGCCTTGCCCTTCCGGCCGGCAGCCCCCTCGGCGGCGTTTACGGCATGGCCACACGCCCTGACGCGCGCCGCCATGGGTACGCGGCAGCCATTCTCCGGGCCCTGCTGCACGTCGGTGGGGAACGGGGCGTGACGGACTTCTGGCTGCTTGTTACGGCGCCGAACCATGGGGCCCAGGCGCTGTATTCCAGAGCCGGCTTCGCCGTGTCCGGCCGCTATCTGTACCGTCAGGAACCGCCCCGTCGGTCGCTGACCGGCTGCTGAAGGCGCCCCGCCTCCCGTGGTTGAGCCTGTCGAAACTTGCCGGCCAGGTCAACCACCTGCGGGATCGGTCACCGTGACCCTTACCGAGCACGCGTCCGCCGCGGCCTTCTTCAGGACGGCGGCCCTGGGCTCCGGTACGTCGAGATAAGCAAGCCGGGGCAGCTGGACATACGGGCGCAGGGGCGGTTGCTGCAGGACAAGGTCCGCAAGGGCCCTGTCGCCGCCCGGCACCACGTACTCGAACGCTGCACCACCGAACACGCCAGCCGCCTGTTCCGCAACGGCGGACACCAGGGCATCGGCCTGGTTGGAACGCCGCCGGGCGAAGCGCTGCTGTGACTGGCCCCCTGCTGCGGTGCGGGACTGGACGTACCTGGTGCCGGCCTTCGACGCCAGAAGCATGCCCTCGCTGGCCACCCCGATGCCGTAGCCGCCCCGCCGCACCAGCAGCAGTCCCAGCCGGCGCGGCTGGGACGCCAGGGCGGCCAGGCGCTCCACGGGGTCCGTACCGCGTCCGGGACGGCCGTCCGCGGGCCACGGCGCCTGCAGGAGCGCAGTTGTGCCATCGGCGGCCACCAGCCGGAGCCCGTCGTCGTCATCCTGCAACCGGTAACCACCGTGGGAGGACCCGAACCGCTCCACCCAGCCTGCCAGCCGGGCGCCGGGCACGAACGCCGTCCGGACGGACGGCGGGCCGCCGGCGGAAACAGGGGCGGGCATAGGCGATCCTTCGCTGTCGGGAGCCGGGGAAAAGCAGGAGTGGACTGGAAGTAGCCTATCTATGTGGATGATCTCTTCGGGCACGGCCCAGAAAACGACGACGACGACGGTCCCGTCGCCGGGGCAGGCAGCGGTCCCGGGGGACAGGGGTCGCCGCGGAGCCCGCTGGCGGTGCGCATGCGGCCGCGCAGCGTGGACGAAGTTGTGGGCCAGCAGCACCTGCTCGGCCAGGGCTCACCATTGCGGCAGTTGGCTGCGGGCGCGGACGCCGCAGGTCCGGCGGGGCCGAGCTCGCTGATCCTCTGGGGACCTCCGGGCACCGGAAAAACCACCCTGGCGCATGTCATCGCCCGCGGACCCGGACGAAAATTCGTTGAACTGTCCGCGATCACGGCCGGCGTCAAGGATGTCCGCCGCGTCATGGACGACGCCCTGACGGCCCGCGACCTCTACAAGACCACCACCGTGCTCTTCCTGGACGAGATCCACCGGTTCAACAAAGCCCAGCAGGACGCGCTGCTGCCAGGGGTCGAAAACCGCTGGGTGGTCCTGGTGGCTGCCACCACGGAGAACCCTTCCTTTTCCGTGGTGTCGCCGCTGCTGTCCCGGTCCCTGCTCCTGACGCTCAAGCCGCTCACAGAGGCGGATATCGAGGGCCTCCTGGTGCGGGCCGTGGAAGACCCCCGCGGGCTCGGCGGCAAGGTCCGGCTCAGCGACGAGGCGCTCGACCATCTGGTCCGGCTCTCCGGCGGCGACGCCCGCCGGGCGTTGACGGCGCTGGAAGCAGCGGCGGGGGTCGCCTTCGGTGACGCGGACGACGTCGAACGTTCCGTCGCGGAGGACAGCGGCACTCCCGAACCGGTCACCGTGGAGTTGCGCCACACCGAGCGCGCCCTGGATGCTGCCGCCGTCCGGTATGACCGGGCCGGTGACCAGCACTACGACGTCGCCAGCGCCTTCATCAAGTCCATCAGGGGATCCGATGTGGACGCCGCCCTGCATTACCTCGCGCGGATGCTCGAAGCGGGTGAGGACCCCCGCTTCGTGGCCCGGCGGATCGTCATTTCCGCAGCAGAGGACGTGGGCATGGCGGATCCCACCGCGCTCCAGACCGCTGTGGCCGCAGCCCAGGCGGTGCAGCTCATCGGGATGCCCGAGGGGCGGATCATCCTCGCCGAGGCAGTGGTCCACCTGGCCACCGCGCCAAAGTCCAACGCCGCCTACATGGGCATCAACAAGGCCATCGCCGACGTCAGGGCCGGGCTGGGCGTCGGGATCCCCGCGCACCTGCGGGATGCGCACTACCCGGGGTCAAAGCAACTGGGCCATGGCGTTGGCTACAAGTACGCCCACGACGCTCCACACGGGGTGGCGAGCCAGCAGTACCCGCCGGACGACCTGGTGGGGCGGGACTACTACCAGCCGACTAACAACGGCGCCGAACGGGACATCGCAGTACGGCTTGAGCGGCTGCGGAAGATTGTCCGGGGCACCTGACGGCATGGTAAGCTGAATCTTCGTCTGGCAAGGCACGGACGCACTTTGCCCTTGAATTTCCTTCGAGTAGGTTATGCCCTGTGCCCAGTAGCAAAAGGCAGCGGTTGGCCGATGCTCTCCATCGTGGAGGCCAGTAACACTGACACACCGCAGATATTGGAAGGACACAAGTGGCTAACAACACTCGTGCTCGCCGTCAGGCCCGCCTCTCGCGGTCCCTCGGCATCGCTCTGACCCCCAAGGCCGCCAAGTACATGGAGCGCCGCCCGTACGGCCCCGGTGAGCATGGCCGTGCCCGCAAGAAGCAGGACTCCGACTACGCCGTTCGCCTGCGCGAAAAGCAGCGCCTGCGCGCCCAGTACGGCATCCGCGAAGCACAGATGACCCGTGCCTTCGAGGAAGCCCGCCGCACCAAGGGCCTGACCGGTGAAAACCTCATCGAACTGCTCGAAATGCGCCTTGACGCCCTGGTCCTGCGTGCAGGCTTCGCCCGCACCATCGCCCAGGCCCGCCAGCTCGTTGTGCACCGCCACATCATGGTTGACGGCATCCGCGTTGACCGTCCGTCGTTCCGCGTCGGCGAGGGCCAGCTGGTCCACGTCCACAGCCGCAGCGAGACCATGGTTCCGCTCCAGGTTGCCGCAGCCGGTGCCCACCGCGACGTCCTGCCTGCCGTTCCGGCCTACCTTGACGTCAAGCTGGAAGCCCTGCAGGCCCGCCTGGTCCGCCGCCCCAAGCGTTCCGAAATCCCGGTGACCTGCGAAGAGCAGCTCGTCGTCGAATTCTACGCACGCTAAATCCCAGCAGCGTATCCAAAGAAGCCCGTGGCAAGCGCCACGGGCTTCTTTGTATGTAAGGTACTTGGGGGACATCTGCGCAACGGGCCTTCCGGGCCCGGCCTGGATGGAACCCGACCACGGAATTTCGAGGAGATGAACGTCTATGTCTGGTGGCGATATTGCCGGCCTGATCGCTGCTGGGGTGTTCGCGCTCCTGGTACTGCTGCTCGCAGTACCCATCCTGAAGCTGGGGAGTGTCTTCGACGAGGTGCGCACTGCCATCAAGTCCATCAGCGACGGCGCCACGCCCCTGATGGATGAGGTCACCGCCACCGTTTCGACCACCAACCAGCAGCTGAAGAAAGTGGATGGCATCTCGTCCAACGTCTCGGATGCGTCTGCCAACATTGCCGCCCTGTCCTCGCTGGTAGCCGCCACGGTGGGTTCGCCCCTGATCAAGGTGGCCGCGTTCAGCTACGGTGTGCGCAGCGCCTTCGCCAACCGCACGAAGCCCGCAGCCGGCCGCCGCAGCCGCTAGATTCGAAAAGAACCAACATGAAAAGAATTGTTTGGATGGGAATTGGCGTGGCCATCGGCGTCATCGCGTTCCGCAAAGTTACCGAAGCCCGGTCCAACCTTGGGCAGGAGGGCCTTAACCGTGCCGTTGGGCGGCTGGCGGACGGGGTGTACGACTTCGCCGACGCCGTCCGCGCCGGGATGCGGGAGCGTGAGACCGACCTCCGCGCCGCACTGGGCGTCGACTCCGCCGAACTGGTGCGCCGCTGAGCCGCACGGCAAGCAAGGCAGCCAACGAAAACCGGCAGGAACCGACCCCGGAACCCGCCACCTGAACTAACTTTCCGCGCCCGGCAGGAGCCGCGGACCACGAAGGGTAAGAAAACAGCTCATGAAGTCGCAGGAGATCACAAAGCGCTGGGTGGACTTTTTTGTCAGCAAGGGCCACACGGCGGTTCCCTCCGCATCGCTGGTCTCCAGCGACCCCTCGCTGCTGTTCACGGTGGCCGGCATGGTCCCGTTCATTCCCTACCTCACCGCCCGTGAGGAACCGCCCTACTCCCGTGCCACCAGCGTGCAGAAGTGCATCCGCACCGGTGACATCGAAGAGGTGGGCAAGACCGCCCGGCACGGCACGTTCTTCCAGATGTGCGGCAACTTCTCCTTCGGCGACTACTTCAAGGAAGACGCCATCAAGTTCGCCTGGGACCTGCTCACCACCAGCGTTGACGACGGCGGCTACGGCCTCGCGCCCGAACGGCTGTGGGTGACCGTCTACGAAGAGGACGACGAGGCCGAGGAACTGTGGCTCAAGAACACCGGTGTCCCTGCTGAACGCATCCAGCGCATGGGCAAGTCGGACAATTACTGGTCCACCGGCCAGCCCGGGCCGGCCGGGCCCTGCTCCGAGATCTACTACGACCGCGGACCGGCCTATGGCGTCGAAGGCGGCCCGCTGGCTGACGAGACCCGCTACATCGAGATCTGGAACCTCGTGTTCATGCAGTACCAGATCGAAAACGTGCGCTCCAAGGTGGACTTCGACATTGTGGGTGAGCTGCCCAAGAAGAACATCGACACTGGCCTGGGCATGGAACGCCTCGCCATGATCCTGCAGGGCGTCGAGAACATGTACGAGACCGACCAGGTCCGGCCGGTCATCGACAAGGCCGCGGAACTCTCCGGCAGGGAATACACCTCCGCTGAGACTCCTGAGGACCCCCACCACACGGACGACGTCCGCATGCGCGTTGTGGCCGACCACATCCGCTCGGCCCTGATGCTGATCTCCGACGGCGTCACCCCGTCCAACGAAGGCCGCGGCTACGTCCTTCGCCGCCTGATCCGGCGTGCCGTCCGTTCCATGCGCCTGCTGGGCGTCGAACAGGCCTGCCTGCCGGAGCTGCTGCCGGCTTCGCGGGACGCCATGAAGGGCGTTTACCCCGTGGTGGAAACCGACTTCGCACGGATCAGCCGCATCGCCTATGCCGAGGAGAAGGCGTTCCTGCGCACCATTGCGTCCGGCACTGCGCGGCTTGAGGACGCGGTGAAGGAATCCAAGGCTGCCAACAAGCCGTTGTCCGGCGAGGATGCCTTTACCCTGCATGACACCTACGGCTTCCCCATTGACCTCACGCTCGAAATGGCCGAGGAGGCGGGCCTGAAGGTTGACGAGGCCGCCTTCCGCAGCCTGATGCAGGAACAGCGCCAGCGCGCGCAGGCAGATGCCAAGGGCAAGAAGGGCGGCCACGCCGACGTCACCGTCTTCCAGGAGCTCCTGGGCCAGGGTGAGACGGTCTTCACCGGCTACTCCGAGCTCGAGGGCGAGTCGCGTGTCCGCGGCCTCCTGAGCGCCGGCCGCAAGGTCCAGCAGGCTGCCACCGGCGACGAAATCGAACTCGTGCTCGCTGAAACCCCGTTCTACGCCGAGGCCGGTGGCCAGGCTGCCGACACCGGCCTCATCACCGGCGACGGGTTCGTCGTCGAGGTCCTGGACGTGCAGCGCCCCATCAAGGGCCTGAGCGTGCACAAGGCGGTTGTCCGCGAAGGCGAGATCGGCGCAGACTCGCTTGTGCGCGCCGCCGTCGACCGTGAACGCCGGCACGCAGCAGAGCAGGCCCACACGGGCACGCACATCGTGCACGCCGCCCTGCACCAGATCCTCGGGCCGGAGGCCACCCAGCGCGGCTCCTTCAACAAAGCCGGCTACCTGCGCTTCGACTTTGCCTGGGGCGAAGGCCTGAGCACCGCCACGCGTTCGGAAATCGAAGAGGTGTCCAACCTGGCCATCCGCAACAACTACGCGGTGGAAACGAAGATCATGGGACTGGCCGAGGCCAAGGCAATGGGTGCCATGGCCCTCTTCGGCGAGAACTACGGCAGCGAAGTGCGCGTCGTGGAAATCGACGGCGCATGGTCACGCGAGCTCTGCGGCGGCACCCACGTCGCCAATACCTCGCTGATCGGCAGCCTGTCCCTGCTGGGCGAACAGTCCGTCGGTTCAGGGAACAGGCGCGTGGAAGCCTTCGTTGGCATGGAGGCTTTCCGCCACCTTGCCGCCGAGCGCGCCCTGGTGACCGAACTGACCGACCTGCTGAAGGTCCCCTCCGGCCAGCTCGCCGACAGGATCTCCGCCACCTTGGCCAAGCTGAAGGCCACGGAGAAGGAACTGGACCGGCTCCGCAAGGAACAGCTGGCCGCCTCAGCCGCGCAGCTGGTCAACACCGCCAAGGACGCCGGGGGAGTGAAGGTACTGGCCCACGACGCCGGCACCGTCAGCGGAGCTGACGACCTCCGGGGCCTGGCACTGGACCTTCGCAACAGGCTCGGTTCGGCGGCCGCCGCCGTGGCCGTCGCAGGTGTCGCGAACGACCGTCCGCTGATCCTGGTGGCCACTAACGAGGCAGCCCGGGAAGCCGGCGTCAAAGCCGGTGCGCTGGTCCGCGTTGCCGCCGGCGTGCTCGGCGGCGGCGGTGGCGGCAAGGACGACGTCGCCCAAGGCGGAGGGACCGACGCCGGAAAGGTTGGCGCCGCGCTGGCCGCCGTCGTCGACGCCATCTCCGCGCGCTAATCCAGCCATGACCAATCCTGCAGCTGCCGGCGGCTACCCCCAGGGCGTCAAACTGGGGGTGGACGTGGGCACCGTCCGGGTAGGGGTGGCCATCTGTGACCGCGATGCGATCCTGGCCACTCCGTATAAGACCCTCGACCGGAACGCCAAGAAGAACTCCGACGTGCGGGTCATCGCCAAACTGGCGGAGGAACTGGGAGCCGTCCAGGTTTTCGTGGGCCTGCCCCGGACCATGAAAGGCGAGGAACACGCCTCCGCCAGGATGGCCACCGACTACGCACTGCTCCTGGTCACGGAGCTTTCCGGCCGCGGTTTGACGGTCCCGGTGAACCTCGTGGACGAGCGGCTGAGCAGTGTCACGGCGCACCGGAACCTGCACGAAGCTGGCATGAGCAGCAGGAACCACCGTAAAGTAGTTGATCAGGTCGCGGCGGCGGGTATCCTTCAGCACGCCATCGACATGCAGAAAGCCAGGGGAGCGGATGTCGGCTCACGCGTGACAGCGCCATCCCCGTCCGTGGACCTGGGGGCCGGTGAGGTGGACCAACCAGTCCACGCCCTCCCCGCAGACACGGCCCGATCTTCAGATAATGGAAGGCAACAGTGAGCCCTGCCAACATTGACGACACTTCCGGCCCGCAGGACACCGGGGCCGCGAGGCCGTTGACCCGCAAGGAACTGCGCGCACGCGAGAAGAGCCTCAATACCGGCGGCCACGCCGTCCCCGAGCAGGCTTATGAGACGGGCGAGGTCCCGCCGCCCCCCGTCACGCCGCCGGCAGCCGGTAGCTCCGCCGCCGAACCAGCCTTCGCTCCGCTGCCTGACGCCGGTGACGTGCCGGCCGCCCCGGAAGTGCCGCCGTCCATTCAGGATGTGCAGCCGGCCGGTGATTCCCACCCCGGCCACACCTGGGGCAACGAGCCTTCCGCCCGCACGCACCACGACGACGTTGCGCACCATGGGGAGGCGCATGTTTACCAGGACGTCGCGAACCACGAGGACGTGCAGCACGACGACGACGTGGCCCATTTTGAGGACGCGGAGCACCGTGAGGTTGCGCACGCCTACGCGGACACGGCGCATCACCAGAACATGCAGCACCACGACGACGTGGCCCACCACACGGACCACGCTCTTCTCCTCGACGCCCACCATGACACCGACGGGCACCATTACGGGGAGATTCCCGACGACCATGCATACGGCGACGCCGGCCACCACGACGATATGCATCCCGACGCCGCCCACCCGGACGCCATCCACGAGCTGCTTCCTGCCTCCTCGGCAGCCCAGGTAGTGCCGCGGCCCTCGAAAAAGGTCCGGCGCCGTCGCAGGTTGCTGGCCCTCTTCCTGACACTGGCTGTCTTCGTGACGGCCGTGGCGGTGGGAGCCCAGTTCCTCAAGCCCCTCCTCGGCAGCGGCAAGCCATCGGACTTCCCCGGACCGGGGACCGGCGAGGTCCACGTGACCGTGCAAAGCGGCGAGGGCACCCGCTCCGTTGCCACCGACCTTGAGAACCAGCGGGTCGTTGCCAACGCCGATACCTTCATGCAGGCGTTCCACGCATCCGGCGCAACCCTGTCTCCGGGCGACTACGTCTTCAAGGCCGAAATGAAGAACGCCGACGCCGTCGACGTCCTTGCCGGCAAAGACAAGTCCAAGGTCATCTACTTCGCCCTCAGCGCCGGCCTGCGGATCAGTGACTCGCTGCAGGCGATTTCCGAGGGTTCGGGGGTTTCCGTGCAGCAGCTGCAGGCACTGAGCAACCAACCTGCCCAGTTTGGATTGCCGGCGAACGCGAAGAACCTCGAAGGATACCTGGCCCCGGGCGAATACCGTTTCCCGCTGGGTACCCAGGCCAAGGACATCCTCCAGTCCCTGGTGAAAGCCACCACCGATGAACTGGTGTCGCAGGGAATCACAGACCCCGCCAAGCAATACGAGGCCGTCATTGTGGCCAGTATTGTCCAGGCCGAGGGCGGCCAGGCCGATTACGGGAACGTGGCGGGCGCGATCTACAACCGCCTTAAGCCGAACGACCAGACCGGCGGCTTCCTCCAGGTCGACTCGGCGGTGACCTACGGCCTGGGCACCAAGAGCTTGAACTTCACCGATGAACAGCGCAAGGACAAGTCCAACCCGTACAACACCTACGCCAACCCCGGGCTCCCGCCAGGCCCCATCGGCTCTCCCGGCAAGACTGCCATCGACGCAGCCGCAAAGCCCAAGTCCAATGACTACCTGTACTGGGTGACCGTCAACCTGGACACCAACGAAACGAAGTTCGCGAAAACGCTGGCCGAACACAACGCCAACGTGGAGCAGTACAACGCGTGGTGCAAAGCCAACGCGGGCCGCTGCACATGAGCCTGCGGGCTGCCGTCCTGGGCCACCCGATCAGCCATTCAAAGTCTCCCGCGCTGCACCTTTCGGCGTATGAGCTGCTGGGTGCGGCCATCAGCTACACGGCCATCGACGTCACCGAGCAGCTGCTGCCGTCCTTCATGCGCCAGATCCGGAACCAGCCCGGCTGGCGCGGGCTCTCCGTGACCATGCCGCTGAAGACCGCAATGCTCGATGAGGTGGACGAAGTACGGGGAGTGGCGCAGACCCTCGGCGTCGTCAATACCGTGACCTTCGAGGAGTCCGGCAACGGGGTGAAGACTGTCGGTTCCAACACCGACGTCGCAGGGATCGTCAACGCCCTTTGCCACGCCGGGACCGCTGCGGCACCGTCCGCTGTCATCCTGGGCGGCGGTGGCACCGCGGCGTCGGCCGTTGCTGCCCTGAAGGAACTTGGCACCGCCACAGTTCAGGTCTTCGTCCGTGATTCTTCGCGGACGGCGGACGTCCGCGCCGCTGCCGACAGCCTGGGCGTCGCGCTGGAGGTCCGTCCGCTCGCTGCCGCTGCGCGCCCGACGTCGGAGGCCGACGTCGTCATCTCCACCCTGCCGCCGCGCGCGGCCGACGGGCTCGCAGCGGAAATCGCCGCCTTGAAGACACCGACGCCGGGTGTACTCCTGGACGTCGCGTACGATCCCTGGCCCAGCCTGGTGGCCTCTGTATGGCAGGCCGGCGGCGGCCGCGTGGTGCCCGGCCTGGAGATGCTGCTGTACCAGGCCGTGGAGCAGGTGCGACTCTTCACCCGGCGCGGGGAAGACGTTAACGCAGCTGTCATAGATGTGATGTGTGACGCAGTCGGCCTCGCCCGACGGGCGTTGTGACCGCCCTACGTGGCAGGATGGAAATTATGCGTTGGTTGACTGCCGGTGAATCCCATGGCCCGGCTTTGATGGGAATTATTGAGGGTGTTCCCGCAGGTGTGGAAATCACCAGCGGGGACATCGCTGACTCCCTGGCCCGCCGCCGGCTCGGCTATGGCCGCGGCGCACGGATGAAGTTCGAACAGGACGTGGTCACCATCCTGGGCGGGGTCCGGCACGGCCGCACCCAGGGCGGTCCCGTCGCCATCCAGGTGGGCAACACCGAATGGCCCAAATGGGAGCAGATCATGTCTGCCGACCCTGTGGACCCCGAACTCCTCGCCGACCAGGCCCGCAACGCGCCGCTGACGCGGCCGCGCCCCGGCCACGCCGACTTCACCGGCATGCAGAAATATGGCTTCGATGAGGCCCGTCCCGTCCTGGAGCGCGCAAGCGCCCGCGAAACCGCAACCCGTGTGGCGCTTGGCACCGTGGCAGCCCGGTTCCTCCGGCAGCTTGGGATCGAGCTGGTCAGCCACACCGTTTCCATCGCCAGCGTCACTGTGCCCGAAGGCCGCCCGCTGCCGTTGCCCGGCGATGTGATCGCCTTGGACACGGATCCGCTGCGCTGCTTCGACCGCGAAACCTCCGACGCCATGGTTGCCGAGGTGGACGCCGCGCACAAGGAAGGCGAAACGCTCGGCGGCGTGGTGGAAGTCCTCGCCTACGGGCTTCCGCCCGGACTGGGCAGCTATGTGCACTGGGACCGCCGGCTCGACGCCCGGCTGGCCGCGGCGCTCATGGGAATCCAGGCCATCAAGGGCGTGGAGGTGGGCGACGGCTTCCTGACCGCGGCACGCCGGGGTTCGGCCGCCCACGACGAGATCGTCCGGGACGCCAAGGGCCGCATCGGCCGCACCAGCAACCGCGCAGGCGGTATCGAAGGCGGAATGAGCATCGGTGACGTCCTCCGGGTCCGTGCCGCTATGAAGCCCATCGCCACGGTGCCGCGCGCCCTGCGCACCATCGACGTCAGCACCGGTGAACCGGCCAAAGCCCACCACCAGCGCTCGGACGTTTGTGCCGTCCCGGCCGCAGGCGTCGTGGCCGAGGCCATGGTTGCCCTGGTCCTGGCCGAAGCCGTCATCGAGAAATTCGGCGGCGACTCCGTGGCGGAAACCGCCCGCAACATCAAGGGTTACCTGGACAACATCCCGGCTTCCCTGGACTCGATCGGCCAATAGTGCTTCATCACGGCAGTACCGGCCACGCAGGCGGCCGGCCGATTGTGCTCATCGGCCCAATGGCCGTCGGTAAATCGGCCATTGGGCAGCAACTGGCACAACAGCTGGGCGTCCGGTTCATTGACACCGACGCCGTCATCGTTGCCGGGCACGGATCCATCGCCGATATCTTCGCAGGCCGCGGTGAGCACGCGTTCCGGGAGATCGAAGCCCGGACCGTCGCCGACGCCGTCGAGGAAACGGAAGGGACCACTACGGTCATTTCGCTGGGCGGCGGTGCCGTCCTCGACTCAGGGACGCAGCAGCTCATGGGCCGCTGCACCGTGGTCTACCTCGAATGCGACGCTGATACCGTGGCAGACAGGATTGCCCGGAACTCGGGCCGGCCGCTCCTCGCCGGCGATGCCATGGGCCGCTGGACAGCAATGTTCGCCACCCGCAAGCCGGTCTACGAGAGGCTGGCAGACATCACCCTGGACGTCCGCCACGGTTCGATACCCGAGCTCGGCGGACGGCTGGAAGCAGCACTGCGGAACCACGCAGCTGCCAAACAGGAAGTTGAGAAGTGAACACGCAATCAACAGTCATCAACGTCACCGGCGAAGTTGCCGGAAACAACTATGGCGTCGTCGTCGGGCGCGGCCTTCTTGGTGAACTTCCCGCCCTGCTGGGTGAACGCGTCCGGAGGGTCCTGGTGATCCACCCCCGTGCCTTGCGCCTCACCGGCGACACCGTCCGCGACGAGCTGGCTGAGGCCGGCTTCACCTCGCTCACGGCGGAAATTCCTGACGCCGAAGAAGGCAAGCACATCCAGGTGGCGGCATTTTGCTGGCAGGTCCTGGGCCAGAACGACTTCACCCGTTCGGACGCCATCGTGGCCGTTGGCGGGGGAGCCGTCACCGACCTCGCCGGCTTCGTCGCCGCCACCTGGCTGCGCGGAGTCAAGGTCATCCACATGCCCACCAGCCTGCTGGGCATGGTGGATGCGTCTGTGGGCGGAAAAACCGGCATTAACACCGCCGAAGGAAAGAACCTGGTGGGGGCGTTCCACCCGCCGGCGGCCGTCCTGGCGGACCTGGACACCCTGGACACGCTGCCGAAGAATGAAATCATTTCCGGCCTCGCCGAGGTGATCAAGTGCGGCTTCATTGACGACCCCGCCATCCTCGACCTGGTGGAGAAAGACCCGGCCGCGGTGGTGGATCCCCGCTCGGACGCCCTGCGCGAGCTGATCGAACGCGCCATCGCTGTAAAGGCGAAAGTGGTTTCCGAAGACCTCAAGGAATCCGGGCTCCGGGAAATCCTGAACTACGGACACACACTGGGCCATGCCATCGAACTGGTGGAGCGGTATTCATGGCGTCACGGCGCCGCGGTATCCGTGGGCATGATGTTCGCGGCCGAACTTGCCCGGAGCGTGGGCCGTCTCAGTGATGCCGACGCCGACAGGCACCGGAGCATCCTGGAGGGGCTTGGGCTGCCGGTCACGTACCGGCGGGACCGGTGGCAGGGGCTGCTGGACGGGATGCGGCGCGACAAGAAGTCCCGCGGCGACCTGCTGCGCTTCGTGGTGCTGGACGGAATCGCCAAGCCGGGCATCCTTGACGTGCCGGACACCTCGCTGCTGTTCGCCGCGTACCAGGAGATTGCGTCCTGATGCGGGGCGACATGACCGGCACCGCCGACTGGCCCCAGGCCGGGTTCCCAGGAATCCGCATCAACCCGGATACCCTGATGCCGCAGATCGTCAATGAGGACGCTGTCCGGGAAGCCCTGTCAGCTTCAACAGACCCTGCCGACCACATCTTCGTCCTGCTGGTCGAAGGCCACGCCTCCGAGGCGGCCGAACTCCTGGCCGAAGCACGGTTCAAGGACCCGGAATCGTTCAGGTTGCGCGTCTTCGAAGCCGAGGTACTGAGCATCACCCACCGGATGGACCGCGCCATTGAACTGTTCCGGCAGCTCCTGGCCGAGGTCCACGGAACTCCCCGCGAAGCGCTGGCACTGCAGTTCCTGGGCACCACCCAGTACGCAGCAGGCCAGACCTCCGCCGCTGTGGAGTCCTTCTCCAAAGCCCTGGACCTGCGGGTGGCACAGTCCGCGGATGCCGCCCAGATCTACTCCTCCACCGTGGCGCTCCAGCGGGCACGGGACATCCTGGATTTGGCCTGCTGAGGCGGCAGCCGACGGCAGCGGAAAGGCTGCCCGGTATTTACCGGTAGAATGGTTGTGGAATTTTTGCATCCACGCGATTTTTGACAAACACGTGCAGGCGGGCCGAATTGGTTTGCCCGCCCGGCATACAGCACTGGCCCACACGGCCGGACAACGAAACCAGAGGAAACCAGTGGCAACCACTAACGACATTAAGAACGGAACGGTCCTGAAGCTCGAGGGCCAGCTGTGGAACATCATCGAGTTCCAGCACGTCAAGCCCGGCAAGGGCGGCGCATTCGTCCGCACCAAGATGCGCAACGTGATGTCCGGCAAGGTTGTCGACAAGACCTTCAACGCCGGCCTCAAGATTGAGACGGCCACCGTCGACCGCCGCGACTACCAGTACCTCTACCAGGACGGCGCGGACTTCGTGTTCATGGACACCTCCGACTACGACCAGATCACCGTTTCCGGTGCCACGGTGGGGGACGCCACCAACTTCATGCTTGAGAACCAGATGGTGAACATCGCCATCCACGACGGCAACCCCCTCTACATCGAACTGCCGCCGAGCGTTGTCCTCGAAATCACCTACACCGAGCCGGGCCTGCAGGGCGACCGCTCGTCCGCCGGCACCAAGCCTGCCACCCTGGAAACGGGCTACGAGATCCAGGTTCCGCTGTTCATCGAAAACAACACCAAGGTCAAGGTGGACACCCGCGACGGCAGCTACCTGGGCCGGGTCACCGAGTAGTGAGCGCCCGCGGTAAAGCCCGCAACAGGGCACTGGATGTTCTTTTCGAGGCGGAGCAGCGCTCTGTTTCGGCGTTTGACGTGCTTCGTGCCCGCCGGGAAAAGACCGACCAGGTGGTCAACCCCTACACCCTGGAAATCGTCGAGGGCGTAGTGTCCCAGCAGGCAGCCATTGATGAGTTCCTGGAGACCTACTCGCAGGGCTGGAGCCTGGAACGCATGCCGTCCGTGGACCGCATCATCCTGCGTATCGGCACCTGGGAGCTCCTGTACAACGACGACGTCCCGGACGGCGTAGCGGTCAGCGAGGCTGTTGCGCTGGCCAAGACGTTGTCAACGGATGAGTCGCCGCAGTTCATCAACGGCCTGCTCGGCAGGCTGCAGCAGTTGAAGCCATCGCTGCTCGCCTGACCTGACAACCAGGTCCACAGCATGTGACGCGGAAGGGGCCCGCCGGTCAACCGGCGGGCCCCTTCTGCGTTCTCAACCGGAGACCGCTGCGCGGAGCTCGAGGATCCTTTGGAGCTGCTGCCGTTCTTCGGCCTGGTGGAGGGCCACGTCCCGTCCGCTCAGGATCCGCTGGCGGGTATTGGCCAGCTGTGTGGCGGCCTTCAGGAACTGCCGCATCTGCGGCTTCCGGCCGGAGTTGGCGGCCCATGCCAAGGCCGTGCGCCTGCCTCCGGGGGTCGCCAGGAGCTGGACCTCGTCGGGGGTGAACCAGCCCGCGGCCGAATACTCCAGCAGCCGCTGCCGGGTCAGGCGCTTCTCGGCAACCCGAAGGAAGATGATGCCGCCTACCGCCAGCAGGAAGATCGGAACCTGGACCACGATGTAGTCCAGCAGGAAACCCCGTCCCATGCTGTTCCACCTGTTGTGCAGGAACATGGCCGGCAGCAGCCCGACGAGGAACGCTGCCACGGAGGCTCCGGTGTGCCACTTCCTTGCGGCGAAACCCATGACCAGGCCGGTGGTTCCGGTGAAGATCGCGTGTGCGAATGGCGACATCACGCCGCGGAGGAAGAAGATTTGGGCGAGGTCGCCGGCCGGGGAGGCTGAGTCGGCCACAGCCCTGCCGAAGTAGAGGATGTTTTCGGTGAAGGCGAACCCGCCGGCGATGGTGAAGGCGAACACGACGCCGTCCACGGGCCCGTCGAACTGCCGTCGCGCTGCCAGCAGGATGATCAGCAGGCCCAGGGATTTAGCGAATTCCTCTACGATGGGCGCCTGCACAGTGGCCATATAGGTCTGCAGGTCCGGCTGGTCGGTGAACTGGAATGCGACCACGAAGAACGGCTGGATAAGCAGCGTCACGGCTACGGATACCGCTGCGCCCCAGATGAACGCGAAGAACAGCAGCCGCTTGGGTTCCGGTTCCCACCTGTCGATGATGTGGACCGCCCCCAGGACCACGGACAAGGGAATCATCGACGCCAGGAACCCGATCAGGAATCCGGCGGCGCCGGTGTTGGACAGAAGGAACGGGACCACCAGGAACAGGCTCAGGAGGGCGAGGACACCGCCTGCTATGGAGAGCCCCGCCAGTCCGCTCCGCGCCCGCGATGCCCGCAGTACAGTCCCTTGGACCTGGGGCCCGACCGTGGCCAACGGAAGGCCACCGTGCCCTGGTGCTGAGCGGTAGTGTCCGGGATGGACCTGGCCCATCCAGCTGGGGTTGGCCTGCTGGGGCACGGGCCCGGGCGCCTCGCGATACGGGTCGTCCGGGAGCCCGGGTGTTGGTCGCTGCGGATACGTCGGCATACCCGAAAGCCTAGGCGGGGGCCGCCGGACGGCCAAGGAACCGGAAACCCGCGCCATCCGATGTGACCAGCAACGCGTTCCCGGGGCACGGGCAGCCGGAGGCCATGTGGTAATTTTGAACAGCAAATATTCCTTTTTTAATTCCGTCCTGTGAGGCGGGGAAAGGGGAGACGAGCGTTGACTTCTGTCACCAGCGCACCGGTTCCAGCCAGGGTTGTCCTCAGCCAGGCGGACATTGACCGGGCACTCACTCGTATCGCCCATGAGATCCTCGAAGCCAACAAGGGATCCCGGGACCTGGTCCTGCTGGGCATTCCCCGCCGCGGTTACCCGCTGGCTCTCCGGCTGGCCGAAAAAATCGCCGCCGCCGACGCCACCGTGGACGCCGCCGCCATCGTGGGCCAGCTCGACGTCACCATGTTCCGCGACGACCTGTCCCACCAGGGGACCCGGCCGCCGTACCCCACCAAACTGCCCCGCACAGGCATCGACAACAAGGTGGTGGTACTGATCGACGACGTCCTGTACTCCGGCCGCACCATCCGCGCCGCCCTGGACGCCCTCGTGGACCTCGGCCGGCCGCGCATCGTCCGGCTTGCAGTCCTGATCGACCGGGGCCACCGCGAACTTCCCATCCGCGCTGACCATGTTGGCAAGAACCTGCCCACGTCCTCAGCCGAAAAGGTACGGGTCCGGCTCGAGGAGACCGACACGCCCGAGGGCGGAACCCCGGTCAACGAAGTCGTAATCGAGGGCGGCGCATGAAACACCTCCTATCCACCCAGGACCTCAGCCTTGCGAACGCCATCCGCATCCTGGACACCGCCGAGGAAATGTCTGCCGTGGGGGAGCGGGAAGTCAAGAAACTCCCGGCCCTGCGCGGACGCACAGTGGTCAACCTCTTCTTCGAGGACTCCACCCGGACCCGCATCTCCTTCGAAGCCGCCGCCAAGCGGCTGTCTGCCGACGTGATCAACTTCGCCGCCAAGGGGTCTTCGGTATCCAAGGGAGAGTCCCTCAAGGACACCGCCCAGACGCTGTCCGCCATGGGTGCCGACGCCGTCGTCATCCGCCACTGGGCGTCCGGCGCGCCACACAGGCTCGCTGCAACGGACTGGATCGACGCCGGTGTCATCAATGCCGGGGACGGCACCCACGAACACCCCACCCAAGCCCTCCTCGACGCCTTCACGATGCGCCGGCACTGGGCCCGTCTGGCCGGCACCGGGTCGGAAGGAACCGACCTCAAGGGCCTGCGTGTAGCCATCGTGGGCGACGTCCTGCACTCGCGCGTGGCGCGATCCAACGTCTGGCTGCTCCGTACCCTTGGTGCTGAGGTCACCTTGGTGGCGCCGCCCACGCTGCTGCCGGTCGGCGTCGAACAATGGCCCTGCAGCGTCAGCTATGACCTTGACCAAACCCTGGCCAACGGTGTGGACGCCGTCATGATGCTCCGCGTCCAGGGCGAACGCATGAACGCCTCGTTCTTCCCCAGCACCAGGGAATACTCCCGCCGTTGGGGATTCGACGACAACCGGCTCCGCGCCCTGGACGACCTCGGCATGACCGATACCATCATCATGCATCCCGGTCCCATGAACCGGGGCCTGGAAATCAGCGCCGCCGCAGCGGACTCACCCCGGTCCACCGTCCTGGCGCAGGTCCGCAACGGCGTGTCCGTCCGGATGGCCGCACTGTACCTGCTGCTCTCCGGGGATTCCCGCGAACCAGCCGCAACCCGGGCCCCGGCCTACACCGCCCCGCCCATCAAGGAGAGCATCTGATGACGACCACCACCGGAACCTACCTCATCAAGGGCGCCTCCATCCTTGGCGGCGAAGCCTCGGACCTGCTGGTCCGCGACGGCATCATCGCCGAAATCGGCAACGGCCTGGCTGCCGATGGGGCCACGGTGATCGACGCCGCCGGCCTCGTGGCCTTGCCCGGCATGGTGGACGTCCACACCCACCTCCGCGAACCCGGCCGGGAGGACGCCGAAACCGTCGAAACCGGAACCCGCGCAGCGGCGCTGGGAGGCTACACCGCCGTCCACGCCATGGCCAACAGCACCCCCGTCGCGGACACCGCCGGCGTCGTCGAACAGGTCTACACCCTGGGCCGCGCCGCAGGCTGGGTGGACGTACGCCCGGTCGGGGCCGTCACCGTCGGCCTGGCGGGGGAGCAGCTGGCAGAGCTCGGCGCAATGGCCGATTCCCGCGCCCGGGTCCGGATGTTCTCCGACGACGGCATCTGCGTCCACGACCCCGTGCTGATGCGCCGGGCGCTGGAATACGTCAAGGCGTTCGACGGCGTCGTGGCCCAGCACGCACAGGAACCCCGCCTCACCGCCGGGGCACAGATGAACGAGGGCGACGTCTCCGCGGTCCTCGGCCTGACCGGCTGGCCTGCGGTTGCCGAGGAAAGCATCATCGCCCGCGACGTCCTGCTGGCCCAGCACGTCGGCTCGCGGCTGCACGTCTGCCACGTATCCACGGCAGGCTCAGTGGAAATCATCCGCTGGGCCAAAGAACGGGGCATCGACGTCACCGCCGAGGTTACCCCCCACCACCTGCTGCTCACCGACGACCTCGTACGCAGCTACGACCCCGTCTTCAAGGTCAACCCGCCGCTGCGGACCGACGCAGACGTCCAGGCATTGCGTGCCGGGCTCGCAGACGGCACGATCGACGTTGTGGGTACCGACCATGCACCGCACCCCAGCGAGCACAAAGAGTGTGAATGGGCGCAGGCCGCCATGGGAATGACGGGGCTTGAAACCGCCCTCTCCGTCGTGCAGCACGCCATGATCGAAACCGGGCTCATGACGTGGGCGGATTTCGCCAGGGTCACGTCCACGGCCGCGGCAAGAATCGGCCGGCTCACCGACCAGGGGCGGCCCATCGAGGCGGGTGAGCCCGCCAACCTCATCCTGGTGGACCCGGCAGCCCGCTGGACCGTCGATCCGTTCGCGATGGCCACCATGGGCCGCAACTCGCCGTTCAAGGGCAGGGAACTGCCGGGCAAGGTGGTGGCCACCTTCTTCAAAGGACACCCCACCGTGCTCAATGGTGCACTCAACACGCCGCACCCCGACGCCGCAGCCACCCCGGCAGGCGCTGCCTGATGGACAAGATCCTTCCCGGCCTTGCCATGCTGGCGGTCGTCGCGGTCGTCTTTGTCCTCCTGGGCATCGGCTGGCGGAACCGCCTGAGGCGCCAGTCCGACGTCGAACAGCTGCCCCCGGTGCCTGCCGCACCCGGTGAGCCCGCCGCCGTCGCCGAAGGGCAGTACGTGGCTACCACCACCGCCGGTGACTGGCTTGACCGGATCGCCGTCCACGGCCTGGGGATCCGCACCAACGCAACCCTCGCGGTGTACCCCCACGGCGTCCTCTACGAACGGTCCGGCGCTCCTGCCCTTTACGTCCCCGCCGCTTCCCTGACAGGCGTCCGGCAGGACAGCGGCATGGCGGGGAAGTTCGTCGAGAAAGACGGCCTGCTGGTGCTGGCGTGGACGCTCGGCAAGCATGAGCTGGACACCGGCTTCCGGACCCGCCGCGCCGCCGACAAAGACGTGCTGTACCAGGCCCTTCAGGAATTGATTTCGTCAGCCCCAGCGGCTGGTGCCACCAGTGGAAAGTAAGACAGTGAAAGCGAATACATTGACAGCAACCACCTCCGCTCCGGCAGCGCTTGTCCTCGAAGACGGCCGCATCTTCCGCGGCACCAGCTATGGCGCCACCGGTACCGCCCTGGGCGAGGCCGTCTTCGCCACCGGCATGACCGGCTACCAGGAAACCATCACGGACCCGTCCTACGCCCGCCAGCTGGTGGTCCAGACGGCACCGCACATCGGCAACACCGGTGTGAACAGCGAGGACGCCGAGTCCCGGCGGATCTGGGTGGCCGGCTATATTGTCCGGGACGCCGCCCGCCGGCCCTCCAACTGGCGCTCCGAGCGATCCCTGGACGAGGAACTGGTGGACCAGGGCATCGTCGGCATCCAGGGCGTGGACACCCGCGCCATCACCCGCCACCTGCGCGAGCACAAGACCATGCGCGCCGGCATCTTCTCCGGCGAGGCAGCAGAGGCCACGGACAAGGAACTGCTCGACGCCGTCCTGGCCAGCGCCCCCATGGAGGGTTCCCGACTCGCCGAGGAAGTCAGCGTGGACGAAGCCTACGTGGTGGAACCGAAGGATCACGGCTGGGACGGCGAACCCCGCTTCACCATCGCCGCGATCGACCTTGGCATCAAGCGCATGACCCCCGTCCGCTTCGCTGAGCGCGGCGTCCGCGTCCACGTGCTGCCCGCCACCGCCACCCTCGCGGACGTCAAAGCCGTCAACCCGGACGGTTTCTTCATGTCCAACGGCCCCGGCGACCCCGCCACGGCTGACGCCCAGGTCAGCCTCCTGCGCTCCGTCCTGGACGAAAAGCTGCCGTACTTCGGCATCTGCTTCGGCAACCAGATCCTGGGCCGGGCACTGGGCTTTGGTACCTACAAGCTCCGCTACGGACACCGCGGCATCAACCAGCCCGTGATGGACCGCCGCACCGGCAAGGTCGAAATCACCTCCCAGAACCACGGTTTTGCCGTGGACGCCCCGCTCGAGGGCGCAACCCAGGCACCGGAGGCACGCTACGGCCGGGTGGAAGTGAGCCACATCAGCCTGAACGACGACGTCGTGGAAGGCCTCGCCTGCCTGGACATCCCGGCGTTCTCCGTGCAGTACCACCCGGAAGCCGCGGCCGGCCCGCACGACGCGGCCTACCTGTTCGACCGCTTCATCGAGCTCATGGAAGGCACGCGGGACGGCAGGAACGCCAACCTTTCCAAGGAGCCCGTGGACGCCGCCCACCCCGCAGGCGCTGACACCAAAAACGACAACAAGACCGAGGACAAGAAGTAATGCCGAAACGTACAGACCTCAAAAGCGTCCTCGTCATTGGTTCCGGCCCGATCGTCATCGGCCAGGCCGCCGAATTCGACTACTCCGGCACGCAGGCCCTGCGCGTCCTGAAGGAGGAGGGCCTGCGCGTCATCCTCGTGAACTCCAACCCGGCCACCATCATGACCGATCCGGAGTTCGCCGACGCCACCTACGTCGAACCCATCACCCCCGAGGTGGTGGAGAAGATCATCGCCAAGGAACGGCCCGACGCCGTGCTGCCCACCCTGGGCGGCCAGACCGCGCTGAACACCGCCATCGCTCTGGACAAGAACGGTGTGCTCGAGAAGTACAACGTGGAGCTGATCGGCGCGAACATCGCCGCGATTGAACTCGGCGAGGACCGTGAAAAGTTCAAGGGCGTCGTGGAGCGCTGCGGCGCCGAATCCGCACGCAGCCACATCATCCACACCATGGACGAGGCCCTCACCGCCGCCGGCGACCTCGGCTACCCCATGGTGGTCCGCCCCTCCTTCACCATGGGCGGCCTGGGCTCCGGCCTGGCCTACAACGAGGAAGACCTGCGGCGCATTGTCGGACAGGGCCTGCAGTACAGCCCCACCAGCGAGGTGCTGCTCGAAGAGAGCATCCTGGGCTGGAAGGAATACGAGCTCGAGATGATGCGGGACAAGAACGACAACGTGGTTGTCGTCTGCTCCATCGAGAACTTCGACCCCGTGGGCGTGCACACCGGCGACTCCATCACCGTGGCTCCGGCGCTGACCCTGACCGACCGCGAGTACCAGAAGCTGCGCGACGTCGCCATCGCCGTCATCCGCGAGGTGGGCGTGGACACGGGCGGCTGCAACATCCAGTTCGCCATCGACCCCGCCACCGGCCGCGTGGTGGTCATCGAAATGAACCCCCGCGTTTCCCGCTCCTCCGCGCTGGCGTCCAAGGCCACCGGCTTCGCGATCGCCAAGATCGCCACCAAGCTCTCGCTCGGCTACACCCTGGACGAGATCCCCAACGACATCACCCAGAAGACCCCCGCCTCCTTCGAGCCCACCCTGGACTACGTGGTGGTCAAGGTCCCGCGCTTCGCCTTCGAGAAGTTCCCGGCGGCGGACAACACCCTCACCACCACCATGAAGTCGGTGGGCGAGGCCATGGCCATGGGCCGCAACTTCACCGAAGCCCTGCAGAAGGCGCTGCGCTCCCTGGAGCAGAAGGGCTCGCAGCTGGACTTCAGCAGCGTCCCGGAATGGGAAGTCGCCGAACTCATCGAAAAGGCCAAGCGCCCCACCACCGAGCGCCTGCACCAGGTCCAGCGCGCCCTCCTGGGCGGCGCCACCGTGGACCAGCTTTTCGAGGCCACCAAGATCGATCCCTGGTTCCTTGACCAGCTCCAGCTGCTCAACGAGATCTCCCACGAAATCCGCCAGGCCGGTGCACTGACGGCGGACATGCTCAAGCGCGCCAAGCGCCACGGGTTCTCGGACGAGCAGATCGGTTCCCTCACCCACAACCCTGAAGCCGTGGTCCGGGGCGTCCGCCAGGCCCTCGGCATCCGCCCTGTCTACAAGACCGTGGACACCTGCGCCGCCGAGTTCGCGGCCTACACGCCCTACCACTACTCGGCCTACGACGAGGAGGACGAGGTTGCGCTGCACTCCAAGCCGTCCATCCTGATCCTCGGCTCCGGCCCCAACCGCATCGGCCAGGGCATCGAGTTCGACTACTCATGCGTCCACGCGTCCATGGCGCTGCGCAAGGCCGGCTACGAGACCGTCATGGTCAACTGCAACCCGGAAACCGTCTCCACCGACTACGACGTCTCCACCCGGCTGTACTTCGAGCCCCTCACGCTCGAGGACGTCCTCGAGGTCATCGCGGCCGAGGAACGCACCGGCGGCGTCATGGGCGTGTTCGTCCAGCTGGGCGGCCAGACCCCGCTGAAGCTCGCGCAGCAGCTCGCCGACGCCGGCGTGCCCATCCTGGGCACCTCACCGGAGGCCATCGACCTCGCCGAGCACCGTGGCGCGTTCTCCCGCGTGCTGGACAAAGCCGGCCTGGTGGCCCCGAAGAACGGCACCGCCGTGTCCTTCGAGGACGCCAAGAAGATTGCGGATGAGATCGGCTACCCCGTCCTGGTCCGCCCGTCCTACGTGCTGGGCGGCCGCGGCATGGAAATCGTCTACGACGAGCCCAACCTCTCCCGCTACATCGCCAACGCCACCGAAATCACCCCGGACCACCCGGTACTGATCGACCGCTTCCTGGAGGACGCCGTCGAAATCGACGTCGACGCCCTCTACGACGGCACCGACATGTACCTGGGCGGCATCATGGAACACATCGAGGAAGCCGGCATCCACTCCGGCGACTCCGCCTGTGTGTTGCCGCCCATCACCCTGGGCAGCAACGTCATCGAGCGCGTCCGCACCGCAACCCGCGCCATCGCCGAAGGCGTGGGCGTCCGGGGCCTGATCAACATCCAGTTCGCGCTGGCCTCGGACGTCCTGTACGTCCTGGAAGCCAACCCCCGGGCCTCCCGGACCGTGCCCTTCGTGTCCAAGGCGACCGGCGTCCAGATGGCCAAGGCTGCCGCACTGATCGGCACCGGTGTGACCATCAACCAGCTGCGCAGCGCCTACAAGATGCTGCCCGAAACCGGTGACGGCTCCACCCTGCCGCTGGACGCTCCCGTGGCCGTCAAGGAAGCCGTACTGCCGTTCAGCCGGTTCCGGACGCCCGAGGGCAAGGTGGTGGATTCCCTGCTCGGGCCCGAGATGCGCTCCACCGGCGAGGTCATGGGCATTGACAAGCACTTCGACACGGCCTTCGCCAAGAGCCAGGCAGGTGCCAACAACGCGCTGCCCACCGAGGGCAAAGTCTTTGTGTCCGTGGCTAACCGGGACAAGCGCTCGGTGATCATGGGCGTCAAGCGGCTCTCGGACCTCGGGTTCGAAATCGTCTCCACCGGCGGCACCGCCGACGTCCTGCGCCGCAACGGCATCCAGGCCACCCCGGTCCGCAAGGTCGCCGAGGGAAGCAGCGCTGAAGGGGAAGGCACCATTGCCGACCTCATCGTCGCCGGCGAGATCGACATGGTCTTCAACACGCCGTCAGGCGGCGAGGCCCGCAGCGACGGCTACGAGCTCCGGGCCGCGGCCACGTCCATCGGTATTCCGTGCATCACCACGGTGGCCGAGTTCAACGCCGCCGTCCAGGCCATCGAAGCCATGCGCACCTATGAGTGGTCCGTCACCAGCTTGCAGGAGCACGCGGCAGCCCTTGCCGAGTCGCAGCAGAAAGCGGCCCTTCAGCATGCCTGAGCAGCTACCAGGCGCCGGCCGGGAGTCCTTTGGCTCCCGGCTGGGCGCCGCCATGGCGGCCCGGGGCCCGCTCTGCGTGGGCATCGACCCCCACCCGGCGCTGCTGAAGAGCTGGGGCCTGGACGACGACGCCGCGGGGCTGAAGCGCTTTTCGCTCACGGTCCTGGAGGCCGTAGCTCCGCTCGCTGCCGCGGTGAAGCCCCAAGTGGCGCTTTACGAACGGCACGGCTCGGCCGGCATTGCCGTGCTGGAGGAGGTCCTGGCCGAGGCCCGGGACCGCGCGGTTCTCAGCATCGCCGACGCCAAACGTGGGGACATCGGTTCCACCATGGCCGCTTACGCCGACGCCTGGCTCCGTGACGGCTCCCCGCTCGCGGCGGACTCGGTCACGCTCAGCCCCTACCTCGGTTTTGAGTCATTGCGGCCGGCACTGGACCTTGCCGCGGAAACGGGCCGGGGCGTGTTCGTCCTTGCCCTGACCTCCAACCCGGAGGGCGCGTCGGTCCAGCACGTGGGCGGAAAGGACTCCGTGGCCCGCAGGATCACGGAGTCCGCGGCAGCGGAGAACTCCCGGTATGCCGGAAATCTCGGTTCTGTTGGCCTCGTGGTTGGTGCAACCGTCGGCGGCGCCCTGGCAGACCTGGAACTGGACCTGGCGGCAGTCCGCGGCCCCATCCTGGCGCCTGGTCTCGGTGCCCAGGGGGCAACACCGGATGACCTTCGGGCCACGTTCGGCGACGCGTACCCGCTGGTCCTGGGAACCTCCAGCCGCGACATCCTGTCGGCGGGACCGCAGGTGAGCGCACTGCGCGAAGCCGCCATCCGCACGCTCGACGGGCTCCGCAGGGAGTAACACTGGCTCTGCGGGAAGCACTTGTTTCGTACCTGGCTTGTTCATTACTGATGGCCCCCTCCTGACGAATGCAGGGATGACGCCATGTGGGTGGCTGCCAGCGCCCGTTCCAACGATGTAACCTCGGGAAGGAAGACGACAATTTTGTCTTCGGGAGAGGACGAAATGGCGATCACAATGCGCGACGTGGCCGAGATGGCTGCCGTGTCAATAAAGACGGTCTCCAATGTAATCAACGACCACCCGAACATTAAGCCCGAGACACGCAGCCGTGTCCTTTCTGCCATCGAGGATCTCGGCTACCAACCAAATCTCTCGGCTCGCGGACTCCGTTCCGGCCGCACTGGTGTGATCAGCCTCATTATTCCCGACCTGAAAAACGCGTACTTCGCTGAGCTCGCAGACGCTGTGATGACTGCCGCCTCAAAGAGGGGCCAGGCTGTCATTATTGAACAGAGCGGCGGGGAGCGGGAACGCGAGCTGCAGATCCTTCGCGGCCCCCGAATGCGGATGGTGGACGGCGTCCTCTACAGTGTGCTCGGCCTTGAACAGGAGGACGCCGACCTCATCAATATCCCGACACCGATCGTGTTGCTGGGTGAACGCATCTTCAACGGACCCGCGGATCACGTAACCATGCAGAATGTCGAGGCATCCCAAGCAGCTACCGAACACCTTCTTGAACTCGGATGCACGCGCCTCCTGGCCTTAGGGGCCCACCCCGGGGAGGTGATCGGTTCAGCGGGCCTGCGGCTCGAAGGCTATCGCAGGGCGCTGAATCGAGCCTCCGTACCTTACCGCGAGGAACTGACCGTCGACGTCCAGACCTGGCACCGGGCGGACGGTGCTCAGGCCATGCGGCGCGTACTCGGATCGGGCCTCGCCTTCGACGGCGTGGTGGCTTTTAACGACTCCCTTGCCCTGGGCGCGATGAGCGTGATGCAGGACGCCGGCCTGAAGGTTCCCGACGATGTGGCGATTATCGGCTTCGACGATATCGACGAGACGCGCTACTCCCTTCCCGCGCTATCGACCGTAGACCCGGGCCGGCAGGAGATTGCCGAAACCGCAGTCCGGATGTTGCTGGAGCGGATCAACGGCGCGGCTGCCGGGCTTGCACCACGCGAGTTTGAGTCTTCCTTCAAAGTCATCGCCCGGGGATCCTCCGGGCGCGTTCCGGTAAAAGTCCCCCACAGTTAAGCCTTGACGTGGAGCAGGACTGCCCTCAGTATTGTTTTACATCGATTACTTACATCGATGTAAACGAAATGGGCGCTAGCTCGAAGTCTTTCCCAGCCCCTGACGGTCCTCCTGCACGTGCCCTTGGAGGGGCAGCCGCGGAGACCCGCTCAAGACAATGAAGTCCAGAAAATTCAGCACGAAGGGACCCTACGTGAACAAGAAAACTATGGCGGCCGCGCTGTCGGCCGTCGCCCTGGTTGCAAGCCTCTCTGCCTGCGGCGGCGGAGATGCTGCTCCTGAAGGCGCCAGCACCACTGATTGCACGAACAAGGTCATCCACGCCGATGCTCCCAGGGTCTCGGTATGGGCGTGGTACCCGAACATGGCTACCGTGGTGGATAACTTCAACAACTCGCACACAGATGTACAGGTCTGCTGGACTGTGGCCGGCCAGGGTGGCCCCGAGTATGCGAAGTTCCAGACGGCAATCGAGGCCGGCAAGGGCGCACCCGATGTGATCATGCTCGAAGCGGACCAGCTTACGGGCTTCGAGCTGCAGAATGCCCTCGTGGACTTGAGCGCCTT
Organism: Arthrobacter sp. SLBN-112; assembly: GCF_030944625.1. Lineage (NCBI taxonomy): Bacteria > Bacillati > Actinomycetota > Actinomycetes > Micrococcales > Micrococcaceae > Arthrobacter > Arthrobacter sp. SLBN-112. The sequence continues at coordinate 2,881,269 of NZ_JAUSXY010000001.1, forward strand.
TGGTGCAGGCGACGTGAAGAAGAACTTCAGCGAGGGATCCTGGAAGGACGTCTCCCAAGGAAACTCTGTTTACGCCATTCCGGTCGACGGTGGCCCCATGGCAATGATTTACCGCAAGGATGTGCTCGACAAGTACGGCATCACGCCTCCAACGACATGGGCTGAGTACGAGAAGGCGGCGCAGAAAGTCAAGGACGCCGGCGGACCGGCCTTTGGCGATCTGGGCAGCAACGTTCCGGCGGCTTTGACCGCCCTCATGGCCCAAAAGGGTGCCGTTCCTTTCAAGTACGACCTGGCGGACCAAAAGAACATTTCGATCAACCTGGACAGCCAGCCGGCAAAGGACGTGTTGAACTACTGGGCGGGGCTGGCAAAGAAGGGCCTTGTAGGCACCCAGGACCAGTTCAACACCGACTACATCACCGGAATGGTCGGCGGTAAATATGCGACGTACATCTCCGCTGCCTGGGCCCCGGGCTATCTGACCGGATCGGGCGTGGGCAAGGGGCAGGAGAAGGATACATTCGCCGTCGCGCCCCTTCCGCAATGGGATTCCGGCAGCCCTGTTTCCGTAAACTGGGGCGGTTCAACCTTCGCGGTCACCTCACAGGCAACCGACAAGAAGCTGGCTGCCGAAGTCGCCAAGGGCCTTTACGCCGACGACGCGTCGCTCACAGACGGCTGGAAAACCCAAACCATCTTCCCGCTGAACCAGAATGTGCTGAAGTCGGACGCCTTCATCAACAACAAAGTTGACTTCTTCAGCGGTCAAACGGCCAACAAGGACATCTACATCCCGGCCGAGAACGCCTACCAAGGCTTCAACTACAGCCCATTCACGGTCTACTACTACGCGCAACTGCAAGCCGAGACGGTCAAGATCAACTCAGGCGAAATCAACGGCGAACAGGCGGCCACCGAGCTGCAGAACACCATGGTGACCTACGCAAAGAGCCAGGGTTTCACAGTCAAGTAGCACCAGCCCGGCCTGCTCCGCCGACGACTTACCGTCGGAGCAGGCCGGATCGACCGACAGAAGGACGCAGGACAGATCATGGCAGTTCACGGGTCAACGGCGACATCCTCGCCGCAAGTCGCTTCACCTGAAGTGCAGGGCCGCTCAGGGCGCCCTGAAAGCAGACGGGGTTCCCGCGTCAAGACGATGGCGTCACGCCAGGCGCGGATGGGATGGCTATTTATCGCTCCCTTCGTCGTGGTCTTCGGCGCGTTCCTCCTCGCGCCCCTTGGGTACGCGCTCTACCTCAGCCTCTTTACAAAAGGCCTTGCCACCGGAACACGATTCAGCGGGCTGGAGAACTATATTCACGCCTTCTCGGACCCCCAATTCCTCAGCGGCATCTGGTTCGTCATCCGGTTTTCTTTGGTTCTCATCCCGGTGCAAATGGCTGTGTCCCTGGCCGCAGCCCTTGTCCTGGACCATCTGACCACCAAAGTGGCCAAGTTCTCCCGACTCATGATTTTCCTTCCCTATGCAGTGCCGGCGGTCATAGGTGCGCTCATGTGGGGATTCCTATACAGCCCCTCATTCGGGCCGTTGCAGCAGGTCTTCTCCCTCTTCCACGCTTCAGCGCCATTCCTTCTCAGTCAGGACAACGTTTTCTACGGCCTGCTGAACGTCGTCACCTGGCAGTGGGCCGGATATTACATGATCATCATCTACGCGGCCCTCCAGGGAATCGACCCCTCCCTCTATGAGGCAGCGAAAATCGACGGCGCCTCCACCCGGCAAGTCGCGTTCAGGATCAAGGTTCCCATGGTCTCCTCGGCGCTGGTGCTGATCCTGATATTTGCGCTGATCGGAACCCTTCAGTTTTTCTCCGAGCCGCAAATTCTCGGCCCGGTCGCCAACGGGAGCATCACTCCCAATTTCACGCCGAACATCTACGCGTTCAATCTGGCATTCGGCTACGCCCAGTTCAACTACGCGTCTGCCATTTCCTTCTCCCTCGGCATTGTCGTCTTCATCGCCGTGTACATCTTCATGTTCGCCACCCGGAAAAAAGGGAGCACCCTGTCATGAGCGCAGCCACCACCGCAGCCGCCACCTCTGTCCGCGCCCCTGGCCCTTCACCCGACCGGCGCCGCAAGCCCCGCCGGAACGTGGTGGCCCATGTCTTCCTCGGAGTCCTGGTGCTGTACTTCCTGGTTCCTATCTGGTGGCTCTTCGTGGCGAGCACCAAAGACACCGAAGGGCTTTTCTCCGGTTCTTCCGGCGCCATGTGGTTCGACAGGAATTTCAACCTTGTCGCCAACCTCCAGGACCTCTTCACCTACAACGGCGGCGAGTACCTGCGGTGGCTGGGCAATTCAGTGCTGTATGCCGTGAGCGGCGGCCTGGGGGCCACGGCGATCTCGGTCCTGGCCGGTTACGGCTTCGCCAAATACAAGTTTCCGGGACGGAACCTGACCTTCGCCTTGCTGCTGGGCGCCGTTATGGTTCCCATGACTGCCCTTGTCATACCCACCTTTATCTTGCTCTCCAACCTCAAGCTGACCGACACGGTCTGGGCCGTTATCCTGCCATCGCTGCTTAGCCCCTTCGGCGTCTACCTGATGCGCGTCTACACCGCCGAGGCCGTGCCGGACGAGTTGCTGGATGCAGCCCGGGTGGACGGTGCCGGCGAACTTCGCACCTTCCTCCAAGTCGCACTGCCCCTGCTCCGTCCCGCCCTCGTCACGGTCCTCCTGCTTTCCGTCGTTGGAACCTGGAATAACTACTTCCTGCCGCTGGCCATGCTGTCGACCGCAAAGCTTTACCCGCTCACCGTCGGAATCGGGCTCTGGTCGCAACTGGCTTCCTCCAACAACGGCGGTGGCCATTCACTCTGGAGCCTCATCATCGTCGGCTCATTTGTCTCCATCATTCCTCTCGTCGTGGCCTTCCTGACGCTGCAAAAGTACTGGCAGGGCGGATTGTCCCTCGGAAGCCTCAAATAGGGCGCCCTTAGTACCAGGCGACACACCGACATCAACACATCACTTACCTGAAGGACAACTATGGTTTCCGCGCGCCTAACCATCGACCCGCAGTTCGCCGTGGGCCCCGTCAATCCACGCCTGTTCGGCTCGTTCGTCGAGCACTTGGGCCGCTGCGTCTACGACGGCATTTACGAGCCGGCCCATCCGAAGGCAGACGCTTCCGGATTCCGCACGGACGTCATGGAGCTCGTCAAAGAGCTCGGTGTCTCCGCCATCCGCTACCCTGGCGGTAACTTCGTCTCTGGCTTCCGGTGGGAGGACAGCGTCGGACCCAGGGACCAGCGCCCCCGGCGACTGGATCTGGCCTGGCACTCGACTGAGACAAACGAAGTCGGCCTGCATGAGTTCAGTTCGTGGCTGGAAAAGGTAGGCAGTGAGCTCATGCTCGCGGTCAATCTGGGCACCAGGGGAACCGAGGAAGCCCTCGACCTGCTGGAGTACACAAACATTCGTTCCGGGACTGAACTTTCCGAGCGCCGGGTCGCCAACGGCCGAACCGAGCCTTTCCGCATCAAAATGTGGTGCTTGGGGAACGAAATGGACGGCCCATGGCAGCTGGGACACCGCTCGGCGGACGATTACGGCAAGATCGCATCCCGGACGGCAAAGGCCATGAGGCAGCTGGACCCGTCAGTGGAACTCGTGGTCTGCGGCTCGTCGAGCGCCCAAATGCCCACGTTCGGTGAATGGGAACGGGTAGTTCTGACGCACAGCTATGACGATGTGGACTACATTTCGTGCCACGCCTATTACGAAGAGAAGAACGGGGACCTCGGTTCCTTCCTTGCCTCAGCCTCCAATATGGACCACTTCATCGAGTCGGTGGTTGCAACGGCTGATCACGTCAAGGCCGTCAAGGGCAGCTCGAAAACCATCAACATCTCCTTTGACGAATGGAATGTCTGGTACATCCAGCGCTTTGAGCAGATAGAGAAGATAGAAGGAATCGATAATTGGCCCACCGCACCGCGACTGCTTGAGGATGCCTACTCCGTCGCGGACGCGGTTGTTTTCGGCAACCTTCTGATGTCATTGCTTAAGCACGCCGACCGTGTCACCTCGGCTTCCCTTGCCCAGTTGGTCAATGTGATCGCGCCGATCATGACCGAACCGGGCGGCCCTGCGTGGAAGCAGACCACATTCTTCCCGTTCGCTTTGACTTCCAAACTCGCAAAGGGAAATGCCCTGGAGGTCAAGCTGGAAGCAGAAACTTACACTACGGAGGTCTACGGCGTGGTCCCTCTTATTGATGCCGTCGCCACCCACGACGCCGATACCGGATCCACGTCGGTCTTTCTGGTCAACCGCTCCCAAACGGAAGAAGCGACTGTAACAATAGATGTGACGGCGCTCAGGGGGGTCATCGTCCTGGACGCGCAGACGCTTTCGGACGATGACGTTTATGCCAAGAACACCCTTGACCAGCCGGACCGCGTGGGGCTCAGCAGGAATAAGAGCGTCGCTGTCCGCGACGGCATAGTGGAATTGACTCTTCCTCCCGTCTCCTGGACTTCCGTGAACCTGGGCTAAGCGCCCAGTTGTGTCCGAATCACACCGTGCTGCACCGGTCCTGGCCAGCCCAGGTGATCCTCCAGGCGACCACGACCTTAACTGTCCCCGATGCATTGCTTCGGGCTGCACCAGAGGGTATTTTCAGGACAGGTCCAAGGGCGGCCGCCCTTGGATGAAATCCGCCGACTCCGGGGGTGTCCGTGATGGTTCTGCGACCTTTATCTGCGACTGAACGGGCTGAGGCCCTGGGCAAGGCGGCAGCGGCAAGGGCCACCCGGGCAGCGGCCAAGGAAAGCCTTCGAAACGGGAACAGGTCCGCGGCGGACATCATCGGCTCAGCCCTTGAGGACGACGCCCTTGCCCGGATGAAGGTGTCCGAACTGCTCGAGGCACTTCCCGGCATCGGGAAGGTCCGTGCCGCGGCCATCATGCAGCAGCTGGGCATCGCGGCTTCCCGCCGGGTCCGCGGGCTGGGCGTCCACCAGCGGCGGGCGCTGGTAGATTTTATAGACGAGCATTAGCGCGGGCTCGGCGCCTGCGCTTCCCCAACCTCCAGCAAAAGGAATACGTGAGCAAGAAACCCGGACTGACAGTCCTCGCAGGTCCGACGGCTGTTGGCAAAGGCACCGTGTCCACCTACATCCGGGACAACTACCCCGAAGTCTGGCTTTCCGTCTCGGCCACCACCCGCGCCCCCAGGCCGGGTGAAGAGGACGGTGTCCACTACTTTTTCAAGTCCAAGGAGGAGTTCGACCAGCTCATCGCTGACGGTGAACTCCTGGAATGGGCCGTGGTCCATGGACAGAACACCTACGGCACGTTGAAGAGCACCGTAAACCGGGCGATCGCCGAGGGCCGCTCGGTCCTGCTGGAGATCGACCTCCAGGGCGCCCGCCAGGTCAAGGCGGCCGTCCCGGACGCGCAGTTCGTCTTCCTGGCCCCGCCCACGTGGGACGAGATGGTCCGGCGGCTGGTGGGCCGGGGGACCGAAACCCCGGAGGAACAGCAGCGCCGGCTGGAAACCGCTAAACTGGAACTTGCTGCTGAACCGGAGTTCGACCACACCGTCATCAACGACGACGTCCGCCGGGCAGCGGACGAGCTTGTTTCACTCATGGGGCTGACACCGCATCCACATCTGCCGGAACCGTCAGCCCGCTAGAAATTTGGAGAAATTCGTGTCTACGAACCTTGAAGGCATCATCAACCCGCCGATCGACGATCTGCTGAAGGTAGCGGATTCCAAGTACGGCCTGGTGATCTTCGGTGCCAAGCGTGCTCGTCAGATCAACGCCTACTACGCCCAGCTGCACGAGGGCCTGTTCGAATACGTCGGGCCGCTGGTTGACACCAAGCTGAACGAGAAGTCACTCTCGATCGCACTGCGCGAGATCAACGAAGGCAAGCTGGTTTCCACGCCGATCGAAGCCGCAGAGTAGTCCTGCAGCCGAACTGACTCGCTGTTGACGGAGGTCACGTGCGCATAGTCCTCGGAGTCGGGGGAGGGATTGCCGCCTACAAGGTGGCATCGCTCCTCCGGCTTTTTACTGAAGCCGGCCATGACGTCACGGTGATTCCCACCGAAGCGTCCACCCGATTCGTCGGTACCGCCACCTGGGAGGCGCTGTCCGGCAACCCGGTCAGCAACAGCGTTTTCGATGACGTGCACCTGGTCAACCACGTCCGCCTGGGCCACGAGGCCGACCTCGTGGTCGTCGCGCCGGCCACGGCCGACCTCCTCGCCAAGGCCGCAACCGGCCAGGCAGGAGATTTGCTCACCAACACGCTGCTCATGGCGCACGGCCCGGTGCTCTTCGCCCCGGCCATGCACACGGAGATGTGGCAACATGCCGCCACCCGCGCCAACGTCGAGATACTCCGCACGCGCGGGGCAGCAGTCCTTGAACCCGCCTCCGGCAGGCTGACCGGCGCCGATTCGGGACCTGGCAGGCTCCCGGAACCCCAGGTGATCTTCGAGGCCGCCATGGCCCTGGTGCAGGGCCGGTCCGATTACCAGCTCCCCCTGGCCGGGCGCACCGTCACCATCAGTGCCGGCGGCACCCGCGAACCACTGGATCCCGTCAGGTTCCTTGGCAACCGGTCTTCCGGCAAGCAGGGCGTGGCGCTGGCCGTCGCGGCGCGGAACGCCGGGGCCACCGTGCGTTTGCTGGCAGCCCACATGGAGGTCCCGGCGCCGGCGGGGGTTGAGGTTCAGCGAGTGGAAACCGCCCTGGAGCTCCGGGAAGCAGCACTGGCCGCAGCCGCCGGATCCGACGTCGTCATCATGTCCGCCGCCGTGGCCGATTTCCGGCCCGCGGAGGTATCGGACACCAAAATCAAGAAGCGGGACGACACCGCCGACCCCGTCATCACCCTGGTCCGCAACCCGGACATCCTGCAGGAGCTCGTGGAGCAGCGTAACGGAAGCCGTTCCGGGGCCGGGCAGCTCATCGTCGGGTTCGCTGCCGAAACAGGGGACAGCCAAGGCGACGTCCTGGCCTACGCCGAAGCCAAACTGCAGCGCAAGGGCTGTGACCTGCTGGTGGTCAACCATGTGGGGACGGACAAGGTCTTCGGGCAGGACTCCAACGCAGTGGTCATCCTCTCCCGGGCCGGCTCCGAACCACAGGAGGCGTCCGGGACCAAAACCGAGGTTTCGGAAGCCATCATCAGGCGCATCAGCTTTGAACTGAACCGCGTTTCGCCCCGCGCCTGACGTGTTTCAGGCCACGTTTGCTTAGCACGGGGACATCTCCCGCCTGGCAACCAACACCAACCAGTAAGGTAGTTGAGTGACTTTACCGCTGCACCTTCCCCAGCCCCATGGGGCCACGCCCCCCGCGCTTCGGCTCTTCACGTCCGAGTCGGTCACTGAGGGCCATCCGGACAAGATCTGCGACCAGATCAGCGACGCCATCCTGGATGCGCTGCTCGCGGCCGACCCCGAGTCGCGCGTGGCCGTGGAAACGATGGCCACCACGGGCCTGGTGCATGTGGCAGGCGAAGTCACCACCGACGCCTACGTCGAGATCCCGCAGATCGTCCGCGAGACCATCCTGGGAATCGGCTACGACTCCTCGGCCAACGGCTTCGATGGTGCTCGGTGCGGTGTCTCCGTCTCCATCGGCCAGCAGTCCAATGACATCGCCGGCGGCGTGTTCAACTCACTCGAGGCGCGAGAGGGCCGCCAGGAGGACGACTACGACCTCCAGGGCGCAGGCGACCAGGGTCTGATGTTCGGCTATGCCAGCGACGAGACCCCGTCCTACATGCCCGTGCCGATCTGGCTCGCGCACCGGCTCTCCGAGCGGCTCACCGAGGTCCGCAAGACGGGCCAGCTGGCCTACCTCCGCCCTGACGGCAAGACCCAGGTGACCATCGGCTACGACAAAGACGTCCCCGTCTCCGTTGAAACAGTGGTGATCTCCAGCCAGCACGCCGAGGGCGCCAGCCTGGAGCAGCTCCGGGCCGACCTCGCCGCCGTCGTCATCGAACCCATCCTTGCCGGTGCCAACCTGGACCTCTCGCGCACCGCAAACATCCTCAATCCCGCCGGTGAGTTCGTCATCGGCGGACCGGTCGGCGACGCGGGCCTCACCGGCCGCAAAATCATTGTCGACACCTACGGCGGCATGGCCCGCCACGGCGGCGGCGCCTTCTCCGGCAAGGACCCGTCCAAAGTGGACCGCTCCGCTGCGTACGCCATGCGCTGGGTGGCCAAGAACGTGGTGGCCGCAGGACTGGCCAAGCGTGCCGAGATCCAGATCGCCTATGCGATCGGCCAGGCCCGGCCCGTAGGAACGTACGTTGAGACGTTCGGCACCGAGACCGTTGACCCGGCAGGGATCAGCGCCGCCATCGCCGAAATCTTCGACCTGCGCCCGCGCGCCATCATTGACGCCCTGGACCTGAAGCGGCCCATCTACGCCAAGACCGCCGCACACGGGCACTTTGGCCGCGACGATCCCGACTTCACGTGGGAACGCCTGGACCGGGTGGACGACCTGAAGGCGTTCTTCAACGCCTGACCGTTCGCGTGCCGGCGGCCGGAAGACCATTGTCAGTGCCGGGTGCTTGACTGTCCATGTCCTACCCGGCAGCTGAACGGAGGTAACCGCCATGGTTGCTGACAGTTCGGTGCAGCCATCGCTGCTGCAGGGGTTCCCGGCCCGGGCACCCTCCGCCGGCATCACCATGGCCGCGCAGCTGCCGGTGGCAAGGGTCCTCGTGGAGTCCTCCCTGCCGCACCTGGACCGCCCTTTTGACTATGCCGTACCGGCCTCCCTCGACCAGGACGCCCGGCCGGGGGTGCGGGTCAAGGTCAAGTTCAACGGCCAGGACCTGAACGGCTTCCTCCTCGAACGGGTGGCGGAGTCCGACGCCGGACACACCCTGGTGCCTTTGGCCAAGGTTGTTTCACCGGTTCCGGTCCTCACGCCTGCCGTCAGGGATCTCGCCACCGCCGTCGCGGCCCGGTACGCCGGTACTGTCAGCGACGTCCTGCGCCTCGCCATTCCACCCCGCGTCGCCAGGCTGGAAAAGGACTTTCCCGGCTCCGCCGATGCCGGGGAGGCGGGCACCGTTCCCGGTACCCCCGGTCCGTCAGCCTGGAGCGCATACGGCACCGGCCCCGCTTTCCTGCGGCACCTGGCCGGCGGCGGAGCACCTCGAGCGGTGGTTAACCCGCTTCAGGGCTACGGACCCGCCGGGTGGCCGCACCTGCTCGCCGAGGCTGCTGCAGCCGCCTACGGCTCAGGCCGCGGCGCCCTGGTGGTGGTGCCGGACTACCGCGACCTAGACCGGCTGGAGGCAGCACTGAAGGACTTGCTGCCCGAAGATGCAGTTGCCCGGCTCACCGCAGATGACGGTCCCACGCCCCGGTACCGTAACTACCTGCGCCTGCTGGGAGGTACGGCTAAAGTTGTCATCGGCACCCGTTCGGCTGCCTTCGCACCGGTGCAGGACCTGGGGCTGGTGGCCTGCTGGGACGACGGCGACGACCTCCACATCGAGCAGCGCGCACCCTATGCGCACGCCCGGGAAGTCCTGCTCCTGCGGGCAGAACAGGAAAGCGCCGCCTGCCTGCTGGCCGGACACTCCCGCAGTACGGAGGTCCAGCGCCTCGTGGAGTCCGGCTGGGCCGTCCCCGTCAGCGCCGCGCGCGGCACACTCCGCGCGACCGTACCGCGCGTTGTCAGCACCGCTGACAGCTTCGAGCAGGCGCGCGACCCGCTGGCCACCATCGCCCGGCTTCCGCACGTCGCTTTGGCAGGCCGCCAAGGAAGGCCTGGAGCGCGGACCCGTCCTGGTCCAGGTGGCCAGAGCCGGCTACGCGCCGTCCCTGGTATGCGAAACGTGCCGCGAACCGGCGCGCTGCGGAAACTGCCAGGGGCCGCTGGCACTGGCGGGCACGTCAGCGCTGCCCCAGTGCCGCTGGTGCTCCACGCCGGCCCCGGACTGGAAGTGCTCCCACTGTGGAGGCAGTCGGCTCCGGAAGGGGGCTACCGGGGTCCTGCGGACTGCCGAAGAACTTGGCCGGGCGTTCCCCGGAAAGACCGTCATCACGTCCTCCGGAGACCAGGTAAAGGCCCAGGTAGGGGAAGCGAAAGCCCTGGTGGTGGCAACTGTAGGGGCGGAGCCCGTAGCGACCGGCGGCTATGCGGCGGCCCTGCTCCTGGACGGCGATTCCCTGCTGCGGCGCGAAACCCTCCGCGCCGGCGAGGACACGGTCCGCCGGTGGTTCAACGCCGCCGCACTGGTCCGGCCTGCCCCGGACGGCGGACTGGTGGTGGTAACTGCCGCTGACACAGCAGCCACCGGCGCCCTGCTCCGCTGGGATCCGGCCGGCTATGCCCAGCGTGAGCTGTCCCTGCGGATGGAACTCCAACTGCCCCCGGCCGTCCGGATCGCATCAGTCACCGGGCCGCGCGCCGCCGTCGAGCACTACACGGACGCCGTGGAGGCCGGGCTCGGAAGCGCGGGAATAACAGTGCGCACCGCAGGCCCTGCACCGGTGGTGCTGACCGCTCCGGCGTCCGGCAGGCGCTCGGCCGAGGACGTCCGGACCCTGCTGTTCTTCCCCTATGGCCAGGCGGCCGCCGTCGTCCGCGTTCTGCGGGTCACCCGGGCAGCCTCTGCCGCCAAGCGGACCGTTGAGCCGGTGCAGCTGCGTCTGGACGGCGTCGACGTCCTGTAGCGCGCGGCAGCCTCGGTGCCTTCTGCCCGGCCTGGGTGCCCCTGCCTCGACGCCCGTTAGCGCCGCCTGTTGGCCACGACTTCGTGTGCCGCGTCCACTAACTGCCGCGCTGATTCATCCCAGCTGAATTCAGCGGCCCGCGCCACCGAACGCCGCGACATGTCCTGCCAGTGCCCGTCATCCTGCAGTCGCGCCACGGCTCGGGCAAACTCTTCGGGGGAGCCCGGGTCCACGTACAGGGCTGCGTCCGCACCCACCTCGCGGAAGATCGGGATGTCGCTGGCGATGACGGGTGTCCCCACGGCCATTGCCTCCACGAGGGGGAGACCGTACCCCTCGGCCCTGGACAGGCTCACCAGCGCGGTGGCCCGCCGCAGCAGCCCGTCATATTCCTCGTCGGTGACGCCGTTGTGGAACACCACGGAGGCGCCCGGCGGCACCAGGCCTTCGAGTTCCGCCCTGCGTTGGGGACTGATCCGGCTGAGCAGGTGCAGGGTGTAGCCGGGCAATCCGGCCATGCCGGCCACCATGGTTTCCACGTTCTTGTAGGGCATGAATGAGCCCATGTAGATGATCGTCTTGTCCGCGCCGTCGCCCGGGGTGCGGTGGACCTGGGCCGGCTGGGGGGCGTTGGCGATGATGCGTACCGGCCGTCGGGTCAGGCGGTACTTGGTCATGAGCGCTTCCGTGGTCCGGCTGATGGTGGCCACGGTGTCGGCCCGGTTCAGCAGCAGCCGCTGGGGCCAGAACGCTTTGTGGTAGAGGCGCCAGAGCAGCCTGACCGGTGCCGGCAGGAATCCCGGGGGAGCGGGGTGCTCATAGTAGATGAGGTCGTGCAGGGTCAGGATCAGGCCGTACTTCCTGCCCCACGTGCCCATGGTCTGCATGGGGCACACCACCACGTCCGCCCCGAGACGGTTGATCTTGCGGGCAACGAACAGCTCCAGAGGGGAGAGCGGGCTGCTGATCAGTGTGTAGGGCACATCCGGGAGGAGGGCGAGCTGCCGGACGTCCGAGACCAGCATCGAGACGTCGGCGATTTTCGCCGTCGCAGCGATCAGGCTGGCCCCGTAGCGGCTGATGCCGTCATGGTGGTCGGTGCGGGTAAAACGGGCATCGATGACAATCTTCACGCGGGGTGATCCTTCAGGAAGCTGCGGATATAGCGGGCGGCCGGCTCCGGCGTTTCGTAGTGGATCAGGTGTCCGACGCCGGGAATCACCTTCAGTTCCCCGTCAGGCAGCAGTGCCAGAAGGCGCTGCTGGCTGGGAAGCGTGGCAATTTCGTCCTTTTCGCCTGCCACCAGCAGCACGGGGAGGTCCAGCTGCCCGGCCACCTGGGCCACGTGGTTGCAGACCGACACCGTGAAGGACTCCAGCAGGCTGTCGCGGTCGGCGAAGGAACTGAAGTACGCGTGGTGCTGGCCGTGGATGAACGCCCGCAGTTCCTTGTCACGTGTCTTGGCCATGGTCTCGCTCATGACACGCACTATCATCCGGTTGCGCAGCAGGGCCAGCCCGGGCTTGCGGGGGAGCTTTGCCGCCAGCCGGTAGTACAGGACGGCCAGCCGCGTCATCGCGCCTTTGGGTCCCTCCAGTGCCGGGGCGGCGATGGGGTTGATGAGGATCAGGGGGCGGACTGCCCCGGGATTGCCGGCCACAAAGTGCGCTGCCACGATCGATCCGAAAGAGTGGCCCAGCAGCACGGTGTCCGGACCCAGCCCCCTGGCGGCCATGAAGTCGCTGATGAACTGCCCGTAGCGCTTCACCGAATGCTCGTCCCGGGCGAAGGCGTCCGAACTGCCGAAGCCCGGCAGGTCCGGCATGATGATCCGCATGTCCGGCAGTTGGTCCGCGACGCGCAGGAGTCCGTGGTGGTCACCCCTAAAGCCGTGGACCACCAGGATGGTGCGGGTCTCCGGCGTCTCTTCCAGCGGCTCGTAGGTCCAGAAGGCGACCGTGCCGCCGTTGAGGCTTACGGTGCCGGCCGAGGTTCGTCCTGCCAGTCCGGCACTCAGGTATGCGGGCGCGGGGGAGGGCCCCGGGTTCACGGTATCCATGCCCGCGCCTAGTTGACGTTGTCCGGATGGGAACCGGTACGCTGCCCGCGGTCCAACGCGTTGATTGCAGCCAGGTCCCGTTCGGAAAGGTCGAAACCGAAGACGTCCAGGTTCTCCCGGATGCGGGCCTCCGAACTGGCCTTGGGGATCGCAATATTTCCCAACTGCATGTGCCAGCGGAGGACCACCTGTGCCGGGGTCTTGCCGTGCTCCGCAGCGCAGGCCTCGATGACCGGATCGGCGAGCACTTGTCCGCGGCCAAGCGGGCTCCACGCCTCAGTCCGGATACCCAGGTCCGCGTGCTTGCTGCGCAACTCCTCCTGCTGCAGCCAGGGGTGCAGTTCGATCTGGTTGACGGCGGGAACCACTTCGGCGCTTTGCAGCAGCCGGTCAAGATGGGCGGGCTGGAAATTGCTGACGCCGATGGCACGGACGCGGCCCTCACGGTAGAGCGTCTCCAGCGCGCGGTATGTTTCCGGGAACAGCCCGCGGCGGGGGCAGGGCCAATGGATCAGGTACATGTCCACGTAGTCCAGGCCCAGGTTGACCATGGAATCGTCGAACGCCCGCAATGTGGAGTCGTAGCCGTGATGGTCGTTCCACACCTTGGTGGTGATGAAGACGTCTTCGCGGGCCAGGGACGGGGACAACTCCCCGGAGCCGCCGCTGCCGGTGCCGTCGCCAAGCTGGGAACTGATCCCACGCGCAACTCCGGTCTCATTGCCGTACATGGCGGCGGTGTCGAAGTGGCGGTAGCCGGCGGCGAGAGCCGTGGCCACCAGGCCCTCGGCGTCTGCCGCCGGCACCTTGTACAGCCCAAAGCCAAGCTGGTCGATCAGCACGCCGTTGTTCAGGCTGAGCCGGGGTGAGGTTCTCATGGAAACGACTCTACCCACTTCAGCTGGTCAGGCCTTCGTAATCGACAAGTCGGCGTGCGGTGGCTTCGTCCAGGATCAGGTCGGTGGCCAGCCTGGCTGCCAGGGCACCGCGCAGGCCGTTGATCTTGGAGACACCTGAGACCACGCAGATCCTGCGGCGCACCTGGCGGAGCTGCGCACGTGTCGGACCGGTGGACCGCTCGTTGAGGACGATCCCGTCGGAGGAACCGTCGGCCCGGAAGAACACGGTGGCCACGTCCCCCACTACGTCCGAGTTGGCCAGGGCATTCAGGTCCTCTTCGTCGAGGTATCCGCCGGCGTAGACGTGGCTGGGATAGTCGGCATGTACTGAGCCGACCCCGAAGATGGCGATGCTCATCTTGGCCTGCAGTTCCAGCACGCGCTGCACGCTGCGTTCATTCCACATGGCTGTCTTGGTGGCGGCGTGGTCGAAGAAGGCCGGGACGGGGAACTGCTCCACCCGTGCCCCGTAGGCGCTGCCGAACCTGCGCATGATGTCGCTGGCATACGTAATACCCGTGGTGTGCATGTTTCCCGCGCCGTTGAGCTGGACGATGACGCTGTCGTGGGTGATCTTCCTGGTGAGGTGCCGGCTGACTGCACTGAGGGTGGATCCCCAGGCCACGCCGATGATGGCGTTGGAGTCTACCAGGGGGCCGATGGTCCGTGCGGCCTGCATGGCCACGCGGTCCAGGGTTTCAGCCTCGTTGAGCGTCCCAAGGATGGGGACAACATGGACATCCAGGTTGTAGCGGCGGCGGATCATCCCTTCCAGTTCGGGCCCCGTGTCCAGCGGATTCCGAATCTGGATCTGCACCAAGCCGGACTCCCTGGCGGCGGACAACAGGCGCGAAACCGTGGACCGGGAGGTGCGCAATTCCCGGGCTATCGCATCCATGGTGAGGTCCTGCAGGTAGTACATTTGTGCAGCTCGGAGGGCATCTGCGTCCCGTGAAAGTGTCATCCCACTTCCGCCCTGCACGTTTGTGCACAGTCCTTGACTCCATTTTCCATATCTCCAAAGAATAGAGCAGAACGGCGGCGCGCCACGGCGCCCGCATCATTCAAAGCCCCAAGGGAGTTTGTTTTGGGACCCAAGGAACCAGCTGTCCAACCGTCTGTCCGCGCCCCCAAAGCCGGGGCCGAACGTTCATCGGTGCACAACCTCCGGCGCCGGCCACACGCCAAAGTACTAGTGGTGGGCGGTGGCATCAACGGAGTAGGCACCTTCCGTGATCTGGCACTCCAGGGCGTCGATGTCGCGCTCGTGGAACGCGGAGACTACTGCCAAGGCGCCAGCGGCGCGTCGTCGCACATGATCCACGGCGGTATCCGTTACCTGGAGAACGGCGAGTTCCGCCTGGTCCGTGAGTCAGTGGTGGAGCGGAACCGCCTCCTGAAGATCGCCCCGCACTACGTCAAGCCGCTGCAGACCACCATCCCGATATTCAGCACCTTTTCCGGCATCCTGTCTGCGCCCCTGCGGTTCCTCACCCACAAGCAGCAGGGCAAGCCCAAGGAACGCGGCGCCTTCCTGATCAAGGCCGGCCTGAGCCTCTACGATTCGTTTTCCAGGGACGGTGGAACCGTGCCGCGGCACCAGTTCCGCACCCCCACAAGGCAGCGCTCCAGGAACTGCCCGACCTGCGGCCGGACGTGAAGTACACCGCCACCTACTTCGACGCCTCCGTCCACAACCCGGAGCGCCTCACTCTCGACGTGCTCCAGGACGGCGAAAAGGCCGGCCGCGCCGGCAACGCGACTGGCACCAGCGCACAGGGTGACACGGCCCGTGCCAGCAACTACCTGTCGCTTCAGTCCATGTCGCCGGTCCCCAACCCGGGAACCGGCCGCGGAAGCACGGTTCGCCTCCGGGACGAGCTCACCGGTGAGGAATTCGACTTCACCGCTGACATCATCATCAACACCACCGGCGCATGGGTGGACCTCACCAACCAGGCGATGGGCGCGGCCTCGTCCTTTATGGGCGGGACCAAGGGCTCCCACGTCGTACTGGACCACCCTGGACTCCTCGCTGCCTGCCGCGGCCGCGAAATCTTCTTTGAGCACACCGATGGCCGGATTGTCCTCATCTATCCCATGGGCGACCGGGTTCTGGTGGGCACCACCGACGTTGATGCCGACATGTCGGAGGACGCCGTCTGCACCGACGACGAAATCCGTTACTTCTTTGACCTGATCGGACACGTCTTCCCGTCCGTCGATGTGACACCGGAACACATCGTCTACACGTTCTCCGGGGTACGCCCGCTGCCCAGCCATGACGCCACGCAGCCGGGCTTCGTCTCCCGCGACTACCGGATCGAACGCCGCACTTCCGGCACGAACGGAAGCGGCGCCGTCGTACTCAGCCTGGTGGGCGGCAAGTGGACCACGTTCCGGGCCCTTGCGGAGCACCTGACCAACGATGTCCTGGCCGAACTCGGCGTCCAGCGCAAGGTTTCCACGGCGCAACTCCCCATCGGCGGAGGCGCAGGCTTCCCGGCCGATGAAGCGGGTGTCCAGAAATGGATCAAGGCGCACATCGCTGCCGGCCGGGACGCGGACCGCACCGCCGGGCTGCTGACCCGCTACGGAACGCGGGCCGAAGAAGTGATCGGGTACCTCGACGCCGCCCCTGACCGGCCGCTGCGTTCCACCCGTGAGCTCAGCGTCAGGGAACTGGAATTCATGGCGGCACACGAACAGGTGGGCCACCTGGTGGATGTCCTGATCCGGCGCACTTCCCTGGCTTTCCGTGGACTCGTCACCGGCGAACTGCTCAATGAGGTGGCCGAGGTGCTGGCCGGCCCGCTCAAGTGGGACGCCGCAACGCGTACCGCAGAGATCAAGCACGCCAAGGACGTGCTGCAGCGATTCCACCGCGTGGAAACGCACAGCCTGGTTTCCTAAGGAGCCAGGCCGTCGGCCGGGGCGCGCAAGCGTCCCGGCCCCAGCGGTCCTTCACCTGCGGAGGACCGCCAACTAAACGGAAGGAGTCAAAGATGTCTCTGGGATTAGTCTTCCTCTCCGAAGTCTTTGGCACGGGCATGCTGACCCTGTTGGGTTGCGGCGTCGTTGCCAACGTGGCCTTGCGGGGGACAAAAGGCAATAGCGGCGGTTTCCTGATGGTTACCTGGGGATGGGGTATCGCCGTGTTCTGCGGTGTCTTCGTCGCCGCCCAGTCGGGTGCACACCTGAACCCCGCAGTTACCCTCGGCCTGCTCCTCAACGGCAAGGCCGAATACGCTCCCGGCGTTGCGGTGGATTTTGCCTCCACCCTCACCTACTTCGGGGGCGAGATGGTGGGCGCATTCCTCGGCGCAGTGGTCTGCTGGCTGGCATACAAGCAGCACTTCGATGACGAACCCGAGGCCGCCGGCAAGCTGGGAACCTTTTCTACCGGCCCCGCCATCCGCTCTACTCCCTGGAACCTGATCACCGAGATCATCGGAACTTTCGTTCTGGTTTTCGTCATCCTGACTTTGGGCGGCACCCCCTCCGGCCTCGGCCCGCTCGCCGTCGCGCTGCTCGTGGTGGGCATCGGCGTATCCCTCGGCGGCCCCACCGGCTACGCCATCAACCCGGCCCGTGACCTCGGGCCCCGCATCGCCCACGCAGTACTTCCCATCAAGGACAAGGGTTCCAGCGACTGGGCTTACTCCTGGGTGCCCGTCGTCGGACCGTTGATCGGCGGCGCACTCGGTGGCCTCGTGGCCAGCGTAGTCCCCATCATTGTCACCGCAGCATCCTGAACCCACACGACAGATCAACAAACCGGACAAGGACGTCATCATGAACCAGTACGTAATCGCCATCGACCAGGGCACCACCAGCACCCGCGCCATCATCTTCGACCACAGCGGCGCCATTGTCTCCTCCGGCCAGATGGAACACGAGCAAATCTTCCCGCAGGCCGGCTGGGTGGAGCACGACGCCACGGAAATCTGGAACAACACCCGTGAGGTCATTGGTTCCGCCCTCTCCAAGGCGAACCTGACGCGGCACGATATTGCCGCCGTCGGCATCACCAACCAGCGCGAAACTGCTGTGGTGTGGGACAAGACCACCGGCAAGCCGGTCTACAACGCGATCGTGTGGCAGGACACCCGCACACAGGACATCGTTGATGAACTGTCCAAGGACGGCGGCGGGGACCGCTTCAAGCAAAAGGTGGGGCTGCCACTGGCAACCTACTTCTCCGGTACCAAGATCAAATGGATCCTGGACAACGTCGACGGCGCCCGTGAAAAGGCTGAAGCCGGGGATCTGGCCTTCGGCAACACCGACGCCTGGGTCCTGTGGAACCTGACGGGCGGCGTGGACGGCGGTGTCCACGTCACGGACGTCACCAACGCATCCCGCACACTGTTCATGGACCTCGAAACCCTGCAATGGGACGACGAAATCCTGGGCATCTTCGGCGTGCCGCGCAGCATGATGCCGGAGATCAAGTCCTCGTCCGAGGTTTACGGCACCGTCCACAGCTCGCAGCTGCTGCGGGAAACGCCGGTGGCGGGCATCCTTGGTGACCAGCAGGCCGCCACGTTCGGCCAGGTCGCCTTCGACGCGGGCGAAGCCAAGAACACCTACGGCACGGGCTGCTTCCTGATCTTCAATACGGGCGAGGAAATCGTCCACTCGAAGAACGGGCTGCTCACCACCGTGGGCTATAAGCTGGGCGACGCCAAGCCGCACTACGCCCTGGAAGGGTCCATCGCCGTCACCGGCTCACTCGTCCAGTGGCTGCGTGACAACCTGGGCATGATCAGCAGCGCCCCCGAGGTGGAGACCCTGGCCGCCGCGGTGAAGGACAACGGCGGCGTCTACATCGTGCCTGCGTTCTCCGGACTCTTCGCTCCGTACTGGCGCTCGGACGCCCGCGGCGCGATCGTCGGCCTGACCCGCTTCGTCAACAAGAACCACATTGCCCGGGCGGCCCTGGAAGCCACCGCGTTCCAGACCCGCGAGGTGCTTGACGCCGTCAACGCGGACTCCGGCGTCCCGCTGAGTGAGCTGAAGGTCGACGGCGGCATGGTTGCCAACGACGCCCTCATGCAGTTCCAGGCAGACATTCTGGGCGTCCCGGTAATCCGGCCCAAGGTCGTGGAAACGACGGCGCTGGGCGCCGCGTACGCGGCAGGCCTTGCCGTTGGCTTCTGGAAGGACCTCGGCGAGTGCTCGGCCAACTGGTCAGAGGACAAGCGCTGGGAACCGCAGATGGAGCAGGCCGAGCAGGACCGCCAGCTGCGCCTCTGGAAGAAGGCCGTCACCAAGTCCATGGACTGGGTTGACGAGGACGTGAGGTAGCGCCTTTAGCCTCTGGGGCCGCCCGGCCGATATCCGGCGGGGCGGCCCTTTCCGTGGTGGGCCGCCATTCAGGGACCGGTTTCCAGCCAAGGGTCGGTGTTGTTGCGCGGCATCAGGATGCGGTGCGTGGCGGCAAGTCCTCTGTGGCCGGCCCCTGGATGACCTTGCCCTCCACATCGAACCGGGAGCCGTGGCAGGGACAATCCCAGGTGCGGTCGCGCCGGTTGAATCCGACGGTGCAGCCGAGGTGCGTGCAGACGGCAGACACGGCGTGGATCTCGCCGGCGTCGTCTCTGAAGCAGGCCGTGCTGCCTCCCTCGGTGTCAACCACCATGCCGTCGCCGGATGCCAACTCCGCAATTCGCATCCGGGAGGCGCCCGGCGATACTGCATCTTTGGGCCGTGCCGGTCCAGTCCCTCCTGCTTCCCGGGTCCCGGGTGCTAATGCCGCGCGGTTGCTGTCGAACAGGGAAGCCCACTTATTCGGCGTCCCGTTGAGGAGGTCCGCCACAATCAGGGCGGCGGCGGTGCCGTTGGTCAGGCCCCACTTGCGCAGGCCGGTAATGACGAAGGCATGCCGGCTGTCTGCGTTCAAGGGCCCCACGTAGGGCAGCCCGTCCTTGGGTATGGCGTCCTGGGTGGACCAGCGGTACGCCACGGCCGCAGCCCCGAAACGGCTGTGCGCATAGCCGGCGAGCGCTGCATAGCGCGGCGCCGGATCCACCTGTTCTTCGGTGGGGTGTCCCTCACCTCCGGTCAGCAGGTACGTCACCCCGCCAAGCCCCACCGTCAACAGGGAGCGCATAGGCTCGCCGGCACTGATAAAGGTGGCGTCCAGGGGAGGGCCTGCCACCGGCGCTGCCACAATATATGAACGGTGCGGCCGGCACAGCGCGGCGAACCGGCCGTGGTCGCCGAAAGGGACATTGGTCGCCACAATGGCATCGCTGGCCAGCACTGTTCCGTGACTTGCAGCCACGGCCACAGTCGTGCGCTCGCGCAGTCCCAGTACGCGCGTCCCTTCAAAAACGAAGCTGCCTCCTCCGTCCACTGCAGCTGCCAGGCCTTGGAGGTACTGCACGGCATGCATCTGGGCCTGACCCTCAAACCGGACCGCGCCGGCTGCCCGGAACGGAAGGGGAACGTCGGCCGTGAAAGTGGCCGGAAGGCCCAGGCTGGCGGCCAAGGCGGCTTCTTCCCGTACGGCGGGGAGGGTCCGGTCGTCTTCTGCGAACGTATAGTTCTGTACTCGGCGGAACCCACAAGCGATGTTCTCCTGCGCCACCAGGTCTGCGATGTGCTCGACGGCCGCTTGGTTGGCCAGCCCATAGATCCTGGCGGCAGCTTTGCCGTGACTGCGCTCAAGGGCCGTATAGGCAAGGCGGTGCAGGGAAGTCACTTTCCCGGTGGTGTGGCCGCTGACGCCCGTTCCGATCCTGCCCGCCTCAAGGACAGCCACGGTCCGGCCAGAACGCTTGAGGGCCAGCGCAGCGGTGAGACCGGCGATACCGCCTCCGATCACCGCCGTATCAACGTCAAGTGATCCGCTCAGCTCCGGGTAGGCCGTGGTCCCCGCGGATGCCAGCCAAAGGGAGAGCGGTTCCCCTTCGGCGAAAGTACCGGTTTCTGGATCTGGCATTGCACGCCGCCTCCGCATGTTTGGGACGATCATGCGCGTTCCCGCGGAGTAAAGCAACGGGCCATGGGCCGGGCTGCGGCGCGCGGGGTGCCTGTGCGCTAAAGTAGATCCATGCGTGCGATCCTTCTGCTTAGTTAGCCGCCGGCTGTCCCAGACGTGACAGCTGAGCGGCAGCCCCTCCATGGTGAGGGGCTTTTGTGTGTCCGGGGCATGCCGCCGGGCCGTCAGCAGGAGGATCAGGCCGTTATGGCAGCACCGATGCCGTAACAGAACAGAAAAGGGCAGCAGTGGGCGTTCAGCCGGAGACAGAGACCGGAACAACAGTATCGGCAGAGCCTGAAGAGGGCACCTACAGTTTCACCGCCATGGAGGCCAAATGGCCCCAGGTGTGGGAAGACCTCAAGGTCTTCACCCCGGTGGACGACGGGTCCCGGGAACGCCGCTACGTGCTGGACATGTTCCCGTACCCGTCCGGCGACCTGCACATGGGACACGCCGAGGCGTTCGCCATGGGCGACGTCGTGGCCCGGTACCTCCGCCAGAAGGGCTACGACGTCCTGCACCCGATCGGGTGGGACTCCTTTGGCCTGCCCGCGGAAAACGCCGCCATCAAGCGCAACGCCCACCCCAGTGAGTGGACCTACGCCAACATTGACACCCAGGCAGCCTCGTTCAAGCGGTACGCGATCTCCGCTGACTGGTCCCGGCGCCTGCACACGTCCGACCCCGAGTACTACCGGTGGACGCAGTGGCTGTTCAAGCGCTTCTACGAGCGCGGCCTTGCCTACCGGAAAGACTCCCCGGTCAACTGGTGCCCCAAGGACCAGACCGTCCTGGCCAACGAGCAGGTGGTCAACGGCGCCTGCGAGCGCTGCGGTACCACGGTCACCAAGAAGTCCCTGAACCAGTGGTACTTCAAGATCACCGACTATGCAGACCGGCTGCTGGACGACATGGACGAGCTCCGCGGCCACTGGCCTGAGCGCGTGCTGGCCATGCAGAAGAACTGGATCGGTCGGTCCGAGGGCGCCCACGTCAACTTCGTCATCGAGGCCGACGGCGGCAAGCCCGCCAAGGACGTCACGGTCTTCACCACCCGCCCGGACACCCTGTACGGGGCAACCTTCTTCGTGGTGGCCGCTGACGCGCCACTCGCCGTCGAACTCGTCACGGAAGAGCACGCCGCCGCCCTGGACGAGTACCGCGAGAAGGTCAAGGCCCTCTCTGAGATCGAACGGCAGTCCACGGAACGGGAGAAGACCGGCGTCTTCACCGGCCGGTACGCCATCAACCCGCTCAACGGGGAAAAGCTGCCCGTCTGGGCCGCCGACTACGTCCTGGCCGACTACGGCACGGGCGCCATCATGGCCGTGCCCGCCCACGACCAGCGCGACCTGGACTTTGCCAAGACCTTCGACCTGCCCGTCCGCGCCGTCCTGGACACCGGCGAAGAGGACCCCGCCGTCTCCGGCACCGCCACAGCGGGGGAGGGCACCCTGATCAACTCCGGTGAGCTGGACGGGCTGGCCAAGGCTGAGGCCATCCCGGCCGCGATCAGGATCCTCGAAGAGCAGGGCACCGGCGAGAAGTTCGTGAACTTCCGGCTGCGCGACTGGCTGCTGAGCCGCCAGCGGTTCTGGGGCACGCCGATCCCCATCATCCACTGCCCGTCCTGCGGGGAAGTTCCTGTCCCGGACGAGCAGTTGCCGGTGACGCTGCCGTCGGACCTCCGCGGCGAGGACCTGGCCCCGAAGGGCACGTCGCCCCTGGCCGCCGTCGAAGCATGGGTCAACGTCGAGTGCCCCTCCTGCCACGGCCCGGCCAAGCGCGATACGGACACCATGGATACGTTCGTTGACTCGTCCTGGTACTTCCTGCGGTTCGTCTCGCCGCAGTACACCGAAGGTCCCTTCGACCCGCAGAAGATCAACGACTGGATGCCCGTCGGCCAGTACGTCGGCGGCGTGGAGCACGCCATCCTCCACCTGCTGTACGCCCGCTTCTTCACCAAGGTCATCCACGACCTGGGCATGATCGACGCCGACGAACCGTTCAGTGCCCTCCTCAACCAGGGGCAGGTGCTCAACGGCGGCAAGGCCATGAGCAAGTCACTGGGCAACGGCGTTGACCTCGGTGAGCAGCTGGACAAGTTCGGCGTGGACGCGGTCCGGCTGACCATGGTCTTCGCCTCCCCGCCGGAGGACGACGTTGACTGGGCCGACGTCTCCCCGTCGGGCTCTGCCAAGTTCCTGGCCCGCGCCTGGCGCCTGGCCCAGGACGTCACCAGCGCGCCCGGCGTGGACGCCACCACGGGAGACCGTGCCCTGCGTTCGGTAACGCACCGCACCATCGCCGACGCCGCCGAGCTGCTGGACGCCAACAAGTTCAACGTTGTGGTGGCCAAACTGATGGAACTGGTCAATGCCACCCGCAAAGCGATCGACTCCGGCGCCGGAGCAGCTGACCCCGCCGTCCGCGAGGCCACCGAGGCTGTGGCCGTGATCCTCAGCCTGTTCGCGCCGTACACGGCCGAGGACATGTGGAACCTGCTGGGCCACCCGGCATCAGTAGCGAACGCCGGCTGGCCGGCACACGATCCTGCCCTCCTGGTCCAGGACACTGTCACTGCCGTTGTCCAGGTGCAGGGCAAGGTGCGGGACCGGCTGGAGGTGTCTCCGGATGTTTCCGAGGACCAGCTGCGCGAGCTGGCTCTGGCGTCCGTGAATGTCCAGCGTGCCCTTGACGGCCGGGGCATCCGAACAGTCATCGTCCGTGCGCCTAAGCTGGTCAACATCGTTCCGGCCTAACCGCTGCACCCGCAGTACCCACCGGCCGCCGGAGATTTTCCGGCGGCCGGTGCTGCCTGAGCCGGGCACCGTGATCAGGAGGCCCCTTGCCCGACAGTAATGCCGCCGCCTGGCCGTGGGTCCGCTCCCGGCTGTCGGCCCTGAGGCCCTCTGCCCGTCCCGGGACCGTGCGTCCGGGCTCCGGCGCCGCGGTCCGCACCGCCGTCGTCACGGATTCCGCGGCCGCCCTGCCGGCCGCCTACCTGGCTGGACTTGCCCACGACGGAATCCTTACTGTCGTACCGATGCCCGTTATGGTGGGGGCGGAGATCTACGGCGAAGGCGAAGACGACATCCTGGAGACCATCGCCGTGGCCCTGGCCTCGGGTACCGGAGTCAAAACATCCCGCCCATCACCGGGCCAGTTCGAGCAGGCTTACCGGGCAGCTGAACAACGGGGATTCGAGGCCGTGGTGTCAGTCCACATCTCCGGTGAACTTTCCGGCACCGCGGACGCCGCCAGGCTCGCTGCGGCCAGGGTGGCTATCCCGGTTGACGTGGTGGACACGGAGACTGTCGGCATGGCCGAGGGGATGGCCGTTCAGGCTGCGGTGGAAGCCGCGGCAGCCGGTGCAGGGTGTGCCGACGTGGCGGCGGCGGCTCGCGCACAGGCAGCCCGGACCAGGGTTTTCTTCTACGTTCCCAGCCTGGAACAGTTGCGGCGTGGCGGACGCATCGGCGCCGCGGCGTCGCTCGTTGGCACCATGCTTGCCATCAAACCCATCCTGGCGGTCGACGGCGGCAGGATCGTCCCGTTGGAAAGGGTGCGTTCAGCCGCGCGTGCCGTCGCCCGGCTGGAGGAAATCGTCGCGGCGGAAGCGGTACCCCGCCCTGGTGAATCCGTACGCCTGGCCGTCCATCACTTTGGAAACCAGACGGAAGCGGACGGGCTCGCCGCCAGGCTGGCGGTGGCTTTGCCCGACTGCCCTCCTGCCCAGATCAGCTCTCTCCCAGCGGTCCTTGCAGCCCACGCCGGACTCGGTGTGCTTGCCGTCATTGTCGGCAGGGGAACCGGCGGCGGGAACCTTTCCACATAGGAGCTTTGCTGTGTGCCACCCGGCGGCAAGGCTTCCTAGGGTGGAGCTATGTCACGCCGGGATGCTGGAGCAGCAGGTCAGCAGGCGCGGCATGCGAGGGACAGGCTGCGGTCCGCGCTGGGTGGGGGACCACCCGGCCTTCTGCAGGATGGTCCGGATCCGGATGGTTTTGAGTACCGGGGCACCGGACAACCTGACCAGACCGGCACGGAGCCCGGTTCCGGCGGCGGGAGGGGCACGTCCCCACGGGTCAGGTGGCGGGTTGGACTGCGCGTCGCCGCGCTGTTGGCCGCTGTGGCCGCGGCAGCGGGAGCCTGGTTCTGGTGGCAGGCGGGAGCCGTAGCCCCCGAAATCCTGCCGCTGAGCGGAGTGGCCTCCGGTAGGAGCCACGCAACGCCGGAGGACACAGCTGCGGGTGCTGCGGAGGGCCCGCAGGAATTGTCCCCAGATTCCGGCGGGGCCGTGTCCGGTGGCCTGGTGGTGGTGCATGTGGCCGGGGCCGTGGCCAACCCCGGGGTAATCCGTTTGCGGCAGGGCAGCCGCGTTGACGACGCCATCGCTGCTGCGGGCGGTCCCGTAGCCGAGGCCGACGTGAACCGGCTAAACCTCGCACTTGTCATTGAAGATGGACAAAAGATCCATGTCCCGCGGATTGGGGAGCCACCATCTACCCACTCCGGGACAGCAGGCGCCGATGGTTCGGACACCACCGGCGAGGCGGCCGGGCCCGGCCAGTCCGGGGGGAAGATTAACCTCAACACCGCCGGTGTAGCGGAGCTGGACACGCTGCCCAAGGTCGGTCCCGTGCTCGCCCAGCGGATCGTGGACTGGCGAAAGGAACATGGCCCGTTCAAGAGTGCCGAGGAGCTGGACGCGGTGGATGGCGTCGGGCCCAAAATGCTTGAGTCGCTGCTGCCCCTGGTGACGGTCTGACATGGGGGTGCGTGGCAGCGAAACCGGGCCCGGAACGCCGGAGGACCGCCATGCCGGCGGCAGACAGGGCAGCCCCTGGAGCAGGTTCGTGGAATCGGCTGTCCGGGGAGAAGCAGCGGAGCCGCCAGGGCGCATGCAGGGCCCGGCGCCCTCAGGAACCGCGGGACCATCACGAACGGCCACGCTCCGCCCACGTCAACGGCGGGCCCTCCACGGGTACTGGACCCGGTGCGCCGATTTCGTGCGGAAGCGCCTAGCGCCTGCGGCCGACGCCTCGGCGGAGGGGGATTCCGGTTCCGTCGGAGCCCGGCGCCGCACCGATCTCCGGCTCGCCCTCCCGGCAGTCCTGGTGTGGGGAGGCGCGGTGGCGGGGATCTGGTTGCCACCCGCGTCCTTGGCACTGCTGTGCGCCGCCCTGGCCGCAGCGGCGGCTGTCTTTATCTCCAGCGCCGCCGGCGCAAGCGTGCCAACGTGCGCGGGGTCCGGGCCACACCGCGCCGGAAGGCCCGGGGACGGAGCTTGGCGGCCGCCGTCGGTGTCTCCCTGATGCTTGCTGCTGCTGCCGCCGCGCATTCGGCAGCAGGCTCAGCCCAGCGTTTTGACGGGCCGTTGGCCGAGGCGATCACGGCAGGCAGATCGGTCGTTGCTGTCGTCGAGGTGGCCGGGAGCCCGCGTGCTGTGACCGGGCCGGGGGGAGCGGCGGAACGATGGTCGGTGCCGGTGGTGACCCAGGAAGTCTCGACAGGAGGGGTGCGAATCCGGACCCGGGCACCGCTTGTCATCATGGGCGGACAGGACTGGGGTTCGGTGGTGCCCGGACAAACCCTGCGTGCCGCGGGCAAGCTGCGGCCCGCGGACCCGGGACGCACGGAGGCGGGGAACCTGGCGGCCTCCACTGCTCCCGCACGGTCCACGGCTGGTCCAGTCCTGCAGGAGTCTGCAAGGGAGCTCCGCGGCCGCTTCGTATCGGCTGCGTCCTTCCTGGAACCGGACGCCCGCGGGCTCCTGCCGGGGATGGTCACCGGAGACACCAGTGCCTTGGATCAAGGATTGGCCAACGCAATGAAATTGGTGGGCATGACTCACCTGACCGCAGTGAGCGGGGCCAACTGCAGCCTGGTGCTGGGGGCATTGCTGGTGCTGTGCCGGCGGTTCCGGTTGCCCCGTGCCCCGGCCGCAGGAGTGGCCCTTGCCGGACTGGCATTGTTCGTGGTGCTTGTGGGTCCTGACGCCAGCGTGCTGCGCGCGGCACTGATGGGTGCCATCGGGGTGGCCTCCCTGGCCGGGGGACGCTCGGGACGAGGTTTGAGCTTCCTCTGCTTGGCAGTTATCGGGCTCCTGCTGTTCGACCCCGCACTTGGAACCAGCGTCGGCTTCCTGCTATCGGTGCTGGCCACGCTCGGAATTATTCTCCTGGGCCGGCGGATCATCGACTGGATTCCCGTGGTGGTGCCGCGGTGGCTGGCCGCCTCGGTTGCCGTTCCGCTGTCCGCACAGTTGCTGTGCGGGCCGGTCATCGTCCTGTTGCAGCCCCAGTTCGCTACGTATGCCCTGCTGGCCAATGTGGTGGCCTCGCCCCTGGTGGCTCCGGTAACCCTGCTGGGGACCGCGGCAGTGCCCCTGGTTGCCTTGCTGCCCTGGGCCGCTACGGTGCTGATTGCCGTGGCGGGGACCTTCAGTTCGGGCGTTGCCGCAACGGCAAGGTTTGCTGCCCAACTGCCGGCATCCGCCTTGCCCTGGCCGGAAGGAGTCCCAGGCCTGCTGTCCATGCTGCTGCTGTCAGTTCTCACGTTCGCCTTGGTCTGGGCGGCCGCGCGGCCACGCCGGCTCATCCGAAGGATCACGGAGGCACATTCGGTGGCAGAAGCGGTGGTCGAACTGCTCGCAACGCGGATGCAGCGGGTCCGCCATAGCTGCAGCGTGGCGCTCAGGTACGGACACGGCGGCCCCGGGTACCGCACTAAATCCGCAGGAAGCAATCCTCAATCCCGGCTGCGCAAAAGCGCTAAACCCGCGCTCCGGCGTTCAACGTTTCCTCCTGGCGGGACGTAACTCCAGAGCCGCGGGAATCAGGCCTTCGGGGTATCAACGCGATTCGATCCACCCAAGGCACCTAAACCGCGAGGGTCCCAACATCGCGGCCGAGACGGTGCAACGGCGGATGCCGAGGAAATCCACAAGGTACGGGATTCCCCGCGTAACAATATTCAGGCTGTGGCACCATGAGAACGCAACCACAATTAGGGGGAAATTGTTGTGACTGAATCGCATTATCCGCAGACCGGACCATCCGACCCAATCAATGAGGCGCCTGGCAGGCCGCCCGCTGCCGGCGCAGGGACCGCTGGCCATCCAGGACCTAAGACGGGCGCTGGAGCGGCATCCACACTTCTGAAGTCTTTCGATTACAAGACTTTGATTCCCGGGGCCCTGGTCGGGGCCATTTCTTATGTAGCGGTTCTGATTACCGCAATCCTTTTCCTGATTTTGGCGCTGATCGGTATCAGCGCTAGTAACGGCGGCAACACCGAAATACCATCAAATTCCATGCTCCCCAGTGGTGGCTCAACGCCGTCGCCGTGGTCCCTGATGGGCCAGTTGGCCGTCCAACTGGTCGTCATGAGCCAGCTTGGCGCTCTCGGTTCAAGCATCGACGCGACCATCCCGTTCATGGGGAACGTGCACGGATCAGCTTCCTTCTTCGCTCTTCCCTTGCTGCTGACGGCTGTGTCGCTCGCGGTGCTGTTTCTCGGTGGGCGGTTCGCCGCGAAACGGTCCTCAGCCCAATCGGCAGCCGGAACAGCCGGGACCTGGATCCAGGCAGCAGTATCGGGCCTGGTCTTCACTCTCCTGGTCAATATCAGCGGGGCGGTCTTCGGCATATCGTTTCCTGTACCCAGCGTGAAGATCAGCCCGATCGGGGCAGTGACACTTGGTTCGGTCCTGTTTGCGTTGGCAAGCGGAGTGCTCGCAACTTTCGCAGGGCGGGCATCTGTCCGGCCCCGTGCCGCTACAGGTGTTGGGGTACGCGCAGCAGTTCGCCGGGCTTTTGAAGCCGTTGCTGTGCACTGCGGCGTATTTTTGGCCGTTGCCATCCCCGTTGTCGTGGTTGTCCTGGGCATCAAGTCCGGCTGGCAGGCTACTCTCTCGGCTCCGCTATGGGCACCGACGGCGGGCTTCTTTATGTTCGGCCTGGGTCACCTCAGTGCTGTCAGCCGCAGCTGGAATTTCGGCTCCGCAGTGGCTTCATCGTCGAACACTTCAGGTTCAGACATCAGCTTCGGCTTCGGAAGTGCCCTGGCCCAGTACGGCATCCCGGGCTGGGCCGGCTGGCTGCTGCTGCTCTTGGCGCTGATTTCAATCCTGGTAACTTCCGTGTTCTGGTACCTGCGCCGCGGACCGCTGGTCGGCAACAAGATCACGGACTGGGCGATGCTTCCCGCCGCATTCCTCGTTGCCGGAACGCTGATGACCTGGCTCAGCAGTGTTACCGGTACGTTTGACGCAGGTTCGCTCGCGTCGGGCGCCGGCAGCATGACGCTGGCGTGGTGGACCCCGTTCTTCTTGATGCTTTGGGGCGGTGCGACGGAGGCGTCAGCTCGCTATGCTGCACCACAGCTGAGCAGGTATGTCCCCTTGGCTATCGCTTACAAGATCGCTCCCGCTCATCCGGCTGCGACTGCGCCGACTGCAACTGGGCCGGCTGCTGTTCCAAGCGCGTATGCAGCCGCTGGCGACCATCCTGCGCCGGCGCCGCGGGAGCCGATGTCCGCTCCCACGAAACGCAAGCTTGGACTCATCCTGGGATCAGTCGGCCTTGTGATCGTCCTGGGCGTAGGCGCAATCGTCACCGTCAACGTCATCAAGGGCAACAACGGGCCCGATAAGGCCGTGAACAGCTATCTCCAGGCGCTTCAGAACGGCGAAGCTTCCAAAGCGATGGTCATGGCCGATCCCGGTCTCGCCAACGATCAAAGGGTCCTGCTTTCGGACCAGATTTACGCCAAGGCCGGCAAACGCATTGACGGCTTCGAAATTGTTTCCACGAAGATCTCCGAGGACAACGCCACGGTAGTTGCCGACGTGCACCAGGACGGTCGCAAGCAGCAGAGCACTTTCAGCCTCCGCAAGTCGAACCCTGAATTTCTGGACGATCACTGGAAGATGGAGTCGTCCCCGCTTCAGAGTCTTCGCATCACCTCGGACACCCCGGTGAAGACCGTATTGGTCAATGGCCAGGAACTCGACGTCGACCTTGCCGGCAGCGTTTCCGGTTCATCCAACCTGAGTTACCCCGCTTTGCCTGGCGAGTATACCGTGGAATTGCCGTCTTCAGAAAAGTATCTGACCGCACAGAAGTCAACCGCGCTAGTGACCATCGGTGCCGCTCAGGCGCCACCGACCGCCAGCCTCAAGGTGGACGCCTCTGACGCCCTGAAGTCCGAAGCCATGGCGCAGATCGACGCATATCTTGCCGAGTGTGTGAAGTCCACCGAGGCCCAGCCGGCCAATTGCCCGCTCGAGAACTACAGTTCCTCGCGCTATTCACGGAACTTCCACTGGACACTCACAACGAAACCTACGTTCAGCATGAGCAAGGATCCCTATGGATCTTCCCCTTGGCGTATTCGTACACAGGCTCCAGGGAAAGCGACAGTCAGCTATGAAAGGGACAACTCATACGGTTTCGGAACAGCTGAATGGAAGCCGGTAACGGATACAACCTCGGTGTCCATGAGTGCCAATGTCTCCCTGGAGAACGGCAAAGTGAAGCTGACGTACAGCAGCTATTAGTGGGAAAGCATGCGCCCTGACGGGCCATCGGCAGCGGTGTAGGCCAGTCACATCAGCAAGGTCCTTCCCGGGGTTACCGGGAAGGGCCTCTGATAGAGGGCGTCGGCAGCACCTGCAGCTTGGAGCGCGGGCGCGGACATGGCAGGCTGGGATACTGCAATATGACCTCCGGAAGGGACCTTCGATGGCTGCTGCGCAAAAACGCGAAACCCGCTCTCCGGCGTCGAACGCTGCCTCCTGGCGGGACGTTACCCCGGCGCAGGTTGTCCTGGTCAGCGGACCGGAGGAATACCTGGGCATCAGGGCCATCGACAGGGTCCGGTCGCAAGTCCGGGCGGCGGCACCGGACGTGGAGCTCAGCCGCATCAACGCCGCGGGGTATGAGCCCGGCACCCTGACCATGCAGGTCAGCCCCTCGTTGTTCGGCGAAAGCAAATTCATCGAGGTCGAGTCAGTGGAAGGCATGAACGAAGCGTTCCTCGCCGACGCGCTCGACTATTTGCAGCATCCTGAGCCGGATGCCGTCGTCGTGCTTCGCCACGCCGGCGGCGCCCGCGGCAAAAAGTTGCTCGACGCCGTCAAGAAGGACGGCTGGCCGGTTGTTGATTGCCAGCCACTGAAGAAAGATGCGGACAAGATCTCCTTCGTTACCGCAGAATTCAAGGCCGCGGGCCGCCAGATCAACCAGGACGCCGTGCAGGCTCTCGTGAACGCGGTGGGTGCAGACCTGTCCGAACTCGCCGCCGCCTGCAGCCAGCTGATCGCTGACGCCACCAGTACAGTCACGTCCGAGACAGTGGACCGCTACTACGGAGGGCGCATTGAAGCCACCGCCTTCAAAGTGGCCGACGCCGCCATGGCGGGAAATGCGCCCCTGGCGCTCTCCACGCTGCGCCATGCCCTCGCCACGGGTGCGGATCCAGTGCCCCTGGTGGCCGCCCTCGCCGCAAAGCTGCGGACGGTTGCGCGGGTGGCCGGCGCGTCCGGGTCATCGGCGCAGATTGCGGCGGAGCTTGGAATGCAGCCCTGGCTCGTTGAACAGGCCCAGCGGGACGTCCGCCGCTGGACGCCCGAAGGCCTGGTGCGCTCCATCCAGGCCACGGCAGAGGCTGACGCCCAGGTCAAGGGCCTGTCCAGGGATCCGGTCTACGCCGTGGAACACGCCGTGACAGTAATCGCCATGTCGGTTCAGGGCAGGTAACGCCGGCACACTCACCGCGGGTAAGGGGCCCGGGCAACCGGCCCCCGGGAATACAAGATGGCTCTGTACCGCTTTCCCGGCGGCCGTTTTGGGCACGGCTTAAAAGCGTGTGGCCGGTACCTTGCGGTACCGGCCACACCATCAGTTCGTGGGAACTGGAAACCTTAGAGTGCGTTGACCTTCTTGGAGATCGCCGACTTGCGGTTCGCTGCGTTGTTCTTGTGCAGAACACCCTTGCTGACAGCCTTGTCCAGCTTACGGCTGGCAGTAACGAGCGCAGTAGTAGCAGCGTCCTTGTCAGAGGACTCAACAGCGGTGTTGACGGCGCGGATGGCCGTCTTCAGCTCAGACTTGACTGCGTTGTTGCGCAGACGTGCCTTCTCGTTGGTCAGGATGCGCTTCTTCTGGGACTTGATATTCGCCACGTGTGAACTCTCTTTGTAATGCGGAAATGGTCTAGAGGGCTTTCAGGCTGGCCTTGACTGAGCGGCGTGGGGATACCTATGGCGGCCAGCCATCAGTGACCGTCGACCTGCACGGACACACAGCAATAAAGAATAGCAGGTCAGGGCCGGGACTGGCCATTTCCGGCGACTATGTCCAGCCGTGCCGGCGGCGAAGCCCGGATGCCACCTTCTCGAACCGTACCTTGTCCAGGACGGCCCCCTCGCGCCGAACACTGTCCGGCCTGATTTGCAGGACCCTGTCCAGCCGGACCTCGCTTGCCCTGCC
This sequence comes from Arthrobacter sp. SLBN-112, assembly GCF_030944625.1. Lineage (NCBI taxonomy): Bacteria > Bacillati > Actinomycetota > Actinomycetes > Micrococcales > Micrococcaceae > Arthrobacter > Arthrobacter sp. SLBN-112. The sequence goes on from NZ_JAUSXY010000001.1 coordinate 2,913,427, forward strand.
CTGCTTGTCCCAGGCACCGGATCCAAGGTCCACGTAAACGTCGGAGGCCGAGCCTGGAGCCACCCGGTCCCTGCTGGTCATCATCAGTCCCAGGAGGTACTTCCCGTTGTGTCCCACCAGCAGCACGGGCCGGTCCTTCCCCCTGCTGTAGTCCTCCTCGTAGGGGACCCAGGTCCACACCACCTCGCCAGGATCAGGGTCGCCGTCGGGCCGGGGTGCGTAACGCACGGCGGCCCGGCCGGTGAAATCACCCGGGTAGGAGGACCCGGGCACGGCCCCGGGGGTGCCTCGTAATTTCAGCATGCGCAGGCCGCGGCGGACGGCGTCACCCAGGGAGCGGAGATCGATAGCCATCCTGAAACCCTATAGCCGTACGCGGCCGGCAGGTGCCCCTGCTGTGGCGGCCGGGATGCGGTACGGCGGCCCGGGACGTGGGACACTGGATATTCAAGATGTGCGGTCAAACCGCTTGGCACCTGTGGGGTGCCTGCCGGGTGGCTGCAAACAATGCCAACAGTAAGGACCCTGCGTGTCTCCCATGGCCCGCACCGCACCGGTGCCCGCCGCGACAGATCCGGCAATCATTCGGAACTTTTGCATCATCGCGCATATTGACCACGGCAAGTCCACGCTGGCTGACCGGATGCTGCAGTCCACCGGGGTTGTCCAGGCACGCGACATGAAGGCCCAGTACTTGGACCGGATGGACATCGAGCGTGAGCGCGGCATCACCATCAAGTCCCAGGCCGTGCGGATGCCGTGGGAAGTGGACGGCGTCAGCTATGCGCTGAACATGATCGACACGCCGGGTCACGTGGACTTCACCTACGAGGTCTCCAGGTCCCTGGCCGCCTGCGAAGGTGCGATCCTCCTGGTGGACGCAGCCCAGGGCATCGAGGCGCAGACGCTTGCAAACCTCTACCTGGCCATGGAGAACAATCTCACCATCATCCCGGTGCTCAACAAGATCGACCTTCCGGCAGCGCAGCCGGAGAAGTACGCTGCCGAATTGGCCAACCTCATCGGTGGCGACCCGGAGGACGTCCTGCGTGTATCCGGCAAGACCGGCGTCGGCGTTGAGGCGCTCCTGGACAAGATCGTCCGCGACCTGCCCGCCCCGAAGGGCGACCCCGACGCACCGGCCCGTGCCATGATTTTCGACTCCGTCTATGACACCTACCGGGGCGTTGTTACCTATGTTCGCGTCGTGGACGGCATGCTCCACCCCCGTGAGCGCATCCAGATGATGTCCACCAGGGCCTCGCACGAGTTGCTGGAAATCGGTGTCAGCTCCCCGGAACCCACGCAGTCAAAGGGCCTCGGCGTCGGTGAAGTAGGCTACTTGATCACCGGTGTGAAGGATGTGCGTCAATCCAAGGTGGGCGACACCGTCACCAACCTGGCCAAGCCGGCCGCCGTGTCACTGCCTGGTTACGCCGACGCCAAGCCCATGGTGTTCTCCGGCTTGTATCCACTGGACGGGGCCGATTATCCGGTACTCCGTGACGCCCTCGAAAAGCTCATGCTCAACGACGCCGCCCTGGTGTACGAACCGGAAACCTCCGCGGCGCTGGGCTTCGGTTTCCGCGTCGGCTTCCTGGGTCTCCTGCACCTGGAGATCACCCGCGAACGCCTGGAACGCGAATACAACCTTGCCCTGATTTCCACCGCGCCGAACGTTGAGTACGAGGTCACCCTGGAGGACAAGAAGGTGGTCCAGGTGACCAACCCCAGCGAGTACCCCACCGGCAAGGTCGCCGAGGTGCGTGAACCCATGGTGTCCGCCACCATCCTGGCTCCCAACGAATTCGTGGGCGCCATCATGGAACTCTGCCAGGCCCGGCGCGGCGTCCTGGGCGGGATGGACTACCTGTCCGAGGACCGGGTGGAAATCCGCTACCGCCTGCCGCTGGCAGAGATCGTGTTCGACTTCTTCGACATCCTGAAGTCCAAGACCCGGGGCTACGGTTCCCTGGACTGGAAGGCCGACGGCGAGCAGGCAGCCGACCTGGTGAAGGTCGACATCATGCTCCAGGGCGAACAGGTGGATGCCTTCAGCGCCATCACGCACAAGGACAAGGCCTACGCCTACGGCGTGATGATGACCGGCAAGCTGCGCGAACTCATCCCGCGGCAGCAGTTCGAAGTGCCCATCCAGGCAGCCATCGGTTCCAGGATCATCGCCCGCGAAAGCATCCGCGCCATCCGCAAGGACGTGCTGGCGAAGTGCTACGGCGGCGACATCTCGCGCAAGCGCAAGCTGCTGGAGAAGCAAAAAGAAGGCAAGAAGCGCATGAAGATGGTGGGCACTGTGGAAGTTCCGCAGGAAGCGTTCATCGCCGCGCTCACCACGGACGAATCAAAGGACAAGGCCAAGAAGAAGTGACCACCGCGCAGCGGGGGACCCGCTGATGCCCAGCGTTCTTCCCCTTGGCGACCCGGCGCCGTCGGACGGCCTGCTGCCCGCACAGGCAGCAGACGGCGCGGCGGCCCGGGCCTTCGGCTTGTACGTCCATATTCCGTTCTGTGCCGTGCGCTGCGGGTACTGCGACTTCAACACCTACACGGCCACGGAACTCGGCGGGGGCGCATCCCAGGACGCGTACGCGGGCACGGCGGTCTCGGAAGTGGCGCTGGCAGCGCAGGTACTGCAACGTTCCGGCGTCCCGGCGCGCAAGCTCAGCACCGTCTTCTTCGGCGGCGGAACCCCCACACTCCTGCCGGCCGACGACCTCGCCATGATCCTCCGTGCATCCATCGACCAGTGGGGAATCGAGGAAGGCGCGGAAGTCACCACCGAGGCCAATCCCGACTCGGTCACGCCCGAATCCCTTGCCATCCTCAAGGAAGCCGGTTTCACCCGGGTCTCGTTCGGCATGCAATCCGCCGTCCCGCACGTGTTGAAGGTCCTTGACCGAACCCACACACCGAGCCGGGTTCCGCAGGTAGTCCAGTGGGCGCGGGAGGCGGGACTTGCCGTCAGCCTGGACCTGATCTACGGCACGCCCGGCGAATCCGTTGCGGACTGGCGGTATTCCCTCGAAACAGCGTTGTCCTACGAACCCGAGCACATCAGCGCCTATGCGCTGATCGTCGAGGACGGTACCAAGCTCGCCGCACAGATGCGGCGCGGCGAGGTCCCCGGAATCGACGACGACGACCACGCCGATAAGTACGAGCTCGCCGACCAACTGATCACCGCAGCCGGGCTCGGCTGGTACGAGGTCAGCAACTGGGCACGGACCCCGGAGCAGGCCTGCCGCCATAACCTGGCCTATTGGCGCGGCGATGACTGGTGGGGGATTGGCCCCGGCGCACACTCACATGTGGGCGGGGTGCGCTGGTGGAACGTCAAGCACCCTTCGGCGTACGCGAACCGGCTGTCGCAGGGCCTTTCCCCGGCGGCGGGCCGGGAAACCCTGGACCCGGACACCAGGAGGCTGGAGCGGGTGATGCTGGAGGCGCGCCTGCAGTCCGGGCTTGAAGTCTCGACGCTCAGCGCCCTGGGACGCCATGAAGTGGCCGGCCTGATCGCGGACGGCCTGGTGGAACCCGCCCCGGCATTCCACGGACGGCTGGTCCTCACGCTGAAGGGCCGCCTCCTGGCTGACGCCGTGGTCCGCCGGATCCTGCCCGACTAACGCTATTTAATCCAGCGCAGGTTGTACGGGTAGCGGTGGGGCTGGCCCCGGTTGACGTGGATCCCCGCAGCCACCGAGAAGCAGGTCAGCGCCACCCAGATCAGCGTGGCGATGACGGCGAAGATGTTTCCCACGTACGGAATGAACACCAGAATGTTGGCCAGCACCGCTGCGATGGTGGGCGGCAGGCTGAAGTTCAGCGCTTCCTTTGACTCCTGTGCGGTGAACGGTCCGCGGTCCCGGAAGATCAGGTAGATCAGCAGGGACGGAATGCACCCCAGGATGCCGCCGAAGTGGGCCAGCGTGGCCCATTGGCGGTCTTCGCTGGCCGTGAGCGGCAGGGCATTGGCGGGGACGCCATGGTACGCGGAACGGCCTTGGCCGTCCCTGTGATCACGTGCGTTTTCTGCCACAGTCTGTTTTCCTTCTGGGTGCAAGTGGTGCTGACTACAAATAAGGACTTGGTGCAACGCTGCCAAAATCAGGCATCGCACTATCCAGAATACTGGGTCGCGGACCGGGAGCGGCCGTCAGGGCACGGTAAGAAAATCGATCACTTCCTCAACCCGTCCCAGCAGCGATGGTTCCAGGTCGGCGTAGGTGCGCACCGCTCCCAGGAGTTTCTGCCACCCCAGCCCAACATCCTCCTTCGTTGCGTGCGGCCAGCCAAAGGCTTTCAGGATGCCCGTCTTCCAGTCCTGCCCGCGGGGAATCGCCGGCCACTGCGGGATGCCCAGTACCGCGGGCCGGATGGCCTGCCACACGTCGACGTAGGGGTGGCCGACAATGAGGACATTTCCCGCCGCGCCCGGGGACGCCATCACTGCGTCGGCGATGCGCGATTCCTTGGAATCGGGCACGAGGTGGTCCACCAGCACCCCAAGCCGCCTCCCCGGTCCCGGCCTGAAGTCCGCCACCGCGGCGGTGAGGTCGTCGATTCCGTGCAGGGGCTCGACGACGATGCCTTCCACCCGAAGGTCGTCTCCCCACACCTTCTCCACGAGTTCGGCGTCATGCTTGCCTTCCACCCAGATCCGGCTGGCCCTTGCCACCTGGGCCCGCCGCCCGGCAACCCGTACCGACCCGGAGGCGGTCCGTCCGGCGGCGGGACCGGAAGCAGCCCGGGCCGGTGCCGGCGGCATCAGCCGGATAGGCTGGCCCTCCAGGAGGAACCCGAAGCCAAGACGGAAGGAACGCGACTTCCCCCGGCGGTCCTCCAGGGCCACCACGTGCATTCCGCCCGATTTCTCCACCCGGGTGACAGCTCCCACCCAGCCGGACTGGACCTCCTCAAGCACCATGCCGCGCTCCACGGGAACCTCGGGCAGTTCGGTCCGGGCCGGGGCGGAGATCCCGCGGGGGCCCCAGTTCTGGTAGTCCATGGATTCGATCCGCCTCGCGTTAGGTCCTCACCTCCGGAGTTCCCCCCGGAGCGGTACCAATGCTAACAACGGGTCGAGGCATAATAGACTGTTAGCACTGAGGCATGTCGAGTGCTAACCGCTGGGGCGGCGCCGGACGGGGCGTGCGCCCCGGACCGTGGATGGAGGTGGAGAGTGAGCGAGCCACGCAAACTGGAAGTGCTGCGGGCGATCGTGGAGGACTACGTCCACTCCCGCGAGCCCGTTGGCTCAAAGGCGCTGGTGGAGCGGCATCATCTCGGCGTTTCCAGCGCCACCATCCGCAATGACATGGCGGCGCTGGAAGATGAGGGCCTGATCACCGCCCCGCACACCAGCGCAGGGCGTATTCCCACGGACAAGGGCTACCGCCTGTTCGTGGACCAAATCTCAGCGGTCAAGCCCCTGTCGGCGGCCGAGCGTCGTGCCATCCAGTCGCTCCTGGAAGGCGCGGACGACCTCGACGACGTCCTGGACCGCACGGTCCGCCTGCTGTCCCAGCTGACCAACCAGGTGGCCGTAGTCCAGTACCCGCACCTGAGCAGGGCCCTTGTCCGCCACATCGAATTCGTGCTGTTGGCCCCGCGCAAAATCCTGGTGGTGCTTATTGCCAACAGCGGCAAGGTGGAGCAGCGCGTAATCGACGTCGGCCAGGACCTTGGCGACGAAGCACTCGCTGAGCTGAGGACCAGGTTCCTCGGAGCCCTGGGCGGCACCCCACTGAGCCACCTCGCCCAGGCGCTGCCCGCCGTCGTGGCAGCTGCGCCGCACCCTCACCGCCAGGCCGCGCACGCGCTGGCGCACGGGCTCGAGGTTCTGGCCCAGAGCAGCCGGGAAGACCGGATGGTCATGGCCGGAACGGCCAACCTGGCCCGATCCAACGTAGACTTCCCACTCAGCATCGGGCCGGTGCTCGAAGCACTCGAGGAGCAGGTGGTGATGCTGCGGCTGTTGAGCGAAATGGCCCAGGACCACCGCGGCGTGGCAGTCAGCATCGGAAGGGAGAACCCTTACGACGGCCTCGCCGAGGCGTCCGTGGTGGCCACCGCCTATGGCCCTGACAGCGCCGCTAAGGTAGGGATCCTTGGCCCCACGCGAATGGACTACCCCACAACCATGGCCGCCGTCAGGGCCGTGGCCCGCTACCTTTCCAGGATTTTGGGGCCCTGACCCTCCGCTGCCGGAGCACCTTCGGCTGCAAGACCGGACACCGGGCACAACTGCACGCAGTACAACAAGGAAGAGATACAAACTTTGAGCAGCCACTATGACGTCCTTGGAGTCTCACCCGAAGCTACGGGCGAAGAGATCAAAAAGGCCTACCGCAAGCTGGCCCGCACCCTGCACCCGGACGTAAACCCGGGAGCGGACGCGTCGGAACGCTTCAAGGCAGTCACTCACGCCTATGAGGTCCTCTCCGACCCCCAAAAGCGCCGCATCTATGACACCACCGGCAACGAGAACGGAACGGACAACGGCTTCGGCGGCGCCGGCTACGCAGGCCAGGGATTCGCGTTCCAGGACATTTTCGATACCTTCTTCGGCGCCGGCGGCACGTCCGGTCCGGCGTCCCGGGTGCGCAGGGGACAGGACGCACTCATCAGCGTCCGGATCGATCTTCGCGACGCCGTCTTTGGCGTCAACAAGAAGCTCGAAGTGGACACCGCCGTCGTCTGTCCCACGTGCGAGGGATCATGCTGCCGCCCCGGCACCCACCCCGAGCGTTGCGATATCTGCGGCGGCAGCGGCCAGGTCCAGCGGGCCGTCCGCTCCATCCTGGGCCAGGTCATGACGGCGGCCCCGTGCGGCACCTGCGAAGGGTTCGGCACGGTCATCAAGGATCCCTGCAACGAATGCAGCGGCCAGGGCCGCATCCGCAGCCGCCGGTCGCTGACCATCAAGGTCCCTGCCGGCGTTGCCACCGGCACCCGCATCCAGCTCTCCGGGCAGGGCGAAGCGGGCCCAGCCGGTGGGCCCGCCGGCGACCTCTATGTGGAGATCCGGGTCAACAACGACGCCACGTACGTCCGGGAAGGCGACGACCTGCACGCCACCCTGCACATCCCCATGACCGCGGCCGCGCCCTCGGCACGGACGTCAGCCTGGAAACCTTCGACGGCAGCCAGGAAATCGACGTCAAACCCGGCACCCAGTCGGGGGAGATCATCACCCTGCGCGGGCTGGGCGTCACCCACCTGAGGGGCTACGGGCGCGGTGACCTGAAGGTCCACCTCCAGGTTGATACTCCCGCCAAACTCGACGCCGCGCAGGAGGACCTGCTGCGCCAGCTCGCCAAGCTCCGCGGGGAACAGATCACCGAGGGAAAGCTCGCTGCCAGCGGCGGCATGTTCGCCAAGCTCCGGGACCGGCTCGGTAACCTGTAGCGGTGAGCAACCCCGTATTTTTCACCAGCCCCGGCTCGCTTGACGGCCTGGCCGCCGGGCAGGTCTTCGCCCTCGAGGGCCCCGAAGCCCGGCACGCTGTCACCGTGAAGCGCTTGTCGCCGGGGGAGGCAGTGGACATAGTTGACGGCGCCGGCACCCGCATGACCGGCAAGGTGGCAGCAGCGTCCGCCTCGGTGCTAGAGGTTGAGTGCGGGGCCGTGGTGGCAGAAGAGAGGCCTGAGGTACGGCTGGTGCTGGCACAGGCACTGGCCAAGGGCGACCGGGACGAGCTGGCCATTGAGACGGCGACGGAACTGGGCATCGATGCGGTCATACCCTGGCAGTCCGAACGGTCCATTGTCCGCTGGAAGGGGGACCGGGCCGCCCGGGCCCACGCCAAATGGCAGTCGGCCGTTTCCGCCGCCGCCAAACAGGCGCGCCGTGCCTGGATTCCCGAGGTCCGGACCGCCGTCGAAACGTCCGGGCTGTGCGCCGCCGTGGCGGCCACGGACCTGGCCGTCATCTTGCACGAAGACGCCGTAAGGCCCCTGCGCGCTGTTCTTGAAGCGTGGCAGGGGAGCACGGGTGCCGGGCCCCGCGAGATCCTGCTGATTGTTGGCCCCGAAGGCGGCATCAGCCCCCGCGAAGTGACGAAACTGTGTGACAACGGTGCCGTGACGGCCCTGCTGGGGCACCACGTCCTGCGGTCCTCCACCGCCGGCCCGGCCGCCGTCGTGCTGGCCAGCGACATCCTGGGGCGCTGGACTACCGCACCTTGAAGGACCGTGTGTCCTCGTTCCGGTCCGGCTCTCCGCCGGAGCCGGCCTGCGCTACATGGAGTTCGTAGTCACCGGCCGGCAGATTCAGGGCCAGTGTGAAGGCGCCTGCCTGGCCCTGTTCCGCAGCTGCCGTCGTTTCGCCGCTCAGGAAGGGTGTCTTGCCGCCACCGTTGTCCGCCACCTGCAGGATTTGCCAGTGAAGTTTTGCTCCGGGTGACGTGCTCCGGCCGGTGATCTTCACGCTGCCGCCGGGGACTTCGGTGTTCTCCTGCGGATCGATGATCCAGACCGGTGCCACCAGGCCGGCGGCGCGGGTCATCAGGGCGCCCAACTGGACCTTGCCGAACGCGACGTAGTCAGTGTGCCCGTCCACGAGGATCCGGACCCGGATCTGCTGGCTGGTGTCGATCAGCCCCGAACTGGCGGCGGCGGCGGTGGCCGTGTAAATCAGTTGTTGGATGGCGCGGGCAGCCATGTCGGCGTCGAGGTTGCTGTTGAAGGCGTCAGCCGAAACGTCCACAGTGATGACGTCTTTGCCTGAAATCGATGTGGCCAGCTTGTCCGGATTCTGCCATGGCGTGAAGAAATCGGGGTCGAGCGGCTTCTCCGACATCATGGCGCGCAACGCGCGGGTGACCGGGTTGTCCTGCTCGGGGACGTCACGGAATTCGCGGTACAGGAAGACGTTGCCGCCGCTGCGGCCGATCCAGTACACCGGTGCCTTGTTGGAGGACTGCGTGGTTTCCAGCGGGGCGCTGGTCGAAGGTGCGTCCGGCATGGTCCCGCCAGTCGCCGGAACAGATGCGAGGGTGCCGGAGGGGGACGGACCGCCCTCAGCGGTGCAGCCTGCGAGGACGGGAACAAGCACCAGGACTCCTGCCAGGACAGCCGGGCGCAAGCGGCCCTTCGTTCGGCCTGCCCTTTTGGGCACAGAGGTTTCCGGCACTGTCCTGCCCTTGTCCTTTCCTGGCGTGGCGGGCCGATCCCCTGGCGGCCTGGAGTTCCAGCAGCTGCTGGATTTCCAGCATTACACAGGGGGACGGCCCCACAGCCGTTCTTTGACCGTCACGGCCCAACTGCAACGGGAACGATATGAGGCCGATATGAAGTTGATACCTAACGGGCGTACCCGCGGGCTTACGCAGGGACCCTGCGTATCTGCCGCCGCCTCCCGCTGGCGTAAGATGAAGGGATCGCTGGGCAAGGAGCACCGTGCAACGGGCGCCCCTTCCGGCACGGAAAAATTGGATTGAAGAACTTCGAGGGGACCACAGGCCTGCGGGCCAGCACCATGACTGAATCAGCAAATGGTAAGCGCCGGCTCAATACAGGCGACGGCAACCCCGGGGAATTTCCCCACTCCCTGCCCGGCATCCGGACCGAAGTTGTCCTGTTTGAGAACTCGGACCAGATGGTTCAATCACTTGGCAGCCACGATGAGGCGTTGCGGTTCATCGAAGTCCAGTTCCCGGACGTCAACTTCCACGTCCGCGGCAATGAGCTCTCCATCAGCGGGCCCGCCAGCGACGTCCCTCGGATCATGCGGCTCCTCCAGGAGGTCCGTGGCCTGGTGGCCCGGGGCATAGTGATCACCCCCGCGGTGCTCCAGCAGCTCGTGGCGCTCCTGCGCACCCAGTCACTGCAGAACCCCGTGGACGTGCTCACACATGACATCCTCTCGAGCCGCGGCAGGACCATCCGGCCAAAAACGCTGAACCAGAAGAACTACGTGGACGCGATCGATGCCAATACGGTGATTTTCGGGATCGGCCCGGCCGGCACCGGCAAGACCTACCTGGCTATGGCCAAAGCCGTCCAGGCCCTGCAGCAAAAAGAGGTCAGCCGTATCATCCTCACCCGCCCCGCGGTCGAGGCAGGGGAGCGCCTCGGATTCCTGCCTGGAACGCTGAGCGACAAGATCGATCCCTACCTCCGCCCGCTCTACGATGCCCTGCACGACATGATGGATCCCGAGTCCATCCCGCGGCTGATGGCCGCCGGGACCATCGAGGTGGCACCACTGGCCTACATGCGCGGCCGGACCCTCAATGACGCCTTCATCATCCTTGATGAGGCCCAGAACACCACGCCGGAACAGATGAAGATGTTCCTCACCCGCCTCGGGTTCGGGTCCAAGATGGTGGTCACCGGAGACGTCACCCAGGTGGACCTGCCGTTCGGGACTCGTTCAGGGCTGCGGATCGTGGAGGAAATCCTGCAGGGCATTGAGGATGTGAACTTCTCGGTCCTGGACGCCGCCGACGTCGTGCGGCACCGGCTGGTGGGGGACATCGTCAATGCCTACAGCATCTGGGACGAAGTCCAGCGGAACCGTGTCAAACACTCGGTCAACAGGGAAAAGCGGGGGGAACACGCGTGAGCATCGAGGTGAACAACGAGTCCGGCGTCGACGTCGGGGAAGCCGAACTCATTGCGTTGTCGCGGTACATCTTTGAACAGCTCTACATCCATCCCCAGGCCGAGCTTTCCATCCTCCTGGTGGATGAACCGGCCATGGAAAAGCTCCACATTGAGCTGATGGACGAGCCCGGCGCCACGGACGTCCTCTCCGTTCCCATGGACGAACTCACGCCGGGAACCCCGGGCCGGCCCACGCCCCAGGGCATGCTGGGGGACATCGCAATCTGCCCGCAGGTGGCAAAGGTCCAGGCCAAGAACGCCGGGCATTCACTCCAGGACGAAATGCTGCTCCTGACCACCCACGGAATCCTGCACCTGCTGGGCTACGACCATGCGGAACCGGAGGAAAAGGCCGAGATGTTCGGCCTGCAGCGCGAACTCCTGACCGGTTTCACCGGCAAAGAAGCACCCGCCGAGACAACGCAGTGACGCAACTGCTCCTGGTCGCGGTGGCACTGGTATTCCTTGCCGTCGCGGCCGTGCTGACAGCGGCCGAAGCCGCCTTCAGTTTCCTTCCCCGGCACGACGCGGAATCGGCACTGCACAGGAGCCGCGGCACAGCCATGCGCCGTATCCTTGCCGAGCCGGTGGCCCACACCCGGGCCCTCCGGTTTTGGCGTGTTTGGTTCGAGATGGCCTCCGCCGTAGCTGTCGCCGTCCTGGTTGCCAGCCTCCTGGACAACGTCTGGCTCGCCGGCCTGGTGGCCACCGGCATCATGGCCGTGCTTGGCTTCGTGATCGTGGGTGTCTCACCCCGGCAGCTGGGCAGGCTGCACTCCACAACCGTGGTGCGTTTCACCGCGCCCATGGTCCGGTTCCTCACGAGTGTGCTGGGACCCATTCCCGGCTGGCTCGTGACTCTGGGCAGCTCAGCGGCCCCCGGAGCGCCGGGCGGGGACGACGCATTCTTCAGTGAGCAGGAATTCCGTGAGCTGTTGGACCGGGCCAGCGAATCCGACATGATCGAGGACACCGAGGCGGAGATGATCCAGTCGGTCTTCGACTTCGGCGACACCCTTGTCCGGGCCGTAATGGTGCCGCGGACAGACATCGTCAGCATCGACGCCGGCTCCAGCCTCCACCACGCGATGTCACTCTTCCTCCGCTCCGGCTACTCACGCATTCCGGTGATCAGTGAAAACACCGACCACATCCTGGGCATCATCTACCTCAAGGACGTAGCAGCCGTCATCCATCAGCTGGGCGCCGGCGAGGAGCCACCCCTGGTTGAGGCGCTCGCCCGGGAAGTGCGGTACGTGCCGGAGTCCAAACCCGTCAGCGACCTCCTGCGCGAACTGCAGAAGGAATCCACCCACGTTGCGATCGTGATCGACGAGTACGGCGGCACCGCCGGCCTGGTCACGCTGGAGGACCTGATCGAGGAAATCGTGGGCGAGATCGTGGACGAATACGACACCGAGAGCGCCGAAGCCGTGGCGCTGGGTGACGGCTCCTACCGGGTCAGCGCCAGGATGGGCATCGACGACCTCGGCGAACTTTTCGACCTGGAGCTCGACGACGACGAAGTGGACACCGTCGGCGGCTTGCTGGCGAAGGCACTTGGCCGGGTCCCGATCGTAGGCAGCAGCGTGGAAGTGCAGGGAGTGTCCCTGCGCGCAGAAAGGCTGGAAGGCCGGCGCAACAGGGTCAGCCACATCATTGCGGCGCCCGTACCAAGAGTAGAGACTGACTTTGAAGGCCTCCTGGAAGAGGCCGAATCAACCCAGCAGGGAGTTCCACGTGAGCAAGAAAAATAAGGATGCGGCCGCGGACGATTTCGGCGGCTTCCGCGCAGGGTTTTCGGTCCTCGTCGGCAGGCCGAATGCCGGCAAGTCCACGCTGACCAACGCGCTGGTGGGCAAAAAGGTGGCCATCACGTCGGCCAAACCGCAGACCACGCGGCATACCATCAGGGGCATCGTGCACCGTGAGGACGCCCAGCTGATCCTCGTGGACACCCCTGGACTGCACCGGCCCCGCACCCTGCTCGGCAAACGCCTTAACGACCTCGTCGCGGACACCCTTGCCGAAGTTGACGCCATCGGGTTCTGCCTGCCGGCCAACGAGAAGATCGGCCCCGGTGACAAGTTCATCGCCAACCAGCTTGCCGCCGTCGGGCGTATACCCGTCATCGCCATCGTCACCAAAGCCGACCTGGTTGACAAGCAGGCCCTGACCGAGCAACTCCTCGCCGTCGCGGCCCTTGGCCGCGAGGTGATGGGGGAAGAGGGCTGGAAGGACATCGTGCCCGTATCTGCCACCGACGGTTTCCAGGTGGAGACTGTGGCCGACGTGCTGATCAGCCACATGCCGCCGTCTCCGCCGCTCTACCCGGACGGCGAGCTGACGGACGAACCCGAGGCCGTCATGGTGGCCGAACTGATCCGCGAGGCGGCGCTGGAAGGCGTCCGCGACGAGCTTCCCCACTCCTTGGCGGTTGTGGTCGAAGAGATCGTCCCCCGGGAGGACCGTCCGGATGACAACCCGTTGCTGGATGTCCGGGTCAACCTCTACGTGGAGCGGCCCTCGCAGAAGGCCATCATTATCGGCAAGGGCGGCAGCCGCCTGCGTGAAGTGGGAACCAACGCGCGCAAGGGTATCGAAGCCCTCCTCGGGACGCGCATCTACCTGGACCTCCACGTCAAGGTGGCCAAAGACTGGCAGCGCGACCCAAAGCAGCTGGTCAAACTGGGTTTCTGACCCGCCAGCAGGGCGCCCACCGGAGCCGTCCCGCCACATCTCCAGACTGGACCACTAAAATGGACCGGATTTTGTATTAAGAGGAAGGTTCACCACGTGGGTCGAGGCCGCGACAAACGCGACAACGAGGTTGGCTTGGCAGCCGGAGCAGGACCGGTATCCCGCCACGCGGACGGCGGTGCCGCAGGGGCGGCCCGCCACCTGGGCCCGCTCCGCACCATGCCTGTGTGGCTGAAAGTCCTCACCAGCGTGGTGGCAGTCGTCCTGGTAGCCGGGATCGCTTTCGCCGGCTTCTGGTTCTTCCGGCTGCAGGGCAACATTTCCAAGGCCCCGTTGAACGCCGGCGGCGGCAGCACCGAGTCGCCCGCCAACGATGCCACGGGCCGGATGCAGATCCTGATCCTCGGGTCGGACACCCGGGACGGGAAGAACTCCCAGTACGGGACCACTGACGATTCCACCGGCTACGGCAAATCGGACGTAATGATGCTGATGGATATCTCCGAGGACAACAAGCGCGTCAACGTGATCAGCTTTCCCCGCGACCTCCTGGTGGACATCCCGCAGTGCACGGACCGGAAAACCAACAAGGTTTATCCCGCCCGCAGCGGCGTGATGATCAATGAGGCCATGGGCGAAGCCGGCATCGGCTGCGCCGTGGATACCGTCAACAAGCTGACCGGCATGCAGGTGGACCACTTCATGATGGCGGACTTCAACGCCGTCAAGGAACTTTCCAACGCCGTTGGCGGTGTGGACGTATGCATCAGCGACGCCGTCTTCGACCCCGATTCGGGGCTTCGCCTGCCCGCGGGGACTTCCGCCGTCCAAGGCGAGATGGCACTTTCCTACCTCCGCACCCGCCACGCGTTCGCCGACGGCGGCGATCTGGGCCGGATCAAGGCCCAGCAGGGATTCCTGTCCTCGCTGACCCGCAAGATCAAGGACGAGGGGACGCTGTCCGACCCCGCAAAGATGCTCAAGATCGCCGACGTCGTCACCCAGAACCTCACTGTCGATGATGGGCTGGCCTCCATTCCGGCCCTCCTCACCATCGGCAACCGGCTGAAGAACATCGACATCAGCAAGGTTGCGTTCGTCGCCGTGCCCACGGCACCCGCACCCACCGACCCCAACCGCCTGGTCATCGCCGAACCTGCGGGCGCCCAGCTTTTCTCCGCACTCCGGAAGAATGTTGACCTGACCGATCCGACGGCACCCACCACCACGCCGCCCGCTGGGTCGCCGACGCCGACGCCCTCGCCGACCGCGACGGCGGCACCGGTCCCGCCATACAACAAGGCAGTCCAGCCTGTAACCGTGGCCAATGGCAGCGGCGTCCCGGGCCGGGCCCAGGAACTTGTCCAGGTCCTGGTGAACGGCGGCTTCGCGGGAACATCGCAGTTCCAGGCCCAACCGGTGGCAAAGACGGCCGTGTACTACGGGCCCAATTTCGCGGATGTCGCCACAGACGTCGCCGCCCTGCTCGGAATTCCGGCCGAACAGATGATCCCGCTTGCGGCAATCCAGGGCGTGCAGGTCTACGTGGGCAGCGACTTCACCACCGGTACCGCCTTCGGGGCCGGGACGCCCGCGCTGCCTTCGGACATCGTCAACCAGACCGCGGGGGACAAGGTCTGCCAGCAGGCAAACCCTGCGCTGATCGTCCGGCAGTAGCAGGCATAGCCTTGCCCGGTCCGGGCCAAGGCGCCCATAACGCCAAAGCAGGCCCCGCCGGTACCGGCGGGGCCTGCTGTTTGCCCGGGCTTTTGCGTGGACGCTACCAGATGCTGACGCGTTCGGCGGCGGGCATCCACATGCCGTCCGCCTCCGTCACGTCGAACGCCTCATGGAATGAATCAAGGTTCTTCGCAATGGCGTTGGTGCGGAACTCGTTGGGGGAGTGCGGGTCCGTTGCCAGGCGCCGGATGGCTTCCTCCTGCCGGATCACCTGGCGCCAACCGGCGGCCCAGGACGCGAAGAAGCGTTGTTGCCCGGTCAGGCCGTCCAGGACTTCGGGTTCTTTCCCGTCCAGGCTGATCAGGTATGCCTTGTAGGCGATGGTGAGGCCTGCGAGGTCGCCGATGTTCTCGCCCAGCGTGAGCCGGCCGTTGACGTGGTGCCCCGGCGCGGCGGTGGGTGACAGGGCGTCATACTGTGCCACGAGGCGGGCCGTCAGGGCCTCGAAAGCCTGGCGGTCCTGGTCGGTCCACCAGTTGCGGAGCGCGCCGCCGCCATCGAACTGTGAGCCCTGGTCATCGAAGCCGTGGCCAATCTCGTGTCCGATCACCGCGCCGATGCCGCCGTAGTTGACGGCGTCGTCGGCGTCGGCGGTAAAGAACGGCGGCTGCAGGATTGCTGCCGGGAACACAATTTCGTTCATCATGGGGTGGTAGTAGGCGTTGACCGTCTGCGGCGTCATCAGCCACTTGTTGCGGTCCACCGGTTTGCCCACCTCGTCCAGGTGCCGGTCGACGTCGGCGTTATGGGCGCGCTCCACGTTGCCCAGCAGGTCATCGGGCCTGATCTCCACGGCAGAGTAGTCGATCCACTCGTCCGGGTAGCCGATCTTGGCACGGAAGGCAGCAAGCTTGCGGAGGGCCTCCGCTTTGGTGTCTTCGCCCATCCAGTCAACGTCGTTGATGCTCCGGCGGTAGGCTTCGGTGAGGTTCGCCACCAGGGTCTGCATCCGCTCCTTGTGGGTCTCGGGGAAGTGCCGCGCCACGTAGATCTGGCCCACCGCCTCGCCCAGTCCGGACTCCACTACGGCCACGCCCCGCTTCCAGCGGTCCTTGTTGCGCGGTGTGCCGCTGATGGTGGTGCCGTAAAAGGCGAAGTTGGCGTCCACGAACTCCGAGGACAGGTACGGGGCGGCAGCGCTGACGACCCGCATCGCCAGCCACTCCTGCCAAGTGGACAACGGCACTTCGTCCAGGAGCACAGTGGCCCCCGCAAAGAAGTCAGGGGTGCTCACCACGATTTCGGCGCGTTTGGCAGGCTCAATGCCGGCCGCCTCGAACCAGGTGGCCAGGAGCGGGAAGAGCGCATTGGCTTCATCTGCCGTCTTCAGGTTGTAGGTCTTTTGCGGATCCCGGAGGGTGACGTTGTCCCAGTGGTGCGCTGCGAGTTTCGTTTCCAGCTGGACCACCCGGGTAGCGGCACCGTTGGGATCAGGCACTCCGGCCAGCTCGAAGATCTTCTCCACGTGGCCCGTGTATGCCAAAACGATGGGGGCGAACTTCTCTTCACGGTAGTACGACTCGTCGGGCAGGCCCAGGCCGCCCTGGCCGGTGTAGAGCAGGACCCGGTCCGGATTTCCCGCATCCGGTGCAGGGTAGATGTAGAAGAGCCCGCCGACGTCGGCGCGGAACAGCCGGCCCGCCAGTGCAATGAACTCCTCGGCTGATCCGGTGGCAAAGACCTCAGCCAGCCGGCCCCTGACCGGTTCCATGCCCTTGCCTTCAACTGTCGCCTCGTCCATGAAGCTGTTGTAGAGGTCGCCGATCTTCCGCTCGATTCCCGTCGCGTCCGCGCCTTTGGCTGCCGCTTCTTCGATGATGTCCCGGACGGCAAGCTCGGACCCGTCGCGGAGGGCGGTGAACGTACCTTCCAGGGGCCGGTCGTCGGGAATCTCGGTGGCTTTCAGCCAGGCACCGTTCACGTGTTGGTAAAGGTCATCCTGCGGCCGGACTGTGTCATCAATGGTGGACAGATCGATCCCCGAAATGGGCACTGAAACTCCTTTTTGCTGCGACGCCGCTGCCGGGCGAACACCGGAGGCGTCTGCATGCTGGACTTTACGGACGGTAGTGCCCTTTCATCTTACGCACCCGTGTTAGGCTCAAAGAGTGCGTGCAGAGCTCCTTCTCCTTAGCTGCCGCGGCGAGGCCACAGACGCTATCTAGCGCACGGCCCACCCTCGCTGCGGAGTTTGTGTTGCCCGGCCACCCTTTCACTGAAGATCGATAGAAAAGGCCACGAACGTCATGCGTAACGCACAAAAGCCCTCAGGAATGCCTGCCCACCGGTACACCCCTTTCCAGGACCAGATCAAGGTCGAACTGCCGGACCGCACCTGGCCGGACAAGGTCATCACCAAAGCCCCGCGCTGGTGCGCGGTCGATCTCCGCGACGGCAACCAGGCCCTGATCGATCCCATGAGCCCGGCCCGCAAGATGAAGATGTTCGACCTGCTGGTCCGCATGGGCTACAAGGAAATCGAGGTCGGTTTCCCGTCCGCTTCGCAGACGGACTTCGACTTTGTCCGCCAACTCATCGAGGGAAACCACATCCCGGACGATGTCACCATTCAGGTCCTCACGCAGGCCCGCGAACACCTGATCGAACGGACCTACGAATCGCTGGTCGGGGCCAAGCAGGCCATCGTCCACCTCTACAACTCCACGTCCGTCCTGCAGCGGCGCGTGGTGTTCAACCAGGACGAGGACGGAATCCTGGACATCGCCCTGCAGGGTGCGCGGCTGTGCAGGAAGTACGAGGAAACGCTCGCGGACACCCACGTGACCTACGAGTACTCGCCGGAGTCCTTCACGGGGACCGAACTGGAGTACGCGGTGCGGGTTTGCAACGCCGTCGCCGATGTCTTTGAAGCCTCCGCAGACCGCCAGGTGATCATCAACCTCCCCGCCACGGTGGAAATGGCCACGCCCAACGTCTACGCCGATTCCATCGAGTGGATGAGCCGGCACCTCCACCCGCGTGAGGGAATCATCCTGTCCCTGCACCCGCACAACGACCGCGGCACCGGTGTGGCCGCCGCCGAGCTGGGATACATGGCCGGCGCCGACCGCATCGAAGGCTGCCTCTTTGGCAACGGCGAGCGGACCGGCAACGTGGACCTGGTGACGCTGGGCTTGAATCTGTTCGTCCAGGGAATCGACCCCATGATTGACTTCTCCAACATTGACGACGTCCGCCGGACCGTGGAGTACTGCAACCAGCTGCCCGTCCCGGAGCGTTCGCCCTACGGCGGAGACCTGGTCTTCACCGCGTTCTCCGGGTCCCACCAGGACGCCATCAAGAAGGGCTTCGAAGCCCTCGAGCGGGATGCCGCTGCGGCCGGCAAAGCCGTGGACGACTTCACCTGGCAGGTACCGTACCTGCCGGTGGACCCCAAGGACCTTGGCCGCAGCTATGAAGCCGTGATCCGCGTCAACTCCCAGTCCGGCAAGGGCGGCGTGGCCTACCTGCTCAAGAATGAGCACAGCCTGGACTTGCCGCGCCGTGCCCAGATCGAATTCTCCGGCGTCATCCAGCGACGCACCGACACCGCCGGCGGGGAGGTCAGCGGTGCGCAGCTCTGGCAGATCTTCCAGGACGAGTACCTGCCCTCCGGCCAGGCTGAGGGGCAGTGGGGCCGCTACTCGCTGGGTGCCGTCAAGACAGAAACAGGTGACGACGGCGGCATGACGCTGCACGCCTCGCTCACCATTGATGGCTCGCAGGTCCGGCGCACCGGCACCGGTAACGGTCCGATCGCGGCCCTGTTGAACATCCTCCATGAAGACGGCGTGGATGTCCGGGTGCTGGACTACAGTGAACACGCACTGTCCGAAGGCGGCAACGCCATGGCCGCCGCATACGTCGAGTGTGCTGTGGGGGAGCGGGTCCTGTGGGGTGCCGGCATCGACGCCAACACCAGCATGTCGTCGCTCAAGGCCGTCATTTCGGCCGTCAACCGCGCTATCCGCGACGCCCAGGCCTGAAACCTGAGAGGTTGTGCCGCCGGTTCCGCCAGCGGCACAACCGCGTCCTGGCGACGTACCACCGGGCAGGATGGGAAGATAGAGCGTGGTCCAACAGTCTTTTGCCTCCCGGGCGTACCGGGACGACGCCGTGGTGCTGCGCACGCACAAGCTGGGCGAGGCTGACAGGATCATCACGCTCCTGACCAAGCATCACGGCCAGGTCCGCGCGGTGGCAAAGGGCGTACGCCGCACCAGCAGCCGGTTCGGTGCCCGGCTTGAACCGTTCATGGTGGCCGACCTTCAGTTGGTGTCCGGCCGGACGCTGGATATCGTCACCCAGGCGGTGGCAAAGGGTGCCTACGGCGGCAGCATCGCTGCGGACTACGGCCGGTATACGGTGGCCGCCGCCATGACCGAGACGGCGGAGAAGCTGACGGACGTCGACGGTGAGGCCGGGACGGCGCAGTACAACCTGCTGGTGGGTGCCCTGGCCGCGTTGAGCCGGGATGAGCATGCCGCCGGCCTGATCCTGGATTCCTACCTCCTGCGTGCGTTGTCCACCGGCGGATGGGCCCCGAGCTTCACTGACTGTGCCCGCTGCGGCGCGCCGGGGCCGCATTCAGCATTTTCGTCGCCCCTTGGCGGCATGGTTTGTGCCCAGTGCAGGCCCCCGGGTTCCCCTGCCCCGGCGCCTGAGACCGTCAGGCTGCTGGCCGCCCTGCTGACCGGGGACTGGACGACGGCGGACGCATCGTTGGCTCCGCACCGCAAGGAAGCTGCGGGCCTGGTGGCGGCGTACCTGCAGTGGCACTTGGAACGAGTCCTGAAATCCCTCAAACACGTGGAGCGTACCTGACAGTGGCCCTGGGTAAAAAGAACAATGCAGCCCGCAGGCGAACCCATCCTGTAGCGGCGCCCTACCCGCATCCTTCCGGCGAAGTGGCGCCGTCCATCCCGGCCGAGTTCATTCCCCGGCACGTCGCTATTGTGATGGATGGCAATGGCCGCTGGGCCAACCAGCGGGGCCTCCCGCGGATTGAGGGGCATAAAGCGGGGGAGCCGGCGCTGCTCGATGTCATGGCCGGTGCCATCGAACTAGGGATCGAGTATGTGAGTGTTTACGCGTTCTCTACGGAGAACTGGCGCAGGTCTCCGGAGGAAGTCCGCTTCCTGATGGGATTTAACAAGGATGTGCTGCGAAGGCAACGGAACCAGCTGGACGACTGGGGCGTGCGGATCCGCTGGGCAGGACGGAGGCCCCGGCTGTGGGGCTCGGTGATCCGCGAATTGGAGGAAGCCGAGGAGTTCACTGCGGCCAACAGCACCTGTAATTTGACCATGTGTGTTAATTACGGCGGTCGTGCTGAGATCACCGACGCGGTTTCGGCAATTGCCGCAGATGTGGCCGCGGGCAGGCTGAAGCCCGGTTCCATCACCGAACGGACCATCCAGAAGTACCTCGATGAGCCCGACCTTCCGGACGTGGACCTCTTCCTGCGCAGTTCGGGCGAGCAGAGGCTGTCCAACTTCCTGCTCTGGCAGTCCGCATACGCAGAATTCGTCTTCATGGACACGCTCTGGCCGGATGTGGACCGGCGCACCCTGTGGGCCGCCGTCGAGGAATATGCCAGCCGGGACCGCCGCTACGGCGGGGCTGTGGATGCGGCGGCCGCACCGGCGGATTCAAAGGCGGAGCAGCCTCACCCGTAAGCCCGCAGCCAGCGGGCCAGCCGTGCGTAGGCGTCGGTCCGGATTGCCTTGGGGGAGAGGAAGACGTCGTGCAGGGCGCCGTCAATCCGTTCCACGGTCACCGTGCTGCCCAGTGTCAGGGCGCGGGCGCCGATGGTCGACACATCCAGGACGGCATCGGTCCGGCGCATGTCCTCCGACCAGAAGAGGCCGTTTGCGCTGCCCTTGGACAGCAGCACCAGGATGGGCACCTGGATCCCCAGGCCGCGGGCCACCCGGGCGTGGCCGGCGAGCACGGCCCTCAGCCAGCCGGCGCGTACCGGGAAAGCCATGCGTGGGCGGTACCGCTCGTCGAGCGGCCACTCGCCGTCGGCGGCGCTGCTGATGGTGCGCCAGTAGTGGCCTCGCTGTGGAAGGCGGAGCACCGCCTGGGGCCGGAAGCGGGCCACGGGCCGAACCATGCCTGACGCGGCGCGGCGCACCAGTGCGCTCCCGTGCATCTCCAGCCATGGGCTGTTGAGGATCAGTTGTGACACGGCCTCCGGATGGCGGCTGGTCCACAGTGCTGCCACCAGCCCGCCGGTGGAGTGCCCCATCAAAGCCACCGGCCCTGGCGCGCCGGCAAGTT
The DNA here is from genome assembly GCF_030944625.1 of Arthrobacter sp. SLBN-112. Lineage (NCBI taxonomy): Bacteria > Bacillati > Actinomycetota > Actinomycetes > Micrococcales > Micrococcaceae > Arthrobacter > Arthrobacter sp. SLBN-112. The sequence goes on from NZ_JAUSXY010000001.1 coordinate 2,934,777, forward strand.
CTATGAGGCGGCACGCCTCCTGGATTTCCGCGTCATAGGCGGCGAGGTCGCCAACGTAGCCGCCAGGGAACTCCGGCCGCAGGCTCCGCCCGTGGTTGTGCATGTCCAGCGCATAGAAGTCGTATCCGGCCCCTGCCCAGAAACGTGCCAGGTCCGCGTTGAAGAAGTAGTCGCTCCAGCCATGAAGGAACAGCACTGCCCGGCGGCGGCCGGCCGGAACGTCCACATCCCCGGGCGGCCGGAGCCGGACCAGGGTTGCCGTCCGCTCCACGCCGTCGGCCCCGGTGGCCACAAAGGAACAGGACTCGAAGTCCCTGCCCAGGATGTCCGGCTGCCACTGCATGCCCTCATGCTAATCCGGCGCCGCCCGTATGTTGCCCGATCAAGGCGCTTCTCCGTTTTGGTGTGGGACGCCACCAGACGGGAAACTGGAGGCATGCGCGTTTATCCCACTTTCTTCAAGCTGGCCTTTTCATGGATGGACGCCGAGCGCGCCCACAAGATCGGATTCAAGGGGATCCGGCTCGCGCATGCCACCGGCGCGGGGAGGATCCTGCAGAAGCTGACCGCTCCGGCGCCCTCGCTGCGGACCACCGCCTTCGGCGTTACCTTTCCCTCGCCCTTCGGGCTGGCTGCTGGCTTCGACAAAGAAGGGCTCGGCATCGAGGCCCTCAGCGAGCTTGGATTCGGCCACGTGGAGGTGGGCACCATCACCGGCCAGGCCCAGCCTGGCAATGACAAGCCCCGGCTATTCCGCCTGGTCCAGGACAGGGCCGTGATCAACCGGATGGGATTCAACAACGACGGCGCCGCAACCGTCGCGCCCCGGCTCAAGGCCGCCCGCGCAGCACTTCAGCGCCGGTACCCGGAAGTCCGGCCGGTCATCGGCATCAACATCGGCAAGACCAAGGTGGTGGAGCTGGCCGACGCCGTGGACGACTACCTGGTCAGCGCCCGCAGCCTGGCCCCTGCCGCCGACTATCTGGTGGTGAACGTCAGTTCCCCCAATACTCCGGGGCTCCGGCTGCTCCAGGACGTGGAAACGCTCCGCCCGCTCCTGGTTGCCGTGGGGCAGGAAGCCGACCGGGCCGCCGGACGGCATGTGCCGCTGCTGGTGAAGATCGCCCCTGACCTGAGCGATGAGGACATCGACGACGTTGCCCGGCTGGCGTTGGACCTGAAGCTGGACGGCATTATCGCCACCAATACCACCATCGCCAGGTCGGGGCTCTCGTCGGCTGCCGGCGACGTGGAAAAGTGCGGAGCCGGCGGACTGTCCGGAGCTCCCCTGAAGCAGCGCTCACTGGAGGTCTTGAAGCGGCTCAAAGACGCCACAGGTGATGCGCTGACCCTGGTGTCAGTCGGTGGCGTGGAGTCCGCCAAGGACGTACAGGACAGGCTCGACGCCGGGGCCACCCTGGTGCAGGGCTACACCGCGTTCCTGTACGAGGGACCGTTCTGGGCCGCGCGGATCAACAAGCAGTTGGCGAAGAACCGCCGCCGCTGAGCTCCACTTAAAGCAGGAACCCCGGCGGTCATCCCGCCGGGGTTCCTGCTTTAAGTGGTTTCTGCGGGTCAGGAGGGGTACTGTCCGCGGCCAACCAGGGGTTTGGGCAGCCGCAGTTTGCGGAACTGCAGGGAGCGCATGGAGCCGTACCAAACGGTCCCGCCCTCCACATCGCCGAACTTCTGCGCCAGGCCCTTGCGGAGTTTGCGGGAGAGGATGAAGACGTCAACGAAGACGGCCAGGAACATCACCCAGAACGCGCCGAGCACGTAGATCATCATGTCGCTGGAGGCCGGAACCATCAAGGACACCAGGACAAACAGCAGCGCGCCGAACATCAGGTATTCGCCGAGGTTGAATCGTGCGTCCACATAGTCCCGCGCAAAGCGCTTTTGCGGTCCCTTGTCACGCAGCGGCAGGAACTTCTCGTCGCCGGTGTCCAGCGCCCGGCGCATCTTCAACCGCTGGTCCTGCACCGCCTGGCGTTCGGCGGCCTTGGATGCCTTGCGGTCCTCAGGCACCAACGGACGCTTGCGGGCAGCTTCCTGGGCCTTCCGGGTGGGGGTAGGGGCACCCTTGCCCACCACGCTGTTCTGCCGGGCCTCTGCTTCCGCTGCCTGCTGGTCTACTGTTTCCTGCGCCGAGGGCGCTTCTTTTCTACGTCCGAACACCTGACCAGAATACCTTGCGGGAGGCCGCCCGCTGCCTGCCGAGGTGGCCACCGGCTGCCTGCGGCCGAATGTGACGGGGGTAATGTTTTGGCCATGACTTCATCACCTGCGGCGACCCCGCGCACCACTACAGGTACACCAGGTCAGGGCCCCGACACTGCCGGCGGGACGGAAGATCTCCGTTCGGCGGTAGACCGTTCCTTCGACCAGACGCTGGCCCGGCTCAAGGATCTGGTGGCCATCCCGGGCATTGCGTGGCCCAGCTTTGATCGAACCCCGCTCGAACGCAGTGCGGACGCCGTCGCCGAACTCCTCCGCGGAGCAGGACTGCCCGAGGTCCGGGTCCTGACCGTCAACAAGGAGGACGGCACGCCCGGCGGACCCGCCGTCGTGGGCCGCCGCCCTGCCGCAGCAGGCAAACCGACCATCCTGCTCTACGCCCACCACGACGTCCAGCCTGTTGGCGACGAATCTCTGTGGGACACCGCGCCGTTTACCGCCGTCGAAAAGGACGGCCGGCTCTACGGGCGCGGCGCCGCTGACGACAAGGCCGGCATCATGGCGCACATTGCCGCCTATACTGCCGTCTCGGGGCTCCTTTCCGACTCCCTCGGGCTTGGCGTGACCTTCTTCATCGAGGGCGAAGAGGAGGCCGGTTCGCCAACATTCCGTTCCTTCCTGGAGGCAAACCGCGAACTGCTGCGCGCTGATGTCATCGTCGTTGCGGACTCCAGCAACTGGAAAGTCGGGACCCCGGCCCTGACCACCAGCCTGCGGGGACTGGTTGACGGCGTCATCGAGGTACAGGTCCTTGAGCACGCGGTGCATTCGGGCATGTTCGGCGGCCCAGTCCTCGACGCACCCACCCTGCTGTCCCGCCTGATTGCCACCCTCCACGACGACGACGGGAACGTCGCCATCGAGGGGCTCGTCGCCACCGACACCGCCGCCGTCGAGATGCCGGAGGCGGACTACCGGGCCGATGCATCGGTGCTGGACGGCGTTCGCCTGGCCGGTACCGGCAGCATCGCCTCACGGCTGTGGACCAAACCCGCATTGTCGATCATCGGGTTCGACGCCCCCGCCGTGGATGTTGCCTCGAACACCCTTCTTCCTCGCGCGCGGGCCAAGTTCAGCCTGCGGCTGGCGCCAGGACAGGTGCCGGCAGAAGCCATGGAAGCGGTACGCCGGCACGTCGAAGCGAACGCCCCGTTCGGCGCGAAGGTGGTCTTCACGCCGGGGGAGGCCGGGAATCCCTTCCGGACCGACACCTCTTCCGCCGCTGCCTCGTTGGCCATGTGGGCCTTGGGCGAGGCCTGGGGAGTTCCGGCCGTCGAAACCGGAATCGGCGGTTCGATCCCGTTTATCGCCGACCTGACAGAGGTATATCCCGACGTGCAGATCCTGGTGACCGGGGTAGAGGACCCCGATTCCCGCGCCCACAGCGCGAATGAATCCCTGCATATCGGGGACTTCCGCAATGCCATCCTGGCCGAATCGCTGATGCTGGCCCGGCTCAACAGCGACGGCCTGGGGCAGGAAGACGTTCGGGGAACAACCGGCGGGTCCTGACGGTTACGTCAGGAGTTAGAGCTACAGGACTGCCGCGCGTAGCATGTAGCTATAGCCCATACCGTATCCGTAGGGGCAGGCGTCGTTAGGCGGCGCCGCCAGACCGTCCTAAGAAGGTAGGCCAATGAGCACCGCAACCAACGAAAACAGCACCGCGACCCCCGCTGCGGCCAGTGATGAACTGCCCGTTCACGAGGTTGACCTGACCGACGTCGCTGCAGGCAAGGTACGCAGCCTCCTCGAGCAGGAAGGCCGCACGGACTTGCGGCTCCGCGTGGCTGTGCAGCCCGGCGGCTGCTCAGGGCTGATTTACCAGCTCTACTTCGACGAGCGGCTCCTCGACGGCGACGCCGTGCGCGACTTCGACGGAGTCGAGGTCGTGGTGGACAAGATGAGCGTTCCGTACCTCAGCGGCGCCAGCATCGACTTCGAGGACACCATCTCGAAGCAGGGTTTCACCATCGACAATCCGAACGCCGGAGGCTCCTGCGCCTGCGGTGATTCGTTCCACTAACCCGGTTATTTCGCCCGATGTCCGCGCCGAGCTTCCCGCCGTCAAAAACGGTACGGAGGCTCGGCGCCGACATGTGGGCGAAACGCCCGGCAGAGCGGTAAGCTCTACACCGAGTAGTAAAACTTTTAGTGTGCCCGGAGCGCCCATGGCAGCCCGGACAACAGCAACAAGTAGGAAGGGCCGTCTGTGAGTTCGCAGAACCGAACCGGCAGCCGACGCAAAACGATCACAACGATCTCAAGCTTGGCTATTGCCGGCGCGTTGGTTTTGACCGGATGTTCGCCAGAGGTAGAGAAAGGGTGGATGCCCACTGAACGTGGCACCACCAGCAACACCGACCGCATCATGGACCTCTGGGTCAACTCATGGATTGCTGCGCTCGTGGTGGGCACCATTACCTGGGGCCTGATCATCTGGTGCCTGGTGGCCTACCGCCGCCGCAAGGGGACCGTTGGATTCCCCCGACAGACCAGCTTCAACCTTCCCCTTGAGGTCTTCTACCTCACCATCCCGATCTTCATGGTTCTGGTGTTCTTCTACTTCACCGACCGTGACCAGCAGGCGATCGATGACCGTTCGCAGCCTGCCGACGTCGTCGTTGACGTCCGCGGCAAGCAGTGGGCGTGGGACTTCAACTACAAGTCCGGCGACGTGATCCAGGAAGACCTGCACGAGGCCGGCGTCCAGGCCCACCTGACCGGCAACAACATCGACAAGGAAAAACTCCCCACGCTGTACCTGCCGGTCAACAAGTCTGTTGACCTCGAGCTCAATTCCCGCGATGTCATCCACTCCTTCTGGGTTCCCGCCTTCCTGCAGAAGCGCGATATGATCCCCGGCAAGACCAACTACATCCGGTTCACCCCCACTAAAGAGGGCACCTACGACGGCAAGTGTGCCGAACTCTGCGGCGAGTACCACTCCGAAATGCTGTTCCGCGTCAAGGTGGTGTCGGAATCCGAATTCCAGGCACACATGGACCAGCTCAAGGCTGAAGGCAACACCGGCCTGCTTGGTGCTGATTACGACCGCAACCCGAACCTGAACGAAACCAAGTAAGGGGAGCGACGTGGCTACGTACACCCAATCCGCACCCGCCGGAGCCCTGTCGGCTCCAGTGGTACCAAAGTCCAAGGGGCGCATCGTCGTCAACTGGATCACCTCCACGGACCACAAAACCATCGGGTACATGTACCTGATTGCATCGTTTGTGTTCTTCTGCCTCGGCGGCGTGATGGCGCTGCTGATCCGCGCCGAGCTGTTCGAGCCCGGCATGCAGATCCTGCAGACCAAGGAACAGTACAACCAGCTGTTCACCATGCACGGAACCGTCATGCTCCTGATGTTCGCCACCCCGCTCTTCGCCGGGTTTGCCAACGTGATCATGCCGTTGCAGATCGGTGCTCCTGACGTCGCGTTCCCTCGCCTGAACGCCCTGGCGTTCTGGTTCTTCCTCTTCGGCTCCACCATCGCGGTGTCGGGCTTCATCACCCCGCAGGGCGCTGCTTCCTTTGGCTGGTTCGCCTACGCGCCGCTCTCGGACACCACGTTTACCCCGGGCATCGGCGGTGACCTCTGGGTCTTCGGCCTGGCCCTGTCCGGCTTCGGCACCATCCTCGGCGCGGTCAACTTCATCACGACCATCATCTGCATGCGTGCCCCGGGCATGACCATGTGGCGGATGCCGATCTTCACCTGGAACACCCTGATCACGGCGATCCTGGTACTCATGGCCTTCCCGCCGCTGGCGGCAGCCCTCTTTGCCCTGGGCGCGGACCGGAAGTTCGGCGCCCACATCTTCGATCCCGCGAACGGCGGTGCCGTCCTCTGGCAGCACCTGTTCTGGTTCTTCGGCCACCCTGAGGTGTACATCATCGCGCTGCCGTTCTTCGGTATCGTCTCGGAGATCTTCCCGGTCTTCAGCCGCAAGCCGGTCTTCGGTTACAAGGGACTGGTCTACGCCACGATCGCCATTGCGGCTCTCTCGGTGACCGTCTGGGCCCACCAACATGTACGTCACGGGCGCTGTCTTGCTTCCGTTCTTCTCGTTCATGACGATGCTCATCGCAGTGCCCACCGGCGTGAAGTTCTTCAACTGGATCGGCACCATGTGGCGGGGTTCACTGACCTTCGAGACCCCTATGCTGTGGAGCATCGGCTTCCTCATTACGTTCCTCTTCGGCGGCCTGACCGGCATCATCCTGGCCTCCCCGCCGCTGGACTTCCACGTTTCGGACTCCTACTTCGTGGTGGCTCACTTCCACTACGTGGTCTTCGGCACCGTTGTATTCGCAATGTTCGCAGGGTTCTACTTCTGGTGGCCCAAGTGGACGGGCAAGATGCTCAACGAGCGCCTGGGCAAGATCCACTTCTGGCTGCTCTTCCTGGGTTTCCACGGCACGTTCCTCATCCAGCACTGGCTTGGTGTCATGGGCATGCCGCGTCGCTACGCAGACTACCTGCCCGAAGACAACTTCACCTGGATGAACCAGTTCTCCACCATCTCCTCCTTCGTGCTTGGCGCGTCGCTGATTCCGTTCTTCTGGAACGTGTACATCACGTCGCGGAATGCCGAAAGAGTCCAGGTGGATGACCCGTGGGGCTTCGGTGCTTCGCTTGAGTGGGCTACTTCCTGCCCGCCGCCGCGCCACAACTTCACGTCCCTGCCCCGGATCCGTTCGGAACGTCCTGCCCTGGACCTGCACCACCCGGAACTCCGCCAGGTACATACCGCTGATTCGCCGGCGCCCGCAGCGGCAGTGCTCGGCAACGCTGACCAGAAGGACACCGCACAGTGAAAATCGAATCCTGGATCTTTGGCTCTGGAGTCTTCTTCTTCGTCCCTATCTCCTTGGTTTACGGTTTCCTGACGCACTGGAGTGAGTGGGTCGGCATCCTGGGCATTCTCCTCGTCGGCGGCCTCGCAGGCATGATCGGCGGCTACCTCGGATTCACCGGCAAGCGGGTCGGCCTGCGGCCCGAAGACCGCAGCGACGCCGAGATCCACGAAGGGGCCGGCGAGCAGGGACACTTCAGCCCCTGGAGCTGGTGGCCCCTGGTTCTTGGCATTGCCTGCGCCACCGGCTTCCTGGGCTTGGCAGTCGGATTCTGGATCGTCTTCATCGCCGGCGGCATCGCCGTTGTGGCCCTTGTCGGCTGGGTATACGAGTACAGCCGCGGTGACCACGCGCACTAAGAAACTAAAGCAATAACGACGTCGGGCCCCACCTAAGGTGGGGCCCGACGTCGTTCTATCCTCAAACGCTTTGGACGGCTCCCTGGGACTCCAGCAGGCCGCCGAGGTCCCTTAGGGCGTCCAGCGCCCTCCGATGCTCCTGCGCGCCGTTCAGGGCGTCGTCGCTGACCGCCAACTCCACCTCGCACCCCTGCTGGAAGTCAGCTGCCATCACCTGGAGCAGGGAACGTGCGTCAATGTTTCCGCTGCCGGCTTTCCTGATGGTCAGGGGAAGCCCCGTGTCCGTAACAGCACGGACGAATACCGCGGCAGAGCGTGCGTGCAGGCCCTGAGGCGCTGTCACCACGGCCTTCAGTGTTGGCAAAGGAGACTCCTTCGTCACGACGGCCCCATCCGTCTTTGGGCAAAATTTCCAGACCAAATATATCGGGCCCGCCCGCCGAGGCAGTAAACGGACAACGGTCACCCGCTGGTCTAGACCGTCCTAAAATTGAACAGGACAACAAACGGCAGGAAGAGGAACCATGGCAGCTGGCGCCACCGCCATCACCGGCGAAATAGACCGCACCAGCGGCACCGCGATCTATGTTCAGCTCCGGGAGATCCTTCGGGGCTACATCGCAGAATCCTGCCTTCCAGGTTCGGCACTTCCGTCTGAGCGTGACCTGGCCGAGCGTTTCGGGCTTGCGAGGATGACTGTCCGGCAGGCCATTGATGCCCTGGTAGGGGAGGAGGTGATCGAACGCGTTGTGGGATTGGGAACCTTCGTTCGCCGGCCGAAGCTCGACCTGCAGGTCAAGCTGACGTCCTACAGCGAAGAGATGCAACGCCGAGGTATGGTCCCTGCCGCAAAAGTGCTCAGCTTCGAACAGATTGGAGCCAGCGCCTTCCTGGCCCGCGAACTGCAATTGGACGAGGGAACCCCCCTGGTACGCTTCCGCCGGCTGCTCCTGGCCGACGGTGAGCCGATGAGCGTGGACGAGAACTTCATCCCGGCGCATCGTGTCCCGGGCCTTCTCGACCACGAGCCACCCACGTCGCTGTACAACGTCCTCAGCGAGCAGTTCGGCCTGGTGATGGAGTGGGGCGAGGACATGATCGAGGCCACGGCTGCATCACCCTCCACTGCGCGGTTGTTGAACGTCGAGGTTGGGGCGCCGTTGCTGAAGATCCAGCGGCACGCCTTCGTAGCGCGCGCAATGGTGGACTACTCCGTCTCCTATTACCGCGCGGACCGTTACAAGCTGTGGGTTCCCCTGCAGCGGCCCGGAGCCCGCAGGGCGCGCAATCACTGAAGCACCAGGTGGCCTTCACCAGACCCCGGCGCCGCGAAAAGGCGGCAGCCAATAATGCACGAAGGGCCCGATCCGTGTGGATCGGGCCCTTCGTGTCGATTGCCGTCGCCTAGTGCGTCAGGCTCTTCGTTCCCTCTGCAGCTTCAACAGCCTCGTGGCCGTGGCCGTGTGCTGCTTCCAACTCCGCAGGGGTTGCGGGCGCAACGCGGTCCTCGAAGAACCAGCGGGACAGCAGCGCGCGCCGCTTTTCCTTGCGGGTAACCACGCCGTGCTCGTTGGGCACAGCCGCCTGGACCTGGGGTGATTCGAAGCCAACCAGCTTGTAGCGCTTGTATTCGTCCAGCGGTGCATGCACCTCGATGAACTCACCGTGAGGAAGCCGTACGATGCGGCCGGTTTCGCGGCCGTGGAGGGCGATTTCGCGGTCCTTCCGCTGCAAGGCAAGGGCCACGCGTTTGGTGACAATGAACGCAAGGATCGGGCCGACGAAGAACAGCGCCCGCAACCAGTACGTAACATCGTTCAGGGACACGTGGAAGTGGGTTGCGATGAGGTCGGAACCTGCAGCTGCCCACATGACGCAGTACCAAACGAATCCTGCCATGCCGATGGCGGTACGGGTCGGGGCGTTTCGTGGACGGTCAAGAACGTGGTGTTCCCGGTCGTCCTTGGTGATCCAGCGCTCGATCCACGGGTAGGCGAACATCACGGTGAACAGGATGCCGGCCGGGACAAGGGCGGGCAGCAGGACGTTGAACGTGAAGACGTGTCCGAACCAGACCTGTTCGACATGCCAACCGTACAGGTTGCCCGGCATCAGACGGAGTGCACCGTCGACGAAACCGATGTACCAGTCGGGCTGGGTGCCTGCCGACACGGGAGAGGGATCGTAAGGGCCGTAGTTCCAGATCGGGTTGATGGTGAAGAACGCGGCCATCAACGCAATCACGCCGAAGACGATGAAGAAGAATCCACCGGCCTTGGCGGCGTACACGGGACCCAGGGGATAGCCGACGACGTTGTTGTCGTTGCGTCCGGGGCCCGGGTACTGGGTGTGCTTGTGGACAACAACCATGAACAGGTGCATGACGATCATCAGCAGAATCAGTGCCGGCACCAACAGGATGTGCAGCATGTAAAGGCGGCTGATGATGGCCGTACCCGGGAATTCTCCACCGAAGAGGAAGAATGAAATGTACGTGCCGATGACCGGGATGGACTTGATGACACCGTCGATAATGCGCAGGCCGTTGCCGGAGAGCAGGTCGTCGGGAAGCGAGTACCCGGTGAAGCCGGCGGCCATTGCCAGGATCAGCAGGACACAGCCGACAACCCAGTTCATTTCACGGGGCCGCCGGAACGCACCGGTGAAGAAGACCCGGAGCATGTGGACTGCGACTGATGCCACGAACAGCAGTGCTGCCCAGTGGTGGACCTGGCGCATGAAGAGGCCGCCGCGGACGTCGAAGGAGATGTTCAGCGATGAGCTGTAAGCCACCGACATCTCCACGCCCTTCAGCGGAACGTAGCCGCCGCTGTAGTGCGTTTCGGCCATGGACGGATCGAAGAAGAACGTCAGGAAGGTGCCGGACAGCAGCAGGATGACGAAGGAGTACAGCGCCACTTCGCCGAACATGAATGACCAGTGGTCGGGGAAGACTTTGCGGCCGAATTCCCTCAGGATTCCGGAGCCCCCAACGCGGGAATCGACGAAGTCGGTAATCCGACCGGCCTTGGTTTTAGCGACGAAAGCGGGTTCAGCTGTTGACGGTGCGCTCATGCTCATCACGCTCCCAGTAACTTGGTCCTACGGGTTCATGGAAGTCGCTGGTAGCGACGAGGTAGCCCTCGGTATCAACTGCGATGGGCAGCTGGGGGAGAGGACGGCTGGCGGGGCCGAAGATCACCTTGCACTCTTGGGTGAGGTCGAAGGTGGACTGGTGGCACGGGCACAGGAGGTGGTGCGTCTGCTGCTCGTAAAGGGCAACAGGGCAGCCGACGTGGGTGCAGATCTTCGGAGTAGGCAACGATGCCGTTGTAGCCCCACTCTTCGCGTCCCTTGGAGGGATTCAGCGATGCAGGATCGAGGCGCATCAGGAGAACAACGGCCTTGGCCTTCTCGTTGAGCTTGCCTTCGCTGAGTTCGTTGAGGCCCTCGGGGATGACATGGAACGCCGAGCCGATGGTGACATCCGAGGCCTTGATGGGGGTTCCGTCGGGGTCGCGGGTGAGGCGCTTGAGCTTGCCGTCCTGGGGCGCCCACATGGTGTGTGCAAGCTTGTCGTCAGGACGGGGCCCGAGGTCGCCGAAGATGGCGATCGCAGGAAGCGGAGCGAGAGCCACGGCACCCAGGAGGGTGTTGCGGATCAGCGGGCGGCGCTTGATGCCGGTCTCTTCAACGATGTCGTCAACGATGCGGACAGCAGCCTGCCGGTCCTCTTCGTAACGGATCGCGTGACGCTCTTCGGAGACTTCGTGATCGGGCATCAGGGCCTTGGCCCAGTGCACGATGCCGGTTCCGATACCCAACATCGCAAAGGCGGTGCCAATGCCAAGCAGGGCATTCTGGAGCCGGATGGTGGCAATGCTGGAGTCGTTACCCAGATCGATGGCGAAGTACGCCACCAGGAAGATCAGGGTGCCAACAACAGAAATGCCAAACAATAAGGCGACCTGCCGTTCTGCCCGCTTTGCGGCTCTCGGGTCCGTGTCAGCCAGGCGCAAACGATGCGGGGGAATTCCAGGATCCTGGAACTTCTCCACCTCATTCTGACCAGCCGTAGCTACGGTGCCCGAGTGGTTCGGACTGCCGTCACTATGGTTGCCCATAATTCGCCTCATCCTTCTCTCGTCCCGGCGATCGCCGGGTTAGTTTCTAATTTCAAGCTGCTGACAGGGCAGCAGAAGTTTTGTATGTCCCGCAGGACGTCACGACGTCCTGGACGTCAGCCAGATGGTGAAGGCGATGATGACGCCGAGACCGGCAACCCATACGAACAAGCCTTCAGCTACCGGGCCAAGTGATCCCAGGTCGGCGCCGCCCGGGGAACCGGTGGTCTCGATCTGCTTCAGGAAGGTGATGACGTCCTTCTTGCCTTCGGGTGTGATGTTTGCGTCGTTGAATACCGGCATGTTCTGCGGGCCTGTGGCCATGGCCTCGTAGATGTGCTTGCCGGTGACATCGGCCAGGGCGGGTGCAAACTTGCCCTGGGTCAGCGCACCGCCGGCAGCAGCGGCGTTGTGGCACATGGCGCAGTTGGTACGGAACAGCTCTCCACCGGCGGCGGCGTCGCCGCCACCATTTGTCAGGTCGTCTGCAGGAATCGCCGGGCCGGCTCCCAGGGAAGCAACGTAGGCTGCAAGCTGTGAGGTCTGCTGTTCATTAAACTGAACGGGCTTCTTCATGGCCTGGGGGCCGTTCATCTGCATCGGCATGCGTCCGGTGCCCACCTGGAAGTCAACGGCAGCTGCGCCGACACCCACCAGTGAGGGACCATCCTTGGAACCGCTGGCACCCATGCCGTGGCAGGTGGCGCAGTTCGCCGCAAAAAGTTTGCCGCCCTCTTCGACGTCGCTTGCGCTTGCCGTAGTGGTGCTCGCCTTGGCCTCATTCATGGTGGTTGCCACGGCGTACAGCCCACCCGTGATGAGGAGCCCCATCAGGAGCAGCGCTATTGCTGCAAGTGGGTGACGCCGCTTTTGTGAGAGTGCCTTCACGTGGTGGTTCCTTTATTCGATCCTGCGCCGGCTCCGGGAGCCGCTACCTGAAATTCTGCCTCTTGTAGAAAAAGAATCAAAGCTGGCTACTTGAGTACGTAGATGACCAGGAAGAGGCCAATCCACACGACGTCAACGAAGTGCCAGTAGTAAGAGGTGACGATTGCGGCCGTTGCTTCGAAATGTCCGAACTTCTTCGCGGCAAAAGACCGGCCCATGATGAGCAGGAAGGCAATCAGGCCGCCAATGACGTGCAGGCCGTGGAAGCCGGTGGTCATGTAGAAGGCCGAGCCATAGGCGTTGGAGGAGAGCGAGACATGCTCGGAAACCAGCATCGCGTACTCGGTGGTCTGGCCGGCAACGAAGAACGCGCCCATGAGGAACGTCAAGGTAAACCATTCGTTCATTCCCCAGCGGGCGAACTGCAGGGCTCCACCGGCACGGCGGGGTTGCAGCCGCTCAGCGGCGAACACGCCCATCTGGCAAGTGAAGGAACTGGCCACGAGGACGATCGTGTTTACGAGCGCAAAAGGGAAGTTGAGCTTGGCTGTCTCTTCCGCCCACATCTGACCGCTCGTGGAGCGCAGGGTGAAGTACATGGCAAAGAGACCGGCGAAGAACATCAACTCGCTGGACAGCCACACTACGGTTCCAACAGAAACCATATTCGGGCGGTTCAGCGTGGGGTGCGCCGGGGTACTGGGGGCATGGGTCGCAGATGTCACATAGACATTATGTCTGCAAAAGTCCGTGCTGCCCAACGCAAACCGCCTTTTCGGGGGACTTTTTCTACAAAGACGCGAAATCGCCCCGAAAAGTTCCTGCCGGCGTTCACATTGGTCAGCGCCCACCATCGCTCGATAGCATCAGCAGGTGACTTCTCAGGCATCTGCAGCGTCCGGCAACACCTGGCCCCGGCTTATCTCGGCGCTGATCAAGGGCGCCGATCTTACGGCTGACAACACGTCGTGGGCCATGGACACCATCATGTCCGGCGAAGCAACGCCGACCCAGATCGCCGGTTTCCTCGTGGCACTCAGCGCCAAGGGCGAGACGGTGGACGAGCTCTCCGGCCTTGTGGAGGCAATGCTGGCCCACGCCAACCCGGTGGCAATCTCCGGGGAAAAGCTCGATATTGTCGGCACCGGTGGTGACCAACTTAACACTGTCAACATCTCGACGATGGCCGCCCTGGTCGCGGCCGGTGCCGGCGCCAAAGTGGTGAAGCACGGCAACCGGGCGGCGTCGTCGTCGTCCGGATCTGCCGACGTGCTGGAGGCGCTGGGGGTCCGGCTTGACCTGTCTATTGACCGCGTGGCACGCAACGCCGAGGAAGCGGGCATCACCTTCTGCTTTGCCCAGGTTTTCCACCCGTCATTCCGCCACACCGCAGTTCCCCGGCGTGAGCTGGCCATTCCCACCGCATTCAACTTCCTGGGGCCCCTGACGAATCCGGCCAACGTGCAGGCGTCGGCCGTCGGCGTTGCGAATGCCCGGATGGCGCCGCTGGTGGCAGGCGTCCTGGCGCGCCGGGGGAGCAGGGGATTGGTGTTCCGGGGAAACGACGGCCTCGATGAACTGACCACGACGGGCCCGTCGACCGTATGGGAAATCCGCGACGGCGCTGTCAGCGAACTCCATTTCTCACCCGAGGACCTTGGCATCAACCTGGCCACCGTGGAACAGCTCCGCGGGGGAGACGCCATCGCAAACGCCGGTGTTGTCCGCGATGTGCTCGCCGGGAAGCAAGGCCCGGCCCGGGACGCAGTCCTGGTCAACGCCGCCGCAGGCCTCGTCGCCTTTGACCTCGGCGCCGAGGGTCCGTTCCTGACGCGTATGCAGGCGGCTTTCGTCCGGGCGGCGGACTCGATCGATTCGGGTGCAGCCGCTGCGGTGCTGGACCGCTGGGTCTCGCTGTCCCGCGCCTAGGTCTGCTTACTGTTCGAAGCCTAGCGAGAAGGCGGCGTCCAGGTCGTGCTGCGAGTACGCGCGGAAGGCAATATGGGTGGTCGTATGGACCACCGCGGGCACCTTGGAGAGCTTGTCGGCGATGACGTCTGCCAGGTCCTCGTGCCGGGGCACCCTCGCCACGGCAATCAGGTCCCATTCCCCGGTGACGGAGTACACCTCACTGATGCCTTCAATGGCCGATATTTCCTCGGCCGTTTCCGGAATGCGTGCGGCGTCGGTTTTGATCAGAACAAATGCGGTGACCACGTTTGAACCCCTTCAATCAGTTCCGCCGCAGCAAAGCCCTGCGGCCGTTTCTCTGCTGCCAGCCTATTACACGGGCGGGCATCTTCCGGATGCGTTCCACGGCCGGGATGTGGCAGGGCCTTTAGCTGCGACGCAGGCGTGCCAGGCCGACGAGCAGCAGCCGGTAGCCCACGAGGAACACCGCCAGGGCCAACGTGGCCACGATGATAAAAGGAACGACAACCGTCTGGGCGGTCAATGCACGGAGGACCATTCCACCAATCAGGCTGCCAAGCCATACCGGCACGCCGGCCCGGAGCACCGAGAGGGGATTCCGCCATGCCCGTGCAACCATCCAGCCCGCGGCCGCGCCGGCGAGGAAGGGCCAGGCTGTGAGCAAAACGCCCAGTACAGGTTCTTCCCGGTGGTGGGCATCGCGTCCAATCGCCGCAAAAGCGAGGATGATGATGATATCGGCCGCAGCGGCGGCCATTACAGTTCGAGCCGAAACTGACGTTGCGGGCTTCGTTTTCAAGGAATTCATGGCTTTCAGCTTAGCTGTCGCGGTGTGGGAGCCGGACGGCTACCGGGTGGGAAGACCGGGGGAGTGGAATGCTTGGGAGACCCGGAAAATGGTTCCGGGCGCCGGCGGCAGGTTCTCAAACAGCGAGATCCGATGGCCACCTATTAATTGCACGCGGTTGCCAAACTTTCAAGTGCAGGTTTAGTAGTGTCAGCAGGGATCGCCGTCACTGCCTTGAATCCGGAGAGATAGTGAACAAACCGTTGTGGATCTGCACCCTGGTCGGCGCCGCCATGGGATTCAGCCTGGGCTTGGCCCTGTTTCAGAGCCCTTTCTGGGGTTGTGCCGTTGGACTCGCGCTTGGCGGCGTGGTTGGAGCTTCCGTACGGCGGCGCCACTAAAGGGCCGTCACGGTTGGCTCCGGGAGAGGGCCTGGAAGATCCTGCTGCCGGGGTACTCTCAACGTTACTTGACATAATGTAGATTATCGGCGCGTTGGCGATGCCTGGAAGGGGGGGCTGTATGCCAGGGCCAAACACCTGTGAATCCGCAGCTCAATCGGCAGAAGCCCATTGTCTTTGCTCCGGCGCGAGTCAAGAATAAACCAATGACGGTCTACGTGCGTTCCTTGGAAACTGCAGTTCCGGCGACAAAGCTGATCCAGGCCGAAGCCCGTGACGTTTTTGCGGCACAGCCGGGATTGTCCCGTTTGGGCTCCCGGCTGGTGAACACCTGCTTTGACGGCGCAGCCATCGAGACGCGATTTACCGCAGTGCAGGAACTGACCAATACGTCCCGTTCGGACAACCCGCAGTTCTACGACCAGGAATCCGGGCTCCTGCTGAACCCCAGCACCAAGGTCCGGAACGATATCTTCGCACGTGAAGCCACAAAGCTCTTCGTCGAGGCGTCCCGCGCGGCCCTGGACGCCGCCCCGGAACTGGATTTACTTGACATAACTCATCTCATCACGGTTTCGTGCACGGGGTTTTTCAACCCTGGGCCGGACTACAAGGTGGTCCGCGAGCTTGGCCTGAACCCTGCTGTCCAGCGCTACCACCTGGGCTTCATGGGTTGCTACGCGGCCTTCCCCGCGCTCCGCGCCGCAAAGTTGTTCTGTGAGGCGGACCCCAATGCCGTCGTCCTGGTCGTATGCGCCGAGCTTTGTTCCCTGCATGTGCGCACATCCAACGATCCCGACGCCATCATGGGCTCGGCCCTGTTCGCCGACGGTGCCGCCGCCGCCGTCGTAACCGCCCGGCCCGGAATCGGGGAAACCGCACTGCTGAAGCTGGACCACTTCGAAACGGTGCTGACTCCTGTCGGCGAGGACTCGATGGCCTGGAACATCGGCGACAACGGGTTCGAAATGGTGCTCGGCAACTACGTTCCGCACATCATCGATGACCACATTGTGGGCGCCCTGGAGCCACTCCTGGCACGGGAACCGGAACTTGCGGCACTCCTCTATACCTCCATCCCCCACTGGGCCATCCATCCGGGCGGCCGCAGCATCCTGGACAAAGTCCAGTCGCGGCTGGGCCTCACCGAGGAGCAACTGGTACCCGCACGCGGGATCCTTCGTAATTACGGCAACATGAGCAGCGCCACTGTCCTGTTCGTTCTGAAGCACATCCTGGAACAACCTCTGCGGGACGGGAGCAACGGGGGCGAGCGCGTCTGCTCCATGGCGTTTGGTCCGGGCCTGACCGTCGAAACAGGCCTGTTCACCAAGCTCCGGCAGGCAGTTTCGGGGCCTGATGAGCGCGCGGATGCAGTAACCTGTGACAGCCTGGCAGCCGCGCCGGCCGGCTCCGAAGAAGCAACAGTCGGCTGAACGGGACCGGTCAATGGAGTTCCTGCTGCGCCGCCGGGCTGCGGCCGCCACCGAGCAGATGGACCGCCCCGACTGCGACGCCCGACTCCTGGACAACACCTACCGGCAGTTCGGCCTCATCAACAAGGTCCTGTCAGGGTGGCGGAGAATCTACGCGAAGGAGCTTCGGACCATCGCTCCACCGCAGTCACGCCCGCTGACCATCCTGGACGTCGGCTGCGGCGGCGGTGACCTTGCCGTCTTGCTCTCCCGCTGGGCGGCCCGGGACGGGAAATCGATGCATATCACCGGGATTGACCCGGATCCCCGCGCAGCCCGATTCGCCCGGCAGCGTGCTGTGGCCTCAGGCGTGGACTTCCGGGAGGCCCACAGCAGCGACCTGGTCCGCGAGGGGACCCGGTTCGACGTCGTCATCTCCAACCATGTCCTCCACCACCTCGCGCCCGAAGAACTCCGGCAGCTTCTGTCCGATTCGGAGACCCTTGCGGAAACGAAATCGCTGCATAACGACCTCATCCGCAGCCCGGCAGCCTTCGCCCTCTTCAGTGTTGCCGCGCTACCGTTCCGGCAGTCCTTCATCCGGAAGGACGGCCTCACCTCCATCCGGCGCAGCTACAAGCCCGCCGAATTGTCCTCCGCCGCTCCCCCGGGCTGGTCCGTGGAACGGTCGTCAGCATTCCATCAAGTCCTCACCTGGCACCATGACTGAGTTGGACGCCGATGTTGTGATCGCCGGCGGCGGACCGGTTGGGCTGTACCTTGCCGCGGTCCTGCTCCAGGAAGGCGTCTCCGTCAGGGTGCTCGAACAACGCCAGACGCGGAACCAGCACACCCGCGCCATCGGCATCCACCCACCGGCGCTGCAGGCACTTGCCCGGATCGGCGTGGCCTCGAGCATGGTTAGGGAGGGTGTCCGCATCCGTGAAGGCGTGGCCCTGAGTGGCGGAAGAATCGTGGGAAGCATGGCCTTCGGCAACGTGTCTGCCGACTTTCCCTTTGTCCTTGCACTTCCCCAATTCAGGACAGAGCAAATCCTGGAGGACCGCGTACGGACGTTGGATCCCGACGCACTGGTCAAGGGTGCGAACGTCACAGGGCTCACGGACGACGGCGGCCGGGTCACCGTGGCGTTCGAGTCCAGGGAAGATTCCACGCACCGGCCGGCCCTTGCCACGGCCGCGCTGCTGGTGGCCGCCGACGGTGCCCGGTCCGGACTGCGGGACGCCTTGGGTGTGCCTGCCTCCTGCAGGACGTACCCGGACCGCTACCTCATGGGGGATTTCGACGACGGCAGCGGCCTGGGAGACAAAGCTGCCCTGTTCCTCGAACGGCAGGGAATCGTGGAATCGTTTCCGCTCCCGGGCGGGATCCGCCGGTGGGTGGTGCGCCTCAGCCGCCCGGCCGGCGCGGCAACCGCCTCCGACCTGGCCGGCCTGGTTGGCCAGCGGACCGGAATCGAGCCCGACCCCGCCACCAACTCCATGCTGAGCGCCTTCAGCGTCACTTCGGCCCTTGCCCGCCGGACAGTAGCTGGACGGGCCATCCTGCTGGGCGACGCGGCCCATGAGATCAGTCCCATCGGCGGCCAGGGCATGAACCTGGGCTGGCTTGATGCCGAGGCCCTCGCCCCGCTGGTCCGCGCGGGCCTGGCCGGCGGACCGGTAGGCAGGCAGTTCAGGGAATTCGAAATGGCCCGGCGAAGGGCGGCGGCCCGTGCCCGCCGGCAAGCCGAAATCAATATGGCGCTCGGCAGGCCCCTCCCGGCTCCGCTCCTTCGAATCCGTACGGCTGCACTTGGCGCGGCTGCCTCCATTCCGGCAGTGAACCACTGGGCCGCCAGGCGGTTCACCATGCACTAAACCACCGGAAGGGGCGGGTTTGGCCTAGCGGAAATAGCAGTCGTAGCTGTCCTGGCTCACAATGAGGCCGTCCCTCACCTCAAAGACAGACGAGGTCCTGGCCCGGATGGTTTCGCCACGGTCCCAGTACCGCAGATCCATCAGCACAGTAGCCGACCAATCGGCTTCCACCGCCACCCGGCCACCCTCGCACGTCGTACGGCGGACGGTAAATCTTTGCTTCTCCACCACTTGTCGGCTTTGATCAGCACCGGCAAGCACGCCCTCCAGCGTCCGGATGGATCCCTCCGGGGCCAGCAGGTGCGGCGCCTCCGTCAACACGAAACCCTCGGAAAGGAGCGGGCGGATCTCAGACCCGCCACCGCCCGATTCGAGGACACGGATAAATTCCAGGACACGCTCCAGCGGCGATGCCGGCAATAACTCATCAGCCATGCACCCGACCTTAGCCGAGGTTCCCGCATGCCATCCGCCAGTAGGCTGTCAACCATGATCCAGAGTCTTCCCCCGACAACCGCCGGTGCCGACGAAATCCGCGAGGCCGTAGAACGGATCCTGTCAGCCGGTTCCCTGCCGCCCATCGTCCAGGCCGGCCATCCCGCGTTGCGCCAGCAGGCCGCAGAGTTCGCCGGTCAACTTTCGTCGGACCAACTGGGCCGCCTCATCGGGATCATGCGCCAGGTCATGCATGAAGCCCCCGGTGTGGGCCTTGCCGCGCCCCAGCTTGGCATCCCGTTGCAACTTGCGGTCCTGGAGGACCAGTACGACGTCGACCCCGATGCTGCGGCGCTGCGGCACCGGAGCCCGCTGGAATTCCTGGCCATACTCAACCCCCGTTACACGCCGCAGGGACCCGGTCTGGCATCGTTCTTTGAGGGGTGCCTTTCCCTCAACGGGCTGCAGGCCGTGGTGGCGCGTCCGGACACGGTGCTGCTTGAGTATCTGACGCCCGACGGCGCGGCAGAGCAGCGCGTGTTCTCCGGCTGGCAGGCCCGCATCGTCCAGCACGAGACGGACCACCTCAACGGCATCCTTTACATCGACCGCGCCCAGCTCCGTTCCCTCAGCAGCAACGCGGAGTACGCGGCACACTGGGCGGAAGCGGGCATCGCCAGGGCCAGCACCGGGTTGGGATTCGACGCCGGCCCGGCGGGAATATCACTCGGCTGACCATGAGTGCCGCAGGCCCCATGTCAGGTAAACGGACCGGGACCGGCCCACCACCATAAACTGGTTTCCATGCCATCCGCGGATCTCCCCCTCCTGTGCCCCGTCTGCTCGGATCCGATGGATCTCCTTGAACCGGGCGCCGGGAATCAACCCCGGCTGGCTTGTACTGCGGGCCACAAATTCGACGCGGCACGGCAAGGCTATTTCAACCTGCTGGTTGGCAAGGGGACGTCCTTTGAGGCGGACAGCGCCGCCATGGTGCAGGCCCGCTTCAATTTCCTGGGGAGCGGCAACTACCGGCCGCTGGCACAGGCCGTAGCCTCCGCCGTCGTACGCAATCTCCCGGACACCGGCGCGACCGTGCTGGACTCCGGAACCGGAACCGGCCATTATCTCCGGGAAATACTTGATGCTGCTGCCGCGGACGGGCGGCACGTGTCCGCGATCGGCCTGGACATTTCCAAATTCGCGCTTCGGCGCGCGGCGCGGCTCAACCCGGACGCCGTCAACATGGTCTGCGATATCTGGCAGCCCCTGCCGGTGGCCACCGGCTCGGTGGACGCCGTGACGGTGGTGTTCGCCCCGCGGAACCCCGCCGAATTTGCCCGGGTACTCCGGCCTGCCGGTGTTCTGGTGGTGGTGACACCGCGCCCCGGCCACCTCGCGGAAGTCGCCGCGGTGACCGGGATGCTCGGTATCGAAGAGGGCAAGGATGACCGCCTGGCCGATGCCATGGCCGGCCATTTCGAGCTGGACAGCTCCGTCGACGTCGATATAGCGCTTGAGCTGACCCGCACTGCCGCGGCGGACCTGGCATTCATGGGACCTGCGGGGCACCACCTGGACCTGGGCCACCTTGCAGCCCGGCTGGAGGGCCTGCCCGAGCCGTTGACAGCCGGGGCAAAGTTCAAGCTGCTGGTGTTCCGTCCCAGGGAACACAACGCCGCGTAACGACTTGGCCACTATCCCCCGGCCGACACTTGAGTCCGGACCACTTGCCTGGTCCGCGGACTAGGATGAAAAGACAGTTGCCGGCGGGTCCGCAGACGCGGCTCCCCCGTGACGAAGGGGGAAGCAGGATGTTCGAATGGCTTGGGGAAAACTGGTGGGCACTGTGGCTCACGGCGTTCCTGGCGTTTGCCGTGGTCGAGATGATCACCCTTGACCTGTTCTTCATCATGCTTGGCGGCGGATCACTTGCCGCCCTGGCAGCTGACTTCGCCGGTGCCGAACCCTGGCTCCAGGTGGTGATCTTCTGCATCGTGTCCCTGCTCATGGTCGCGTTCGTGCGGCCGGTGGCACTCTCGCACCTGAAGAAGGGCCCGTCTGAGCAGCGGACCAACGTGGACCGGCTGATCGGTGAACCTGCCGTCGTCATGGAGGCTGTGACCTCGGATGGCGGCCTGGTGAAAATCGGCGGCGATATTTGGAGCGCACGCTCCGCTGCGGGAGTTCTTCCCGCGGGCCAGAAAGTGGTCGTCTCGGCCATTGACGGCGCAACAGCAGTGGTTTCGGTACCGCCGGCGGCGGCCACCGGCCCTGAAACAGCCTGACATTTGGGGGATAAGGAGTTTTATGGAAAACGCAGGCGGAACCGCACTGGCCGTTGTGTTGGTGGTCCTGATCGTGTTCGTCATTATCGTTTTGGTCCGGTCGGTCCGGATCATCCCGCAGGCACGTGCCGGCGTCGTTGAACGGCTGGGCAAGTACCAGCGGACGCTTAACCCGGGGCTGACCATCCTGATTCCTTTTGTGGACAGGCTCTTACCGTTGCTGGACTTGCGTGAGCAGGTGGTCTCTTTTCCGCCGCAACCGGTGATCACTGAGGACAACCTGGTGGTGTCCATCGATACGGTGGTCTACTTCCAGGTGACGGACCCACGCGCCGCCACCTACGAGATCGCCAACTACATCCAGGCAGTGGAGCAGCTCACCACGACCACCCTGCGTAACGTCGTGGGCGGGCTGAACCTCGAAGAGGCCCTCACCTCGCGTGACCAGATCAACGGTCAGCTTCGCGGCGTTCTTGATGAGGCGACAGGCCGCTGGGGTATCCGCGTGTCCCGGGTGGAGCTGAAGGCGATCGATCCGCCGCACTCCATCCAGGATTCGATGGAGAAGCAGATGCGTGCCGAACGCGACCGGCGCGCCGCCATCCTTACCGCAGAGGGGACCAAGCAGTCTGCCATCCTTACCGCTGAAGGCCAGCGGCAGGCCGCCATCCTCAAAGCCGAAGGCGATGCCAAGGCCGCCATTCTCCGCGCAGACGGCGAGTCGCAGGCCATCCAGAAGGTCTTTGATGCCATCCACAAGGGAAACCCGGACCAGAAACTCCTGGCCTACCAGTACCTCCAGACGCTGCCCAAGCTGGCCGAAGGCTCAGCCAACAAGCTGTGGATCATCCCCAGTGAAGTGGGCGAGGCCCTGAAGGGAATCGGGAACGCCCTCGGGGGCAACGCGCCGGAGCAAGCGGCCAACGGACTCTTCGACGAGGTTCCGGCCCAGCGCACCGAGCCGTAAGCACGCACTGGAACGGGGAGGGATCCGCGGCGCGGGTCCCTCCTTGTTTTGGTCCGTGCGGGTCGAGGCCCGTATAATTGGGTATTTGTCCGGCAGGATAACACCAGCTGGAACAACACAGCTTCGCAATGCGTTGAATCCTATGATGCAGCACAGTGCACACAGTAGTCCGGCGGCGCATCGTCACCACCGGCTATCGCGGAGTTTTCATCCGCGAACCGACCAGAGGGAGAAATCATGAGCGATCGCAGCCTGCGGGGCATGCGCCTTGGTGCGCAGAGCATGGAGACCGAGTCCGGAGTAGAGCCGGCTCCGCGCCAGCGGGTCGAGTACCGTTGCGAGGATGGCGAGCAGGTGTTCGTCACCTTCTCCTCCGAGGCGGAAATTCCTCCGGTATGGGTCTCCAAGACCGGCAAGGAAGCGCTCCTGGTAGATGGTGAGAAGCCGGACACGAGTAACGACAAGGCAGTCCGCACCCACTGGGACATGCTGCTGGAACGCCGCTCCCTGCCTGAGCTGGAACAGATCCTCGAGGACCGCCTGACCATTCTGCGCGAACGCCGTGGAGAGCGCCGCTCCGCATAGCCACGCAACGGAAAAGGGGCCGTCCCCGCACTTGAACTTTTTTGGTGCGGGGACGGCCCCTTTTATATGCCGTGCTGCGGCCTAAGCCTGCTTGTTCTGCACTTTCCCGGCCAGCGTGTTCCAGCGTGCGGCCAGTCCCCATTTGGTGACGTTGATCATGGCTTCCACCACGATGTTGCCGCTCATCTTCGAGGCGCCCAATTCACGTTCGACGAAAGTGATGGGACGTTCTTCAATGCGGAGGCCAAGCTTGGCGACCCGCCAGGCAAGGTCCACCTGGAAGCCATAGCCCACCGAGTCCACCAGGTCCAGGTTCAGCTTCTCGAGGGTGGTTCGGCGGAACGCGCGGTAGCCGCCGGTGACGTCTTTGATCCGCAGGCCGAGCATCAGCCGGGCGTAGGTGCTGCCCACCCGGGAGATCGCCTGCCGGTACAGCGGCCAGTTGACTACGCTGCCGCCGGGGACCCAACGGGAGCCCATGGCCAGGTCTGCGCCCTGCTCGACGGCTTCAAGAAGTTGCGGGAGCTGTTCGGGCTGGTGGGAGCCGTCGGCGTCCATTTCCACGAGGACGTCGTAGCCGGCCTCCAGGCCCCACTTGAACCCTGCGATGTAGGCCGCACCAAGGCCTTCCTTGCCCTTGCGGTGCAGGACGTGGACCTGGGCATCCTCGGCGGCGAAGCCATCGGCCAGGGTGCCGGTACCGTCGGGGCTGTTGTCATCGACCACCAGCACGTCCGACGCCGGAACAGCCGTCCGCAGGCGCTGGAGCGTCTTGGGCAGCGATTCCAGTTCGTTGTAGGTGGGAATGATCGTAAGGACGCGCACAAAGGGCCTTTCCTGGTGGAAGTGGTCGGAGCACCTGTTGCCGGGCTGACCGGCGGCGGGCGCAACTCCCCATTATAGGGCGGAAGAATCCTTGCTCAGGACCGCAAAGCCGGGCTTACAAACAGTTCGGCACCGTCTTTCACGGTCTGGAGGCACACAGGATCCGAACCAGTGTCCAGTGCCGGCAGCAGCGGGGTCCTGGCGCGTGGATCGGTGCTCCACGATTGAACCCGTCCGTCAGCCACCTGCACCATGAGTTCCTCCACCTCCCACACAGCGAAACTTGCCGGGGCTCCGGGGACGAGCTGTCCGGCCATCGGGTTGGCGTGCCGGGCGGCCCTCCAGCCGGCGCGGGTGTGGCCCAGGAACGCGGCCCGTGCGGAAATTCTTTCGTCCTGGTTGTGATGTTCCACGCAGGCGCGCACGCTGGACCAGGGCCGCAGCGGTGTTACCGGGCTGTCGCTGCCGAAGCAGACAGGAACCCCTGCCGCGTAGAAGGAGGCGAACGGATTCATCGACCGGCTCCGCTCCCCCACCCTGCGCTCGTACAGGCCGCCGGGTCCGCCCCAGGCTGCGTCGAACGCCGGCTGGGCGCTCACAGTCACCGCATAGGAAGCCAGCCTTTCAACGGCCGCGGCATCCACCATCTCAACATGCTCAAAGCGGTGGCCGGCGGCACGCACCCGCTGTGGGCCTACCTCCTTGGCGGCACGATCAAGCGCTTCGAGGGCAACGTCCAGCCCGGCGTCGCCAATCACGTGGAACCCGCCCTGGATACCGGCCAGCGAGCAGGCGGCGAGGTGGGCTGCGGCCTGTTCGACGTCCAGGTAAAAGGCACCATGTTCGTCGCCCGCATCGTGGTACCCGGCGCGGAGGGCAGCAGTCCGGGAGCCAAGCGATCCGTCGATATTCAGGTCTCCGGCGAGCCCGCGGATAACGCCACCGAACTGTGCAACGAGGGCGCGGGCATGCTCCTCGGAAGAAGCCGCCTCACCCCAGTACGGCAGGACCTCCGGAACAGGCCGGGCGGCCGCATCCTCTGCGTTCCATCCCGCGGCGATCCTAAGATCCCCGGCGCCGCCGATGTGGGGCGCACCCATCTCGGCAAGGGCCACGTACCCGTTGGCAGCGGCCTCGGCAAGGGCACGGGCCTGGTGCTGCTTCAGGGCCTCAGCCGGCAACTGCCGCGTTGCCAGACGGGCCGCCGCATGGGCTGCCCGGATCACCCTGGCCCCGCCGTCGAACCCGTCCTGGCCCCGAAGGTCCGCGGACTCCGCAAGGGACGTTTGAAACGAGTGCCGAGTGCACGTCCACCCTGGACAGGTAGACCGGCCTGCCCCCGGCCGCCCGCTCCAGTTCCTCCGCCGTGGGCAGCGTGGGATCGGCCCACGCAGTCTCATCCCAGCCGTGCCCCAGCACGGGGCCCTCACCCTTCACGCCGGCGACGGCATCGAGGAGCGCCCGGGCAGAAGCGGCTGAGCCGAGCTGCAAGGATTCCAGGGCGATGCCGGTTTCCGTCAGGTGCATGTGCGAGTCAACGAAGCCGGGTGCCACCAGGGCGCCCCGAAGGTCGATGATCTCCATGGAGCTGTCGGCGATGGACGTTGCGGCCTGTTCAGACCCAACCCAGGCGACGGTGTCCCCATCCACCAGCATGGCTGTCGCGAACGGGTCCGCCGCCGTGTAGACGGATCCGTTGCGGTACAGGACCGGGACGGGACGGGACGTGGAATCGGGGTGGGGCATGGTTGGCAGGACTCCTGGGGTGGGAACAGGCCGGTGCTGACCGGCGGGGTATGAGGATCAGAGAACGGACGAGTAGGCTACGACGCCGCGGCGGATCAGGTTGATGGCTTCAACGCACAGCCGTGACAGGCGCGGATCCAGGCCGGGGATTTTTGCCAGCTGGTCCAGCAGGTCCACCACCTGCTTGACCCAACGGACAAAGTCGCCGGCAGCGAGGTCGGTCCCGCTCAGGACGTCCTGCAAGTGGCGCCCGCGGGCCCACTTGTACAGCGGCCATATGAGCCCGAGCTCGGGCTCGCCGGTCAGCGGAAGCTTGTTCTCCTCCTCCACATCCTCCAGCGCGGACCATTCCCTCACCACCATGTCCACGGAGGTCTCCAGTGAGACGCTGGGCATGCGCGGCCGCAGCCCCCGGTCCTCCCGTTTGGCCTGGTACACCAGCACACTGGCCAGCGCGGCCACTTCCGCGGCGTCGAGGTCGTCGAAGGCGCCCAGCCGCAGCGACTGGGAGATCAGCAGATCCTTCTCGCCATAGATCCGGCGCAGCCGCTGCCCATCCGGACTGATGACCAGCCGGCCATCTCCCGTGTCTTCCAGGTAGCCATAGACGGACAGCACGTCGCAAACCCGGTCAAAGGTTTTGGCGATGGTGTTGGTGCGGCCCTGGATCTGGCGGACCAGGCCGTCCGTTTCGCGCCGCAGCTTCCACCAGCGCTCGGACCACCGCGCGTGGTCTTCCCGTTCGCTGCAGCCGTGGCAGGGGTGGGCGCGGAGGGCACGCCGGAGATCGGCGATGCGTTTTTCCTGGTTGGGCAGTGCCGCGGCACGGCCGAAATCGTGGTTCCGGTTCTGGCCGGGCGCAGGCGGCCGGTTCTCGCGCAGCGCGTTCCGCGCCGATGATGCGAGGTCCCGGCGTGACTTGGGCACCTTGGCATTGAAGGACTTGGGGATGCGGATCCGGGTGACCGGAGCGATGGGTCCTTCGAGGTCATCCGTGCCGATCCGTCGCAGCTGGTTGTCCAGGGTGAGGACGGCCGGCCGCGGTTCGCGGCTGCCATGGTCAGAGCTGAGGACGACGGCGGGTCCCGGCGCACGTCCACCGGGAACGTTCACCACGTCGCCGGGCAGCAACCGGGCCAGGGAGTCGTCGCTGAGCGACTTTTGCACCCGGGACTTGGTGCGGGACGTGGCGTTCTCGGCGTCGGACAGTTCCCTCCGAAGCCGGGCATACTCGGTGAAGTCACCCAGGTGGCAGGTCATGGATTTGGCGTAGCCGGCGAGGGATTCCTCCCTGCTGCGGACCTGCCTGGCGAGCCCCACCACGGAACGGTCGGCCTGGAACTGCGCAAAGGACGACTCGAGGATTTCCCGGGCCCGTACCCGGCCAAACTGTGCAAGCAGGTTGATGCTCATGTTGTAGGTGGGCTGGAAGCTCGAGTTCAGCGGGTAGGTGCGCCGGGAGGCGAGGCCTGCGACCGCCGTCGGGTCGGTTCCGGGCTGCCACAGCACCACGGCGTGGCCTTCGACGTCGATGCCGCGCCGGCCGGCGCGGCCCGTGAGCTGGGTGTATTCACCGGCCGTGATGTCCACGTGGGCTTCACCGTTGAACTTGTCCAGTTTTTCCAGCACCACCGAGCGCGCTGGCATGTTCACGCCCAGGGCGAGGGTCTCCGTGGCGAAGACTGCCTTGACCAGGCCGTCGGCGAAGAGTTTCTCCACCACCTCCTTGAAGGTGGGCAGCATACCGGCGTGATGGGCCGCGAAACCCCTGAGCAATCCGTCCCGCCACGTCCAAAAGCCAAGGACGTCGAGATCGTCCGGTGGAATATCCTGCCCGGCTTCGTCAACGCGCTGGGCGATGATCCGCTGTTCGGTTTCCGTGGTGAGCCACAGGCCGGACGCGACGCATTGGGCGACTGCTCCCTCACACCCCGCACGGGAAAAGATGAAGGTGATGGCCGGCAAAAGATCCATCCGGTCAAGGCTGGCAATCACCTGGGGACGGCTGGCCCGGCGCACCCCTGCAGGCTCGGCGCCACGGACCGGACGGTCGTTGCCGCGCCGGCCGCGCTGGCCGCGTTTCCCTGGCCCCTGCCGGTTCCGGAAGCTTTGCTGGATTTCACTGCGCGCCACGTCGAGCAATTCCGGGTTGACGTCAAAGCCGCGGCCCCTTGCGCTTTCGCCGGCTTTGTCCTGTTTGGGCGCCTGATCGTCTTCTTCCCCGCCGGGCGGGGCGATCTCGTCGAACGTGGTTTCGCCGGCGAACAGGTCCATGATCCGGCGTCCCACCATGACGTGCTGCCACAACGGAACCGGCCGGTGCTCGGAAACGATAATGTCCGTGTCGCCGCGCACGGTGTCCAGCCACGCACCAAATTCTTCGGCATTGGAGACCGTGGCGCTCAAGGAAGCGACCTGGACCTCACTGGGCAGGTGGATGATGACTTCTTCCCAGACCGCCCCGCGGAACCGGTCGGCAAGGTAGTGCACCTCGTCCATGACCACGTAGCCAAGGTCGTCCAGGGTTGCGGAGTCGGCGTAGAGCATGTTCCGCAGGACCTCGGTGGTCATGACCACCACCTGCGCGTCGCCGTTGATGCTGGTGTCACCGGTCAGGAGCCCCACGTTCTCCGCGCCGTATTTGGCGGCAAGCTCGCTGAATTTTTGGTTGCTGAGTGCCTTGATGGGCGTGGTGTAGAAAGCCTTCAGACCCCGTTGCAGGGCCAGGTAAATGGCGAACTCGCCAACAATGGTTTTGCCGGCGCCGGTAGGGGCCGCCACCAGGACTCCCCTGCCTTCCTGCAGGGAACGGCAGGCTTTCCGCTGGAAGTCATCAAGTTCGAACTCAAGGGTCCCGGAAAACTGTCCGAGGTACGTGGCGGCCTCAGCCCTGCGTTCAGCGCTGGCGCGGTACCTTTCTGCGGGAGACAGTTCTTCGGAATCGGTGGGTCCGGTGGAGAACGACCCGGTGTTGGAAGGCATATCCCAAGCCTAGCGGCAGGCTAGAGCTTCTTGAGTTCACTGCTTGGGGTGGCTACGTCCGCGGTGGCCTCGGTTTCGGCGACCTGCTTGGCCTGGCGGCGGTCGCGCCGCTTGTCATTCATGATGCAGATGCCGATGGCCGCGAAGAACAGCGCCAGCAGGGGCCCGGCTAGCATGAACATTGAAATGGCGTCCGCGCCCGGGGCGGCAACAGCTGCCAGGACGAAGACGAGGAAGACCGTGATGCGCCAAGCCTTGAGAATGGTGCGCCCGGAAACCAGGCCTGCCATGTTGACGCCGACCAACACCACCGGGACCAGGAAAGCCAGGCCCAGCATCAGCACCATGCGTGTAACGAACTCGATGTAGGTCCGTGCGTCGATGACACTTGAGGAGCCTGCGGGGGTGAACTGCGTCAAGGCGTGGACCACCTGCGGAACCACCAGCCAGCCCACCCAGATCCCAGCAAGGAACAACGGGATGGCTGCGGCCATATAGCCCAGGGTGTAGCGGCGTTCCTTGGACGTCAGGCCGGGGGTGATAAACGCCCAGAGCTGATAGATCCAGATGGGGCTGGAAATCACCGCCCCGATGAGGAGCGACATCTGGAGCTTGAAGTCAAAGGGCGAGGCGATGGTTCCGAAGTTGATGGCTGCCAGGCCGCCGGTCTCATCGGAGATCCTGTTGACCGGTTCGGCAAGGGCCTTCAGCAGCGGATCGTAAAGTATCCAGCCCCCAATGCCGCCGATGACGACCCCGATGGCCGACTTGATCAGCCGGTTCTTCAGTTCCTTGAGGTGCTCCCACAGGGACATGCGCCCCTCGGGATTGGCTTTACGGCCCCGCGACAGTGCCACGGGAGGTCAGGCGCGGGTCGACGGCGGAACGTCAGTGCCGTCTGTCGGCTCACCGGGCTTCGCCTTGGGATGGTTCACGATGGTGCCTTCCACCGGGCCGGAGGGCTCGGAGGACTCGGCTTTGCCGTCGTTCTTCATTTCCTTGACCTCGGATTTGATAATCCGCATGGACTGTCCAAGGCTGCGGGCCATGGCCGGAGCTGGAGCTTGGGAGCGGCAAAGAGAAGCAAAGCTACGACGATGATAATGACGATTGGCCAGGGGCCATCAAAGAGTCTTCCCACGGGAAATCCTTTCCTCTAACTACATCCTACTTCTATGTGAAGTCGAGATCTCCGAGCGCCTGCGGCTGGCCCCGGTCCTTTTTGCGCTGCACTCGACGGCGGCGGCGTTCTTCCCGCCTGGCCGATTTGGATGCCTCGTAATCATGTCGCATGACGGCGGGCGAGGCAAAAACGGCCGAGCCCGGCACGACACGTGACGGATCAGCAGGTTCCTCCTGCCAGTCTGCCGGGCCCAGGTTTCCCAGCCTGGCACCCGCGTCGCCCAGGTCCTTTACCGTCGCCATGAACTGGCGGTAGAGACGGATGCCCAACAGGACATAGAACAGCAGGGATACGGCGACAAGCGCTATCCAGATCAGGATCCAGGACCACCAAGGCATGCTGGAAGTCTATCCGCCGCAGGTTGCCAGCGACGCCGCGAGCCAGTCGCTGGCCGCGCCGGCAAGGTCCGCCGGGGCCAGGATCCTCGCCGTGCCCCCGTGCTGGGCCACGAACATAGGCAGCCACGCCGTGTTGCCGAACCTGATCTCGGCCACCAGGCCGCCGTCGGGCAGTTCCGCGATCCGCTCGGCGTAGTAGTCGTCCGCCAGTCCCCTCCCCTGCCGGGTGAGCTGGATGATGACGGTGGTGTCGTCGTCGTTGGCGGTGAAAAGCTTTGCCGGCACTCCGCCGGTGGGCGTGGCGTGCCCGCTGGCGGGTGCGCCGTTGGCATGCACCTCCTGCACCCGGTCCAGGCGGAAGTTCCGAAGCCCGGACACTTGGTGGCACCAGGCTTCGAAATACCAGGTGTTGTCCAGTGAATAGAGCCGGAGCGGGTCGACGTCGCGAACCGTGACCGCGTCCCGCTGGGGCGACAGGTACGTCAGCCGGAGTTGCGAGCGGGATTCGATGGCCTGCCGAATGGTGGCATGGGTTTGGGCGGTCTGCGGGCGCCACTTGGGGTCCGGCGATGGAGGCTGCCCGGAGGCCCTCCTCACCGGCCGCGGCAAGCAGCTTGAGGGTGACGGATTCCAGTACGCCCCCGCCGGGCAGGTCCGGCAGGCCGTTGAGCGTCTCGAGGCCGGTCAGCAGCGCACAGGCTTCCTCGACGGTGAACCGGACGGGCCGCTTCAGGTCGAGGTCCTGGGAAATGAAGACGTGGTCATTTTCCCACTGGATATCGAGCAAATCATCCGGGTACCCCTCAGGCAGCCCGGAGCAGATGAGGATCTGGAGATCGGCCTCAAGTTCCTCGCGTGTGATCCCAAAATGCCTGGCGACATCCTGGATGTGCAGGCCCTGGTTGTGGACCAGGAAGGGGACCAGCTGGAGCATGCGCTTGAGCTGGTCCTCGGAGGTCCGTTTGCGGGGCGCCCGGGCGTGGACGTCGACGAACGTGTAGGCGGGGACGGGCGCGGCGCTGAAGGCTGCCGCGGCCCGAAGGCGGCGGCGCACTGCCGCGGCGAGGTCTTCCGGGTCTACCGCCAGGGCGTCGGGCCCGTAGGAGGCAAGTTCCTCGGCAAGCACTTCCGGATCGCGGTACTCCAGGACAAGCCGGTCAAAACCGTCAGCGGGCTCTCCGTTCGGCTCCTGCGGTGCGGTGCCTGCTGCGCGGCTCCGCAACGCGAGGAGGCGCCCCTTCCTGACGTCCACGACGGCGGTGCGCAGCGGCAGTTCAGGCAGCCGGTCCAGTTCGGCGCGGATACTGAAGTCCACGGGCGGTGAGTACCGGTCTTTGGCCAGGGTGGTTACCGCGCTGGTGAACCGGGAAAGGCGGAAATGCCTGGGCGCGCTCCGGGTCCGGTCGTACCCCATCAGGTACCACTGGCCAAAGCGGCTGCCAAGGCCCCAGGGCTCAACCACCCGTTCTTCTTCCTTGCCGGTGCTGCCGGCCAGGTACGTGAAGCTGACGGGATGACTGGCGTGCATGGCGGTGACGATGTCATCGAAGGCCTGCCCGGCAGGCTTGATCCGGGGCTGCACGCCGGCGGGGAGTTCAACCTCCGCCAGCCGCCCGGAGGCCTGGATCTTGCGCAGTGCGCTCCGGGCCGCCGTACCCAACGCGGCCCGCTCCCAGAGCTGCGAAGCCAACAGCAGGACAGTCCATTCCTCGGGTCCCAGCTCGACATCCGGCAGCCTGTTGGATTCCTTGCCGATCCGGTAACGGGTTGTGGCGGGGTCGTCTTCGCTCCAGCCGGAGTCCGTCAGAGTCTCGACGTCGAAGCCCATTGACCGCAAATCATTCTTGTCGCGTTCGAACATCCGCCCAAACGCAACGTCGTTGCCGGAGGCGTCGTGATAGACCTTTTCCCGCAATTCGCTGCGGCGCAGCCCATAGCGGGTATTCAGGAGCGCGATCAGCAGGTTGAGGAGTCGTTCAGTGCGGGATACGGACACCTTGGCTACGTTACTAAACTCCCCCGCCGAAAACCGAAAGCGCGGCAGCATGGGGAACATCTCCATGCTGCCGCGCTTGCGGGTGTTGTGGTGTGCTGGAAGTCAGCGGACCCCGACGAGGTCCACGACGAAGATCAGTGCCTCGTTGGGCTTGATCGCCCCACCGGCTCCGCGGGAGCCGTACGCCAGCTCGGAGGGGATCTCGAGACGGCGGCGGCCGCCGACCTTCATGCCCAGCAGGCCCTGGTCCCAGCCCTGGATGACCTGGCCGACGCCGACCCGGAAGTCCAGCGGTGCGCCGCGGCCCCATGAGGCGTCGAACTCTTCGCCGGTGGACCAGGCCACGCCGACGTAATGGGTGGAGACCGTGTCCCCCGCCTGGGCTTCCCGGCCATCGCCCTCGATCAGGTCGGTGATGACCAGTTCGGTGGGGACATCGCCTTCCGGAAAATCGATCTCGGGTTTCTGGCGGTCGAATTCCCGCTGTCCAAACGACATGCTTGCTCCTCTGCGTGAGTGATCTGGTGGGTGCCGCGAAAGGATGCGGCCTCCCTGTAAGTGTTGCTACTTGACCCCGAGGATGTCCACTACGAACACAAGGTCACCTTTTGCCTGGCCCTGGCCGGCATCGCCGTACGCCAGGTCCTTGGGGATGACCAGCAGGACGCGGGAACCGACCGTCTTACCGGCCAGGCCCTGGGTCCAGCCCTTGATGACACCGGTCAACGGGAAGGTTGCGGGCTGGCCGCGGTCGAAGCTGGAATCGAACTTGGTGCCGTCGGCGAGGTTGACGCCCACGTAGTTCACGGTCAGGGTGTCCGATTCCTTGACGGTGGCGCCGGTGCCCTTGATCAGGTCCTGCGACACCAGGGATGTGGGTGCAGGAGCACCTGCAACGTTGATTGCCGGTACACCGTCTTTTTCCGTCACGGTCGGCAGGCCGGCGGGTGGCGTCACGGTCTCGCCCTGGGGTTTGTCCAGGACAGGAGTGGAGTCGGCAGCGGAAATTACCTTGATGATCAGCAGCTGGGAGGGATCAGCTGCAGCACTCGGGCTGGGGCTGGCGCCGTCGGACGGGCTGGGGCTTGCTGACGGGGCACTCTGCTGGCCCGGGACGGCCAGCGCCAGGCTGGATCCAACCTTGGCGCCGACGAACGCGTTGTAGATGACCGGGCTGCTGGTCTTGAGGTCGTCGGTCAGCTCAAGGCTCTCGGGCTCGCTGGGGAACGTGTCCTCCAACTGGGAACCGTCCGTGCCGTTGAGGGCCAGGATGGAGATTTTGGCCACTTGGTTCGCCTTGACGGCATCGCCGCTGCCTTCCGAGACGACCTTGATGGTGGGTTCGGTGACTGCCAGGGGCTTGTCAAAGTCCACACCCGGGGCTTTCTTGTCCCCGTTGTCGGTCAGCTTGAGGGAGTCGAACTTTGCAGTGTCCCCGGCGGACTGGCTGGTGGGCTCAGGCTGTGAAGCTGTGCCTCCACAGGCGGTCAGCAGCAGCAGGCCGGGAAGGAGGATTGCTAGTAGTCGGCGCACGTAGGAAAACTTTCGTCGGGGCAGGGTGGATACGACATTCCGCATGGCAGCGGACAGTGTCGTGGAAGGTCCCGTTAAAGGGACCTTATCCAGAATAGACCCTGAAGCTGGACGTCAGCCCATAGAGTCGAGCAGCGCATCGACACGCTCATCCACGCTGCGGAAAGGATCCTTGCAGAGAATCGTCTGGTGGGCGCGGTCGTTGAGTTTCAGGTGTACCCAGTCCACGGTGTAGTCACGTCCCAGCTCCTGTGCCCGGCGGACGAAGTCACCCCGCAGCTTGGCGCGTGTGGTTTGCGGCGGCGCGTCCACGGCACCCTTGATGACGGTATCGTCAACGATCCGGCGCACGGCACCGCGGGACTGCAGCAAATAGTAGATGCCCCGGCTGCGGGAGATGTCGTGATACGTCAGATCAAGTTGGGCGATGCGTGGCGCATCCAGGCCCAGGCCATGGCGTTCGCGGTAGTTGTCCATCAGCTTCTTCTTGATGGCCCAGTCGATTTCGGTGTCGATGCTCCTGGTATCACCGGCTTCGATCGCATGCAGGGTCCGCTCCCACAGGTCGAGGATCAGCGGAACGTGCGGGTTGTGGGCGCCATGCTCCTGCACGAAGGCAGTGACCTTGCTGAGGTACTCCTGCTGGATCTCAAGGGCGGTGAGCTGGCGCCCGTTGGCGAGCCGCACCAGTGCCCTGCCACTGAGGTCATGGGAAATTTCGCGGATGCTCCGGATGGGGTTTTCCATCCGCATGTCGCGCATGATCACCCCTGCTTCGATCATCCGCAGGACCAGGTCCACGGTGCCGACCTTCATCAGGGCCGTAGCCTCTGACATGTTCGAGTCCCCGACGATGACGTGCAGCCGCCGGTAGAACTCAGCATCCGCATGGGGCTCATCCCGGGTGTTGATGATGGGCCGGGACCGTGTGGTGGCCGAGGAGACGCCCTCCCAGATGTGGTCGGCGCGCTGGGAAAACGCATACGTGGCTCCGTGCGGAGTCTTCAGGATTTTTCCGGCGCCTGCGATGAGTTGGCGGGTCACCAGGAACGGAATCAGGATCTCGGCGAGGCGGGAAAACTCTCCGCGCCGCGGGATGAGGTAGTTTTCGTGGCTGCCGTAGGAGTTGCCGGCAGAGTCGGTGTTGTTCTTGAACAGGTACACAGTGCCGTTGAAGCCTTCTGCGGCCAGACGTGCCTGGGCCTCATCCACGAGGTCGTCAAGGATCAGCTCACCGGCGCGGTCATGGGCGATCAGCTGGGCCAGGTCATCGCATTCGGCAGTGGCGTATTCCGGATGCGACCCGACATCGAGGTAGAGCCGGGAACCGTTGGTGAGGAACACGTTGGATGAGCGTCCCCAGCTGACAACCTTGCGGAAGAGGTACCGCGCCACCTCCTCAGGAGCAAGAGGCCTCGAATCGGGGCTTGAGTAGGAGATTCCGAATTCGGTTTCGATACCGAAGATTCTTTTGTCCACGTGGTCCTCCTAGGCCAGCAATGCAGTAATGTCCGCGTCGTTCAGCCGGCGGAATGCGCGCCGTGAGCCGCGGGAGCTTTCGGACAGCCTGTCCAAGACCGCCACTTCCAGTGCACTTGCGGGCAGCGGTGTGGCAGGCTGATCCGTCTCCGCGGCCGGCGAAAGCCCCTTCAGCGCCAGGCGTACGGCGTCGGCGAAACCCAGGGCGGCCTGCCAGCCGGCGCCGATGGCGGAGGAGACCTTCTCGGCCTGGCCGCCCATAACGACGAAGCTGTGCTCGTCGGCGATCGAGCCGTCAAAGGTCAGCCTGTAGAGGTGGTCGTCGGCCTGGGTTGGGCCTACCTCGGCCACGGCCAGCTCCACCTCGAAGGGCTTTTGCTCGGCCGTGAAGACCGCGCCCAGGCTTTGCGCGTACACGCTCGCCAGGCCGCGGGCGGTCACGTCCTCGCGGTCATAGGAGTAGCCGCGCACGTCGGCGTAGCGGACACCAGCCTGGCGGAGGCTCTCGAATTCGTTGTATTTCCCCACGGCGGCCGAAAGCGATCTTGTCGTAGATTTCGCCGATTTTGTGCAATGACGGCGAGGGGTTCTCAGCGACCAGTGCGATGCCGTCTGCGCAGCTGATCACAACCACGGAGCGGCCACGGGCGATGCCTTTCCGCGCAAAATCCGCGCGGTCCTTCATCAGCTGTTCGGGCGAAACGTAGAACTGCTGCGTCATCTCAGGCCTCCCGTCCGGCGATGGTCCGGGACTCGATGACGTTGCGCGAGGCGGCGGAGAGTTCAGCATCAGGAACCCGCCGGGCACCCGTCTTGTCCACCGTGTAGACGACCGGCCACAACTGCCGGACAGTATCGGGTCCGCCGGTGGCGGAATCGTCGTCGGCGGCGTCGTAGAGGGATTCCACTGCGACGGACAGCGCCTCGGCGGCGGTGAGCCTGGGCCGCCAAAGCTTCTTCAGGGCACCCCGTGCAAAGACCGAACCCGAGCCCACCGTGTGGTGCTCGTGTTCCTCATACCTACCCCCCGTGACGTCATAGGAGAACAGCCGGCCCACGTTGGCGCCGGTGTCAAAACCGGCGAACAACGGAACCACGGCCAGGCCCTGTAATGCCATGGGCAGGTTGCCCCTGATCATGGCGCCAAGCCGGTTGGCCTTGCCCTCGAGGCTGAGCTGGGTGCCCTCGATCTTTTCGTAGTGCTCGAGTTCAACCTGGAACAGCCGGGTCAGGTCGATCGCAATGCCGGCTGTTCCCGCGATGCCAAGGACCGAGAACCTGTCGGCGGGGAAAACCTTCTCAATGTGCCGGCTGGCAATGACATTTCCCATGGTGGCCCGCCTGTCGCCGGCCATCAGGACTCCGTCGTTGTAGCTCATGGCAACGATCGTGGTGGCGTGCGGAACCTGCACGGGGGCAGCCGCGGACGCACTGCCGATCAGGGACCGGCTAAAGGGCAATAACTCCGGCCGGTCCCGCTGCAGATGTTCGGTAAAGGACGAGGTGGCGTTGGCGGCTACCTGGTTGGCGGTTGATTCCTGCACTCATCACTCCTTGAACGTGGTACTTCAACGTCGGTACAGATTCCGGCCGGCCGCGGCTTCCGCCACCCATCGGTTCCGGGTTACTGGCCGCCTTTTTGGACGAATGCCCGGACGAACTCTTCGGCGTTTGATTCCAGGACGCCGTCGATTTCATCCAGGAGGTCGTCCACTCCTTCTGTCGATGCCGATGCCTGCGCCTCGGGCGATGCCGGGGGTGCCTCGGGAATGTCGTCTTCGACCTGGCTGTCACGTGACTGCGGCTGCTGTTGCTCCTGGCCTGCCATCGGTTTCCCTCCTCGTGCTTCCGGCGGATCCGGCGGATCCTCCGATATCCCCATCCTGCCACGGGACGGGCATTCCGGCGCGGTTTACGCCGCAGGCGGAGCGCTGTTGTGTCCCAGCAGTTCTCCCAGGAACGGTCCAGCTTCCCGGTAGCGTTCAAACAACGCTCCGGTCAGGTCTTTGGTTCCCCTCAAGGGTTCGCGGGTGGGCACGCGTTGAAGCCGTCCGTACCCTGGTACGTCGAAGATCACCGAATCCCAGCTGGCGCCCACGACATCCTTGCCGAAGCTGCTGATGCACTTTCCGCGGAAGAACGCCCGCGTATCCTGCGGGGGCTCCGCCACGGCGGCAGCGATGGCGGCGTCGTCCACCACGCGCTGCATCCGGCCCCTGGCCAGCATGCGGTAGTACAGGCCCTTTTCCGGCCTGATGTCGGACCATTGCAGATCCACCAAGCCCAGCCGGGCATCGCTCCATTCCAAGCCGTCGCGCTGGCGGTAACCGTCCAGGAGGGACAGTTTTGCCAGCCACTCCACCGACCCGGCGGCGGCTGTCCTGTCGTTATCCAGTTGCGTCAGGACGGTGGCCCATCGTTCCAGGACCCCGTGGGTGTGGCCGTCGCCGTCCACGGCGTCACCCACACCGGTGTCCTGCGCATGTTTGGCGGCGGCCTCGTGGTACATCCACTGAAGGTCCAGCGCCGTCACCCGCCGGCCGTCCAGCAGGCGCAGCTTCGCGGTCAGCGACGTATCGTGGCTGACCGTCTTGAGTGCGGTGACGGGCTCGTAGACCTCAATTTTCGGCGCCAGTCCGGCCTCAATCAGGCTGAGGACCAGGGCGGTGGTACCGAACTTCAGGTAGTTGGAGACCTGGCTGAGGTTGGCATCTCCAATGATCACGTGCAGGCGCCGGTACTTGTCAGCGGTAGCGTGGGGCTCATCCCTGGTGTTGATGATGGGGCGGCGGATTGTGGTTTCCAGCCCAACTTCGGCCTCGAAAAAGTCGGCCCGCTGGCTGACCTGGAAGCCGGGCGTGGAGCTGTCCTGTCCTATCCCCAGTCTCCCGGCTCCGCACACCACCTGGCGGCTGACGAAGAACGGTGTCAGCCCGCGGACAATGTCGCCAAACGGCACGGAGCGGGGCATGAGGTAGTTTTCATGCGACCCATAGGAAACTGACTTGTTGTCAGTGTTGTTCTTGTAGAGGTTCACCGGAGGCAGGGCAGGGTCCGCTGCCAGGCGGCGGACGGCGGCCAGCGCCACGAGGTCGCCCGCGGCATCCCAGGCCACAGCGTCGCGCGGGTTGGTCACCTCGGGGCTTGAGTACTCCGGGTGGGCGTGGTCAACGTACAGCCGTGCCCCGTTGCCGAGGACCATGTTCATCAACAGGGACCCGGATTCATCCTGGCCGTCCAGCTCAAGTTCCTCACGGCCATAGGCCAACGCTACGGACTCTGCATCAAGCACTGGTGGCTGGTCGGTCAGCTGGCTGGGATGCGCAGACCCACGGTCCACTGTCCAGCCGCGGGCATCGTGCAGGGGTTCTTCGTCCGTATAGTCCCACCGGGTTTCGGCTCCCCCGGCGGCCCGCTGCCGGGTGACCTGGGCGTAGGCCTGGACAACGCGGGCACTCATCATGGTTGCGTTGGCCGAGGGTGCGGACGGAGCATGGATGCCGTATTCGGTTTCCGCTCCCATGACCCGCATGGCCCCGCCGACGGGGAGGGCCTCCCCGACGGCGGGTCCTTGTGCACCCGTCATAGATACTGTCCCGTGGTGGGCATGGTTTCGATCGACTTTCCGGGCTCCTGCCCGGCCTTGCCTTGGACGATGGTACGGATGTAAGTGATCCGTTCGCCCTTCTTCCCGGAGATCCGTGCCCAGTCGTCGGGATTGGTGGTGTTGGGCATGTCCTCGTGTTCGCGGAACTCATCCACCACAGCGCGCAGGAGGTGCTCGATCCGCAGGCCCTTCTGGT
Source organism: Arthrobacter sp. SLBN-112 (assembly GCF_030944625.1). NCBI lineage: Bacteria > Bacillati > Actinomycetota > Actinomycetes > Micrococcales > Micrococcaceae > Arthrobacter > Arthrobacter sp. SLBN-112. Next base: position 2,973,824 of record NZ_JAUSXY010000001.1, read on the forward strand.
GCGCGGTCAGCAAATCCTTGATGGCGTATTTCTTTGCCCGGTCCACTACGTTCTGGACCACGGCGCCCGAGTTGAAGTCCTTGAAGTACAGCATCTCGGTATCACCGTTGGCGTAGGTGACCTCCAGGAACTCGTTGGACTTGTCCGTGGAGTACATGGCTTCCACGGTGCGCTGGACCATGGCGTCAACCGTCGCCTGGACGTCACCGTTGTGTTCGGCCAGGTCCGATTCGTGGAACGGCAGGTCCGGGGTGATGTATTTGTTGAAGATGTCGGCGGCGGCTTCCGCGTCCGGGCGCTGGATCTTGACCTTCACATCCAGCCGGCCCGGCCGGAGGATGGCGGGGTCGATCATGTCTTCGCGGTTGGACGCGCCGATCACGATTACGTTGTCGAGTCGTTCCACACCGTCGATTTCGCTCAGGAGCTGGGGCACGATGGTGGTCTCGACGTCGGACGAAATCCCGGTGCCGCGGGTGCGGAAGAGCGAGTCCATCTCGTCGAAGAACACCACCACGGGGCTGCCGTCGGAGGCCTTTTCCCTGGCGCGGGAGAAGATCAGGCGGATGTGCCGTTCGGTCTCGCCCACATATTTGTCGAGGAGTTCGGGTCCCTTGATGTTGAGAAAGTAGCTCTTGAGGTCAACGTTCCCGGACCGTTCTGCTGCCCGGGCGGCGAGGGAGTTGGCCACTGCCTTGGCGATCAGGGTTTTGCCGCAACCGGGAGGACCGTAGAGCAGGATGCCCTTGGGGGCTTTCAGCCCGTGCTCACGGTAAAGGTCCGGGTGCAGGAACGGCAGTTCGACGGCGTCGCGGATCTGCTCGATTTGGGGTCCGAGGCCGCCGATGTCCTCGTAGGTGATGTCCGGGACTTCCTCCAGGACCAGGTTCTCCACCTCGGAACGGGGGACCTTCTCCAGCGCATACCCGGTGCGTGAATCGATGGAGAGGGCATCGCCAACCCGGAGCTTCTCGGCCAGGAGTGCACCGGACAGGCGGACAACGCGTTCTTCGTCCGCCCGGCCTACCACCAGGGCCCGGTCGCGTCCCAGCATTTCCTTCAGCGTGGCCAGCTCGCCGGCCCGCTCGTAACCAAGCCCGGCGACGATCAGGAGTGCCTCGTTGAGCAGCACTTCCTGCCCGACGGCCAGCTGGTTGATGTTGACCAGCGGGCTGATGCCCACCCGCATCTTCCGCCCGGCGTTGAAGATGTCCACTGATTCCTCGGTGGCGGCCTGTCCGCTGCTGCCCGGGGCGGGTTGCCGTTTGGGGTTGATCTGCAGGATGGTGCCGAAGCTGTACGGCGGCTGCCCTTCCTGGTCAAGGGCATTCTTGAGCCGCAGGATTTCCGCTTTCGCGGTCTCGAGCATGGTGACCAGCTTGGTGTTGTTCTGCGTTGCCGCTGCGAGCTGGCGGTCGATGTGCCTGAGCTTGTCCCGAAGTATGTTGACCTGGCGGTCAGCAACCGAGAGGTCGTTGGCGGCAGACTGCTCTGCCGGTGTACGTCCGGAGTCCTGGTTTGGAGTCTCCATGATGTATCAGCCCCTTCCTGCGCTTCTCTTAAGACATTAGTCCCAAGATGCCGGGTAGGGATGGAGACTCCCGAAATATGGACTAGTTCGTAACCTCGGGCGTGTCCACGACGTTCGTGCCGGCGATGGCATCCCGGGCGGCCCGGCGGAGTTTCTTGTCCGATACGGCCCGCTCCCCCACAGCCCCGGGGGTCCAGGCATTGACGTCTTCTTCGTTGAATTCGGTCTTCGACGGCCGGCGCTTCACGGAGATTCCGGTGACCCCGTCGGCGAGCCGCCGGGTGACCAGGAGGAACCCTGTGTGGGCCACCATGCGGTGGTCGGGGCGGACGGCGAGCCCTTCGAGGTGCCAGCCGCGGACCATTGACTCCCACGCGTCGGGCTCCGTGAAGCGGCCGTCGGCCCGGATCGCTTCAGCGGTGCGGGAGAGCTGGGTGACCGTGGCGACGTAGTTGATCCATACGCCGCCGGGTGCCAGCACGGTGGCGACGGCGTCGAGGCATTCCCAAGGTGCGAGCATGTCCAGGACCACGCGGTCCACGGAGCCCGGTTCCTCGGCCCGGACCACTTCTTCCTGGAAGTCCCCGAGGGATATCTGCCAGGCAGGGTGCGGACCGCCGAAGATCGTTTCAACGTTGCCGCGGGCGATGTCCGCGAACTCCTCGCGGCGCTCAAAGGAGTGCAGGTAGCCGTAATCGCCAACGGCACGCAGCAGGGAGATGGACAGTGCTCCCGAGCCGACGCCGGCTTCCACTACGCGGGCGCCGGGGAAGATGTCCGCCATGGTGACGATCTGGCCCGCGTCCTTGGGATAGACGACGGCGGCGCCCCGCGGCATGGAGAGTACGAAGTCGGAGAGCAGCGGGCGCAGGGTCTGGTACTGCTGGCCCACGTTGTTCACCACAACGGAGCCGTCCACCTGGCCGATGATCTCGTCATGGTTGAGGAAGCCGCGGTGGGTGTGGAAGGCGCCGCCACGCTCAAGCGTGATGGTGTTCATCCGGCCGCGTTCGTCGGTCAGCTGGACGCGTTCCCCCTCGCGGAAAGGTCCGCGGCGACGGGCGGCTCCCACCGGCTGCGAGCCGCTGGCGGCAACACCGGCTTGTGCTGCGCCCTTGGCGTCGTTGACGGCAGTTTCGCTGCTCATGATTTTCCTCGCTCCTGTAAACCTGTTGTGCCGCAGTCCAACGGTCCCGTTGGACGCCCGTTGGCCTCTGCGGCCGCAATGCATGACCGGCAGGTAACTCTACCGGTTCTGGCCCTGAGGGTAGCTATCGTTCCGCGGCCGCTTTCCGGTGATGGTTGCAAGGACAGCTTCCTGCGTCAGCAGTCCGGTGACCTTGCCGTTGTGGTCCACCACGGCATAGTGGCGGCCCTCCACCTGCGACAGGAACTGCACCAGTTCCTGCCCCTTGGACCACTCGGGGACGTAGGCGCCCTCGGCCAGCGGGAAGGAGACTGCGTGGATCGGCGTCGAATCCGCCGCGGCAACCGGGACGGACCGAAGGGCGTCCGGGTCCACCACACCTTCCGGGCGGCCGTCAGATCCGCACACCACAACAGCCTTTCCCCCGCCTTCTGAGAGGCGGAGGGCGTCCCGGACGGTGGCGGTGGCGGGCAGGCCGGCCGCGGGCATCGACAATGCCGCTGCGCTGACGAGTGGAAGCCTGCCGCGCAGTGTGCCCTGCTGGATGGATGCCGAAGCCCCCATCCACAGGAAGCCGCCAACAAGGACGGTGATCATGACGAGGCTGAAGTCCGGGCGGTCACCGGAGAGGAAGGGGCGAAGCAGGAACCAGTACGCGATGGCCAGGACAATGATCCGCCCTCCCCAGCCGGCAGCCACCGTGCCCTTCGCCTGGCTGCCGGTGACTCTCCAGACGATGGACTCGACCAGCCGGCCCCCGTCCAGCGGGAGGCCCGGAAGGACGTTGAAGACACCGATGAGGAAGTTGGCCCACATGAAGATGTTTGTCAGGATTTCGGCGACGCTGCCCAGGCTGTTGGTGCCAAGCACCAGCCACGCGCCGCCGGCCAGGACGAAGTTGGCTGCCGGTCCGGCAAGCGCTACCAGCACGGAGCGTCCGGGCGAAGCCGTAAAGCTCTCGAACTGGGTGTGGCCGCCCCAGAGGTTCAGGACGATCTTCTGGGTGGGCCAGCCGTAGATTTTCGCGGTTAAGGCGTGGGCGAGTTCGTGCACAAGCACCGAGATCAACAGCAGCACGGCGTAGGCGAAAGCCACGACATAGGCGCTGGCGCCCAGCATGGGGTTGTTTCGTGCCAGGACCGGCCCGTAAACGATCACTGTGAAGGCTGCAATGACGAACCACGAGTAGGCGAGAACCACGGGCACGCCGGCAATGCGTCCCAGCGGAATCCCTTCGCGCCGTCCGGGCGCCCCCTGGCCGGTGCCGGGCTTGGTGCTGTGTTCAGCCACGGGGATCACCCAAACCGGCCGCCGCAGGGATTTCGGAACCCGCGCCCACCAGCAGGGCTTCCAGCTCCACCAGGGAACGGCCGGCCAGGGAGTCCCACAGTTCGTAGCTCTCATGGTGGGGCAGGGGAACGATGTGCGGCACTGCCACCGTTGCGACCCCCGAGGCAACCGCTGCAGCCACCCCCGGCACGGAATCCTCCAGCGCCACGCAATGGTGGATGCGGAGCCCGGGGTCGTTTTCCTGCAACAACTCCACCGCCGTCAGGTATGCCTCCGGATGCGGCTTGCCCTCGGAAACGGTGTCACCGGTCACCAGCACTTCGAAGTAGGGCCTGGGAAGGTTGGCCACCACCTCGCGTGCCAGCGGGCCCTCGGACATGGTGACCAATGCGCACCGGACCCCGGCTTGGTGAAGCTCTTCCAGGAGCTCACGGGCGCCGGGCCGCCATGGCACCTGCTGCTGGACGCTGCTGATCACTTGGGCCGTCAGGGTGTCAATGATCTCGCGGATCTCCATTTGGACACCGGCCTGCTGCAGCAGTCCGGCAGAGAAGGTCAGTGATTGGCCAACCAGCTGCATTGCCTGCTGGTGGCTCCAGGTGCCGCCGTGGGCTTCCACCAGTGCCCGCTCTGCGGCGATCCAGTACGGCTCGGTATCCACGATGGTCCCGTCCATGTCCCACAGGACGGCTTTGAGCGGTGAACTGGCGGCAGGTATTGACATACAGCCAGTCTACGGGGCATGGCTGGGCGGAGGCTGTGGGCTACGCCTTGGGCGAATATGACGAGGCCGGGGTGCCACAAGGACGGGTTTACGGGGATTTGCGGCGCTTCAATCCCTGCACGACCAAGCACCTTGGACGTAGGGTGAAGAAATGAATAGCTTCGAGGGAGACACCGCCGAAGAGGGTGCCGGACCCGAGCGGGAACGGTTCCTGCAGCCAGTGGCTGACGGACAGCGCGTAACGGTCATGCTTGCCGCCTTTGAAGGGTGGAACGACGCCGGAGAAGCGGCCAGCGATTCGTTGCGCTACCTGAACAAATTGTGGGGTGGCAAGAAAGTCGCATCCATCGATGCTGACGAGTACTACGATTTCCAGTTCACGCGCCCCACCGTCCGCCGGAACGCAGCGGGCGAACGCAAGATCAAGTGGCCTGCCACCCGGATCTACAAAGCCAGTGCGCCCAACTCCAATGTGGATGTCATCTTTGTGCAGGGCACCGAGCCATCCTATAAATGGCGCGCCTACACCGCGGAACTGCTGGTCCATGCCGAGGCGTTGCACGTGGATTACGTCGTCCTGGTGGGCGCACTCCTGGCGGATGTCCCGCACAGCCGCCCGATTCCCGTCAGCACATCCTCCGACGATGCTCCGCTCCGGGAGCGGATGAACCTGGAGGCTTCCCAGTACGAAGGGCCCGTGGGCATTGTCGGCGTACTGTCCGAGGTGGCGCTGTTGGCCGGAATTCCCACCGTGTCGTTGTGGGCTGCCGTGCCGCACTACGTGGCACAGGCACCCTCCCCCAAAGCCCAGCTGGCCCTCCTGCACCGGATCGAGGAACTCCTGCAGGTGCCACTGGATACCCATGAACTGGCTGAGGAGGCAGACGCGTGGGAGCGCGGCGTGGACGAGTTGGCCACGGAGGATCCGGAGATCGCCGCCTACGTGCGCCAGTTGGAGGAAGCCAAGGACACGGCCGATCTGCCCGAAGCGAGCGGCGAGTCCATTGCCCGGGAATTTGAGCGGTACTTGAAACGGCGGGGCCAGGACAGGGGCTGAACCCGCGTAACGCAAGAGGGCCTGGCCCGGAGAAATCCGGGCCACGCCCTCTTCTTTGCCGCCTGAAGCGGAAGCCTTTAGAGCCGGATGCCCAGGAGGGCGTCCACCGCGTTCTTGACCAGTGCGGCGTCACCGGCGCTGGCGGCAGCACCGGCGTCGCACGCCGACCGTGCCCACCGGGAAACCGCGGCAACCGCTGCCGGCGCGTTGAGGTCCGCTGCAAGCGCTTCGCGCATGCCGGCCAGCAGCGCCATGCCTGAACCCTCGGGCGCATGCTGCAGGGCCTTCCGCCAGGCCGCAAGGTCTGTCTTGGCCGCGGCGAACCCTTCGTCCGTCCAGGACCAGTCCGAACGGTAGTGGTGGGACAGGATGGCCAGCCGGATGGCGGACGGGTCCTCCCCCGCGGCGCGGAGCTTGGAAACCAGCACCAGGTTGCCCTTGGACTTGCTCATCTTCTCGCCGTCGAGCCCTACCATGCCGGCATGGGCGTAGTGCTTTGCCAGCGGGACTCCTGCCAGCGAGTAGGCGTGCCCGGCACCCATTTCGTGGTGCGGGAAGATCAGGTCCGAGCCGCCGCCCTGCACGGTGAAGGGTGACGGCAGGTACTTCTGCGCGATGACGGTGCATTCGATGTGCCAGCCTGGCCGGCCCGGGCCGAGGCTTCCGCCGGGCCAGCTAGGTTCGCCTTCCCGTTTCACCCGCCACAGCAGCGGGTCCAGCGCCTGCCGCTTTCCGGCGCGCCCCGGGTCGCCGCCGCGTTCGGCGAAAAGCTCCAGCATGGCGCTTTCGCCCAGGTGGGAAATGGCTCCCAGCGCCCAGGCGTCAGGTGCCGTTGACTGCTTTCCTGCTGCCTCGACGTCGTAATAGACATCTCCGTCAGGTTCGCCGTTGGTGCCGTTTACCTTGTAGGCCAGCCCCATGCTGACCAGCCGCTCCACTTCCGGCACGATCAGCCCGATGGACTCGACGGCGCCCACGTAGTGGTCGGGCGCAAGGACGTTGAGGGCTTCCATGTCGGTCTGGAACAGCTCCACCTGTTCGGCGGCGAGGTCGCGCCAGTCCACTCCGGTGCCGGTGGCGCGCTCGAGCAGGGGGTCGTCCACGTCGGTGACGTTCTGGACGTAGGACACCTCACTGCCGGCGTCGCGCCATGCACGGTTCAGCAGGTCGAATGCGACATAGCTGGCGGCGTGACCCATGTGGGTTGCGTCGTAGGGAGTGATGCCGCAGACGTACATGGAGGGCCTGCTGTCCGGCTCAAGGGCCACTTCGCGGCCTGCCGCGGTGTCGAACAGCCGGATGGCGGCCATGTTTCCGGGCAGGGCAGGAACGGGGCGGGAAGTCCAGGATTTCACAGGTAAAGCCTAGTCCTAGGCGCTGATGACGTTGAAACCGAGCAGGAGGTAGAGGGCCAGGCCCAGGAAGATCCGGTACCAGACGAAGAGCCTGTAGCTGCGCGTGGAGACGAACTTCAGGAACCAGCCGATGATCACGTACCCCACAACCAGTGCGATCACGGTGGCCAGCGCGGTCTCCGGCAGCCCGAACGGGCCCGTTATGCCCTCCTTGGTGACCACTTTGTAGAGCTGGTACAGCCCGCTGCCGAAGACAGCCGGGATGGCGAGCAGGAAGGAATACCGGGCCGCGGCCTCACGGGTATAGCCCATCAGGAGGCCGGCGGTGATGGTACCGCCTGAGCGGGACACGCCCGGAATCAAGGCCATGGCCTGCGCCAGGCCGTAGAGGATGCCGTGCTTATAGGTCAGGTGGGTCAGGTCCCGCTTCTGGGCGCCGATGGCGTCCGCGACGGCGAGGATGAGGCCGAAGACGATCAGCATGGTGGCGACGATCCACATGCTGCGGAGCACCGACTCGATCTGGTCCTGGAAGAGCAGGCCCAGGACGATGATGGGGATGCTGCCCAGGATCACCAGCCAGCCCATGCGGGCGTCAGGGTCCTGCCGCGGCACTTTGCCGCCCAGGGAGCCCGCCCAGGCTTTGACGATGCGGACAATGTCACGCCAGAAGTAGATCAGAACGGCTGTTTCGGTGCCCAGCTGGGTGATCGCCGTGAACGCGGCACCCGGATCCTGTGCGTTGGGGAGGAACTCCCCCACGATCCGCAGGTGTGCGCTCGATGAAATCGGTAGAAATTCGGTCAGTCCCTGCACTAGGCCCAGCAGGGCCGCTTCAAACCAGTTCACGCTAAGACCCTACGGCATGGCGGCGGTGCTTCTGCCCGTAAGCTTGCTGCTATGCAGCAGCGTTACGTCGGCAACAGTGGATTGCGAGTTTCAGCCCTTTCCCTGGGTACCCGGTCCTGGGGTGGGGAAACTGACGAGCAGGACGCTTCGGAGTTGCTGCGTGCCTTCCTTAACGCGGGCGGCCGGCATGTGGACACCTCGGCGTCGTACGCCGGCGGGGGCTCCGAAGCGGTCCTCGGCTCGCTCCTGGGCGACGTGGTGTCCCGCACGGAGATTTCCATTTCCACCAAAGCGGGAATGACGACGCCGGATGGCCGCCGTGCCGTGGACACCTCACGCAATGCGATGCTCACCGGACTGGACGCAAGCCTGGCCAGGTTGGGCACGGATTACGTGGACCTTTGGTTCGCCGAAGCTTGGGATGGGAACGTTCCCCTCGAGGAGACGCTGGCCGCGCTGGAGTTCGCCGTCCGGTCCGGGCGCGCCAGGTACGCCGGAATCTCCAATTTCACGGGCTGGCAGGCGGCCAAAGCTGCCGCGACCAGTCCCGTTCCGCTTGTGGCCGCCCAAGCGGAGTACTCGTTCCTTAACCGGTCGGCGGAAGCCGAATTGATGCCTGCCCTTGAGGACGCAGGGCTGGGCCTGATGGCTTGGGGTCCGTTGGGCAGGGGGGTGCTTACGGGTAAGTACCGGGGCAGCATTCCCGCCGGTTCGCGCGGCGCCTCGGCCGGCGAAGCTGATTATGTGGAGCCTTACCTGGAGGAGAAGCCGTCCCGGGTCGTGGACGCGGTGTGCATGGCAGCCAATGGCTTGGGACGTACGCCGCACGATGTCTCGTTGTCGTGGCTGCTCTCACAGCACGGCGTAGCCACGGTTGTTGTGGGGGCCCGCACGAATGTGCAGTTGAAGGAAATCCTCGACGCACAGCTCTCACCCCTGCCGCCCCAGATCGCACGGGCCCTGGAAGACGTTTCCGCCTAGGCCTTGAGGGGTCTGCAGCGGGCTCGGAAGGCTTGGATCCTGCGCTATTCGTCGACGATCTCCAGGTCTTCGTCTTCGTCCACGTCGGCTTCCTCTTCATTGTCCTCATCGTCGAATACCTGCAACGGGGTTACTTCGTTGTAGGCCTCATAGAGTGCGTCCTCATAAACTTCGAAGGCATCTGCCACTGCAAAAAAGGCTGCCTCCACGGAGGGGTCACCGTCCCCGCGCCGGTTCGATGCTGCTATAAGGTGTTCTTCCAAAGCGGTGGTCAGGGACGAAAGCGCGACACGCGGATCGATGCTCATGACTTCACGTTAGCCGGAAAAGGACGAAAATGGAGAGCAAATGAAGGAACAATTTCTCACCAGCTCGGTCCAGCGGGAGCGGGATTATTTGCGTCAGTACGAGTACCTCGTACTGACGATCAGCCCTGAGGATTCCCTGCCGGAGGCACGGCGCCTCCTGGTGGAGCACTCCGAGTACGGCAAGTGGGAATTGGAACGCAGCAAGCTCTACGTGGGCGGCGGCAGGCGTTTTTGGCTGCGACGCCGGGTGATGCAGGTCCAGCGCACCGTGTAGGGGGCACCGCGTAGGGCGGGCGCCCGGCGGCCCGCCTAGTCCTCCAAGGGGCCAAGCCAGGCGTTGGCCACCGTGTTGTGGGCTGACTCGTCATCGGAGGGGTGGAACATTCCGGCGAGTACGTCCCGGTACAGCCGCTCCAGCTCGGAGCCCCTGAAATAGCTGGATCCGCCGCTGACGCGGATGGCGAGGTCCACCACCCGCCGGGCAGTTTCGGTGGCATTTACCTTCAGGCCCACCAGCTTGGGGAACCATTGGGCCCCATGATCGGCCAAGCTGTCGACATCGCCAGCCACGGAATTGAGCTGGGGGTACAGGTTGTCCATGGCCATGGCGGCCTCCGCAACCTTCCATCGAATGTCCGGGTCCTGGGCGTAGCTGCGGCCGCCGTTCTTGAAGGACGTGCGCCGCTTGGCAGTCTCCACGCCCACGGCCAGGGCACGCTCGCCCAGTCCCGTGTAGACGGCGGCGAGGAGCGTTTCGAAGCAGGCGAAGATCGCGAAGATCAGGGGGTCAGCGTTGGGTCCCACGGGCAGCTTGCGGAAGATCCTACCGGCGGGGACGGCCGCACCCTCCAGTACGGTGGTGTTGGACTGGCTGGCCCGCATGCCCAGCGTGTCCCAATCGTCCAGGATACGGTAGCCCGGGGATTCGCGGCTGATGAAGCCGTGGACGAGCTCCCCCGCGCCGTCCCTGGCCATGGGGTCCTTGCCGAAGATTCCGAGCCGGGTCCAGGCCGGCGACAGGCTGGTGAAGATTTTGGTGCCGGTGAACGTGTATCCGCCGTCAGGTCCCGGCATCGCCATGGTCCGTGAGTCGAAGAGGACGGAGTCGTTGCCTGCCTCGGAGTTGCCAAAGGCGAAGATCTCTCCGTGTGCGGTTTCCTTGAGGACGAACGCCAGCGAGTCGTCGTCCCGGGCGGCCAGGACGTGCGCGACGCCGGTCCAGACCAGGTGCATGTTGACCGCAAGTGCCGTGGCCGGCGCAGCTGTTGCCAGCCTGCGCTGGCACTGCGCCGCCGCTTGGAGCCCAAAGCCCGCGCCGCCGTCGGACGCCGGCACGAAAAGCTTCAGGTAGCCCGCAGCCGCCAACTCCTGAAGGTCCTCGTGGAAGAAGACGTTGTCCCTGTCGTAGCCGGCGGCGCGGCCCCGGATGCGTTCCAGGAGCGCATCCGGGAGCAGTTCTTCTGGAGTCACAGCCGGCACCCCTCAGTAGTTTGGTCAGCAGGGTGTTCAGCACGCGGGCGCCGAATTTGAGAGAATCCGCGGGGACCCGCTCGTCGACGCCGTGGAACATGCCGGTGAAGTCGAGTTCGTCCGGAAGCATCAGCGGGGCAAAACCGTAGCCGGTGATGCCCAGCCGGCTGAGCGACTTATTGTCTGTGCCGCCGGACAGCGTGTACGGCAGTACCTTGGCGCCCGGATCTTCCTTGTGGAGGGCATCGATCATGGAATCCACCAGGTTGCCGGCAAACGGGACCTCCAGCGAGACGTCATTGTGGACATAGCTGACATCGACGCCGGTGCCAGCGAGTTCGCGGACAATTTCCAGGACCTGCTGCTCCTGCCCGGGCAGCGTGCGGCAGTCAACCAGGGCTTCGGCCGACTCGGGAATCACGTTGTGCTTGTAACCGCCCTTCAGGAGGGTGGGGTTGGTGGTGTTCTGCAGGGTGGCGCCGACGAAGCGGGCCACGGTGCCAAGCTGGTCCAGCAGGAGGTCCGGATTGTCGGCGTCGAACTCCACTCCGGTGAGTTCGGTCACGCCGTCAAGGAACTGGCGGGTGGTGGGGGTGAGTTCGATGGGCCACTTGTATTCACCGATGCGCGTGACCGCGGCGGCCAGGCGGGTGATCGCGTTGTCCGAGTTGATTTGCGAGCCGTGGCCGGCCCTGCCATGAGCCACCAGCCGAAGCCAGGAGATGCCTTTCTCGGCGGTCTGCAGCAGGTAGGTGCGCTGGCCGCCGATGGTGGCGGAGAAGCCGCCCACCTCGGAGATTGCCTCCGTTGCGCCCTCGAACAGTTCGGGACGGTTGTCCACCGCGTAGCGGGCGCCATAGACGCCTCCGGCTTCCTCATCCGCGAAGAACGCGAAGATGATGTCCCGCTTGGGTTTCCTGCCGTCCCTGGCGAAGCTGCGCATGACGGAGAGGATCATGGCATCCATGTCTTTCATGTCGACGGCGCCGCGTCCCCAGATCAGGCCGTCCTTCAGTTCCGCACCAAACGGGTCCACGGACCATTGGTCACGCAGGGCAGGGACGACGTCCAGGTGGCCGTGCACGACCAAGGCGCTGGCGGAAGGGTCCTCCCCCGCCATCCGGGTCACCACACTGGCGCGGCCGGGGGCCGATTCGAAGATCTCCGCGTCGAGTCCCACTTCCTCGATCAGCCCTGCGGTATATTCAGCGGCCGCCCGTTCCCCCGGCCCGGACCCGTCGCCGTAGTTGGACGTGTCGATCCGAATGAGTTCCTGGCAGATCCGGACAACTTCATCCTCGGGCAGGACGTCAGGCATTGGTATCTCCTTGGTAGGGAATGACTGGGTGGCACGAGCTGAATCGCTGTCCTCAGCCTACCCATTCGGCCCGATTCGTTGTTCCCGAAAAGTCATGTTAGAGTTTTTCTCGCTGCTTCGGAGAGGCGCGAAACGCTGAAAGGCGGGACGGCTTCCCGAAATACCACCTGCGCGGGTGGCGGAATGGCAGACGCGCTAGCTTGAGGTGCTAGTCCTCGAAAGGGGGTGGGGGTTCAAGTCCCCCTCCGCGCACAAGGGAAAACCCCTGAAATCCAAGGATTTCAGGGGTTTTTTTCTTTCCTCGCCCAAGCGAGCTCCTGTCCCGCCCATGCGGTTGTTCGTCGGCCCAGTCCTGGATTGGCGGGGCGTCGGCCAGCGATGCTGCCGTGCCCGGACTGTAACCGGGTGAAGGCTGGAACCCCGGGTTCCGCACACCTGAGCGGGGTATCCGTTCCTGATCGAAAGTAGTCTCCGTTGAAAAATCAGCTCACGTTCAGCGCTGTCCTTGCCGGTATCACGCTGGCAGTCGCTGGATGCTCGGCGTCCGTCACCCCCGGCCCTGGCACCGCGGTGCCCACGGCCGGCACAACGGCCTCACCTGCATCAGCCGCCCCGGGGTCTTCCTCCGCAGCGTCCACCGGCTGGGAACTGAAGCCAAGGAGCGGTGGGGACCGGATCAAAGCCGCCGGGCTGCAGGTCCTCAACGCCGAAGGCGCCGCCGAACACTTCCACGCCCACCTGGATGTTTTCGTGGACGGTAAGCCGGTCACCGTGCCCGCAGACATCGGCTTCAGCTTTGACGATTCCGGCCGGCCTAACGGCATCTCGGCACTGCACAGCCATGACGAATCCGGGATCATTCACATTGAAGCACCCACCGCCGGCGCCACCTACACCCTCGGGCAGTTCCTCACCGAATGGGGTGTCCTGGACGGAACCGACCCGACACCCGGCGCGGCGCATTCGGCCCAGGACGGCTGGAGTGCGGCCGTCAACGGTGCCCGGCAGGACGGGAAAATCGCCGATGTGGTCTTGAAAGCCCACGACGAGGTCGTCTTGTTCCACGGCGCGGCCCCTGCCACGCTCCCTGTCACGTTCACTTTCCCGGCAGGGGTGTAGCCTCCAAACCTCAGCCGGAGCTTGCTAACGGGATCCTAAGCATGCTTATGATGAATGTGGCCGAATGCGAACGGCTACCAACCAGAGGAGGAAACACCATGGGACTGGGCGACAAGATTGATAACGCTGCCGAGAAGGCAGGCGGCAAGGCCAAGGAAGCCGCGGGCACGGCCACGGGCGATGAGAGCCTGCGGACCGAAGGCCAGGCAGACCAGGCCAAGGGTGATTTGAAGCAGGCCGGAGAAAAGGTCAAGGACGCCTTCAAGCACTAACAGTTTCTTTTAGGAAGGGCGCGCTCAGCGAACGGGGCGCGCCTTTTCTGTTCCCCGGCGCCCTTTCGGCCCCCGGCGTGGCGTGCTTCCCTGAACTGATGCGGCCCCAGGTCAGGCATTCAGGCTGTTTCAAGACTTCACTCGTAGAGTTGGAATGTCATGGGCCAAGGGCGGCCCCACGGGGGATGCAGGGCAATTGGAAGGACAAGCGTGGCAAAGCCATCTATGCCATCATTGAAGACACGCGTTGGCGTTGGAGCGGCAGCCGTTCTCGCCGCCGGTGCCATGGCCGCGGCAGGCATCGCGACCGCATCGGCCGCCCCCACGCCGTCGCCGATCTCGACGGCGGCCCCGTCCACCGGTGCTAATGGCGCAGCCAAGGCAGGCCAGGGAACCGGTGGCCTCAAAGCCTTTCTGAATCTGCAGGCTGACAGTCCCCAGTCCGCCGGTGACCGGGCAGCGAAAGCTGCCGCCACCCTCGTGGCGCACCCCAGGCTGTTCGCGAAACTCCCGGCATCCCTGCAGGCAGATGTAACGACGCTCAAGGACGCACCCGCCGCTGACCGGGTGAAGGACGCTTACAAGATCAAAACCACCGCCCTCTCCGGTGGGTACGGTACCGAAATTCAACAGCGCGCCCAGGCATTCGAAAAGACAGCGACGGCGATGGCAGGCCTCCGCCAGGAGCTGCGGAAGGCGTTTACCTCGGCGACGCCCGGTGCCGGACTCCAGAAAATCGCCGACCAACTGATCAGCCATCCCAAGCTGCTCGCCAAGCTCCCAACGAACCTGCAGGCTGACCTGACGGCACTCAAGAACGCCTCCGCGGTAGAAGTGGATGGCCAGGCCGGCAAGATCAAGGACACTGCCCTAAACGGCGGCTACGGTGCCAAACTCCAGAAAATGGCGCAGTCCCTTGAAAAGAAAGCCACAGCACCAGCCACTTAATTCACCTCGCGTCGCCAACTACCAGCGCCGGGGCAGGAAACGGCTGCACTGCAGGACATGAAAGAGGGGAAGACCGTAGTGGTCTTCCCCTCTTCCCCCGCCCTGTCCCTTGTCGGGACGGGCTGCGTAATTGTTACTGCGTGGGCTGGTCGAACCGCTGCCCGGCCGGGTCCGGACCCAAAAGGGTGAAGACCAGGAGGATGATTGCTCCGGCGAACGGGATCAGTCCTAGCAGGATCAGCCAGCCACTCTTATTGCTGTCGTGCAGGCGGCGCACCGTCAGTGCCAGCGACGGAACGATGGTGGCCAGGCCCCAGATAATGAGCAGAATCAGGCCGAACACTGAACCAGGACCCAACTGCGGGGTGCTGCTGTAGGACGACGTGGACGCGACCATGCCTGTGTTGACGATGATGTTCAAAATGATGCTGACGATCACGGATACGAGCGTCCACCACCAGTATTCGCTCCGGCTGGCCCTGCCGGAGAAAGCCGCATACTTCTTGAAGAAGCGTTTGACTGCCGCCGGGAACGGCGCGCCGTAGTAAGGGGCCCAGAGCGGAGGTTCCCCGCCTGGCCAAGACTGCTAGGACGGGTACTGCTGCGACGGATAAGGCTGCTGCGACGGGTATTGCGGATAGCTCAAGGTTTTCCCCCAGGTGTCAGAAGTGACTGGAACGTGCCCATCGTACTGTCGATGTAGCACAAAACAACCTGCGCAGGGGTAACAATTGTCCCAAATTTCCCTAAACCCCGAGGGATACCGGCAACGCCCGGAGATACTGCGGCGGCCCGCGTCCGTAGGCTACGTTGGGAACGAAGAGGCCTTCCCCGGGGCCCGGACAAGGAGCGCCGATTGGACAACATCGCCGGCAAGTGGTTCCTGAGCAGATCCGAGCGGGGAAATCCTGCCAGCGCTGTGCAGGCGGGGAACGACGGATCCCCGTCCTGGTCAGAGGGAAACCTGGTGCGGCCCTTGGTCCATGGCGCGTCCTACTTTTCCCGCTTGCATGAAGAACTGTCGGCTCTGCAGGCCGGTGACCGGGTATGGTTCACGGACTGGCGCGGGGATGCGGATGAGCGGCTATCTGCGGACGGCCCCACGATTGGTGAGGTTCTGGCGGGGCTGGCCCGTGCAGGGGTGGAAGTCCGTGGACTCGTTTGGCGGTCCCACGGCGAACGGGTATCGGCCCCCATCAGCGGGCGCTCCAACGAACTCCTCAGCCGGCAAATCAACGATGCCGGAGGCGAAGCGCTGCTGGATCAGCGCGTGCGTCTCTTTGGTTCCCATCACCAGAAAATGGTGGTCATCCGCCGTCGCGACGACCCTTCTAAGGACGTCGCTTTCGTCGGCGGGCTCGACCTCTCACACAGCCGCCGGGACGACGCCCGCCATGGCGGTGACCCGCAACCGGTAAAGATGGATTCCAAATACAGTCAGCGGCCCCCGTGGCACGATGCTGCATTGGAACTCCGCGGCCCAGTGGTGGCCGATGTCCTTGCGGTTTTCGCTGAACGGTGGAACGATCCGCACCCGCTGGACCGACACACGCCCTACCGCATGTTGCTGCAGCGCCTGGCCCGGATGCCCCGTCACCCCAAACCGCTTCCGGCCGCTGCCCCTCCCCCACCACCGGCGGGCCCGCACGCGGTGCAGCTGCTGCGTACGTACGGCCGGAAGCACCCACCTTTCCCGTTCGCTCCCAGCGGGGAGCGAAGCATAGCCCGCGCCTACGCGAAAGCCTTCTCCCAAGCCCGTTCACTCATCTACATCGAGGACCAGTACTTATGGTCAACCGAGGTCGCGGCCGGAATCGCAGCGGCGCTGGAGCGCAATCCTGAGCTGCAGGTGATCATCGTCGTACCCCGATATCCGGACTCGGATGGTCGGGTAGGCGGCCCGCCCAGGCGGCTGGGGCAAGTGCGCGCCATCACCATGCTCCGGCGGGCCGCGCCGGACCGGGTCGGGGTGTTCGACCTGGAGAACACCGACGGCACCCCCATTTATGTCCACGCCAAGATCTGCATCATCGACGACGCCTGGTTCACCTGCGGATCGGACAACTTTAACCGCCGGTCCTGGACCACTGACAGCGAGCTCACGTGCGCCGTCGTCGATACCTCCGGCTCCGGAAGCGGCAGCCCCGCCGAAGCCAACGAACCTGCCGCACCCGGGCCGTTGGCCAGGGAACTTCGAACCCAGCTCTGGGCCGAGCACCTGGGGCTGGACACCGAAGACCTGCGACTCCTTGCGCGAACGGCCGGGCTGGACCTGTGGAACAGCATTGCCGATGCCCTTGATCAATGGCACCGGGACGGGCGCCGGACGCCTCGGCCTTCCGGACAGGTGCGCCGCCACACCATAGAGCCCCTGCCGCCGCTCCACCGGCTTTGGGCCGATCCGCTGTACCGCCTCGTAGTGGACCCGGACGGCCGCCCACGCTCCCTCCGCGGCACAGACAGGTTCTAGCCGCCGGACAGGTCCCCCGGAGACCGGCGACCGGGGCCGAACAAACCACCTGCACGGGGCACGTTGCGGCCGCGGTAAGTTGTAGCGGTAACTGCAGCCGAGTGCGGATTTGGAGTAGACATGAAAGCCATCGTGTACGAGGAGACAGGCCCATCATCGGTCCTGAAGCTCCGCGACAAGCCGCTGCTGGACCCCGGTCCGGGCGAGGTCCGGGTCCGACTGCTCGTGTCCGGGGTGAACCCTACTGACTGGAAGTCCCGCTCCGGTGGCGGGAGCACGAAGCTCGACGCGCCCAAGGTTCCGAACCAGGACGGGGCCGGGGTGATCGATGCGGTAGGTTCCGGGGTGGCCGGGTTCGGCGTCGGGGACCGTGTCTGGCTCTGGGACGTGGCGTGGGACAGCAACGAAGGCACTGCGCAGGAGTACGTCACAGTGCCCGCCGGGAAGGCCGTGGCCCTTCCGGCCGGAGAGTCCTTCGACGCCGGCGCCTCGCTCGGCATTCCCGCACTGACCGCCCACCGCGCCCTCACCTCGACAGAAGGCGGACCGTCCCGGCTCTCCCCCGGCGTCCTGGCCGGGCGGACCGTGCTGGTCACTGGAGGCGCGGGAGCTGTGGGACATGCAGCCATCCAGTTGGCACGATGGGCCGGGGCATCAGTCATCACCACCGTCAGCGGCGACCATAAGGCGGAACTGGCACGGCGGGCGGGCGCCGGCACGATCATCAACTACCGGACGGACGACGTCGTTCGTGCTGTCCGTGAGGCGTGCCCGGACGACGTGGACATCATCGTGGACGTCAACGCTCCGGCGAACATAGAGGCGGACCTTGAAGTACTCAAGCCGGGCGGAACGATCTCCGTCTACGCCGCAAACCCCGGAGACTCACTCACCGTGCCCATCCGCGAAAGCATGACCAAGAATGTCCGGCTGCAATTCATCCTCACCTACACGGTTACCGATGAGCAGAAGCAGCAGGCCGTGGCTGCTGTCTCCGAAGCCCTCGAAGCCGGCGCGCTTCGCGTCGGCGAAGAACATGGGCTGCCGCTGTCACGCTTCCGCCTGGAGGAAACCGCAGCTGCCCATGACGCCGTAGAACAGGGCATCATCGGAAAAGTGCTTATCGACGTCGCGTCTTAATTTGCGGGGACCGGCGGTGGCGATGCCGCTCCAGGAACTATTGCGAAAGCCGGTCCCTCGCCGCATGTTCAACGAGCACCGGTATGAACGCGCGCACCCTTCCGGTGTCAAGCATGCTGTGCTCTTGCTGCACCACTTCCTCGATCTGCTCCCGGGACAGCGCGGGAAACCTCGCCACCAGCCGGTCCACCACTTCGCCGAGGGCCCGCAACTCTTCGCTTACTCCCATCCGGAAAGTGTCAGCGGTCCGGGCGAACCTCGTCAAGACTTGACGATCCAGGCAGCCGTGGAGAAGTTTCCGGTGGGACGGGGCTCAGGATCCGGGTGGGACGGGGCCAAGGGAAGGCGCACGACGGCAAGCGCCGCGTTAGGTCGAAATCTGCCTCGCCATCGCGCCGGTCGCCGGGGGCACCCGCCGGCGTCCCGTTGTCGTCAGTGCAGATGCAACCTCCGGGGCCGGGTATGGCGGTGCACGCGCGAACCCGCCACGGCCGGACGGTACTCGATCCGCCGTTTTTCCGTCCGGATGCCACGGCGTTCCTGCCGCCGGGCCTTCCGTTCCGGACGGTCGATAGCGGACAGGATGGTCAGCGTAACCGCCATCCACAGGAGGGCGGTCCCCAACACCAAGGCGATCTCCAGCTCAGTGCTCATAATCACAATTTTAGGCCTCGACGGCCGTGGCCGACCCCCGCAGATCCACATCAAAGCCGTCTAAACCCACAACACCTAAAACACTCCCAGATCCCTGATTGCTGCCATGACATCCGGCACCTGGACGGCCAGCAACGCCGGATCAGGCTGATCCGCGAACGTATCGCCGCGCCGCAGGTCAGCACGGGTCAGAACAGTATGTGGCCCCGGTGGCGGACCCCAGATTTCCGGCGGCGCGGGCCCGAACAGCACCACTGACGGGGTCCCGTACGCAGATGCGAGATGCGCAGCTCCCGTGTCTGCCGAGACCACCAGCCGTGCAGCAGCGATGGTGGCCGCAAACTCCCCCAGGCCGAGCCCACCTGCCAGCACTGAGGAGTCCGGGAGGCCAGCGAGGCGGCAGACTTCCCCGGCCCGGCCCCGCTCGGAGGTACCCCCTGTGAATACCACCCGGTGTCCCGCCGCTGCGAGCGCCGCCGCCACCGCTGCGAATCGCTCCGCAGGCCACAGCCTGCTGCCGTAGGCGGCACCCACATGCAGGACGGCGGCACCGGGTACGGGGCTCGGAATCCGAGGCCGCTCAAGCTGCACGTCGAGTGGATCAGCTGTTATCCCATGCCATTCCAGGAGCCGGACCCAGCGTTCGCGCTCGTGCAGTTCCGGCCTCCATGGCGGACCATCCCGGTGAACGCTCCGGTGGCCAACGGTATACCGCGCCTTCAAGGCCTCGACCCGGCCTTGGCTTTCCGGGCCGCTGCCGTGCAAGTTGACGGCGACGTCCACCAGGCCAGGCTCCACAGCCAGTGGCTCGTCCAGGCCGTGCGTGGGCAACAGCTCATAGCCACCCACCAGCTCCAGGGCTTCGGCGAGCCAACCCTGCGCCGCGTACCGGAGCCGGTGCCCCGGATATGCCCTCCGGAGGGCTTTAAGTGCGGGCACCGCGACCAGCAGGTCTCCCAGCTTGAGGGCCCGAAGCACCAATAGCTCCGGCCGCTGGCCGGTGGGCGTCGTAGCGCTGGATTCCGGGACCATTTCCGCGCCGTTCATGCGGCCTGGGTCGCGGACTTCAGAGCGTTTAGGCTGCGGACATCCTCGTAGACGTCACCCACCCCGATATCCGCAACCAGTGAGTCGTCGTGGGCGCAGCGCGGTGCGGTCCAGCCCACCTGCGTGA
Source organism: Arthrobacter sp. SLBN-112 (assembly GCF_030944625.1). Lineage (NCBI taxonomy): Bacteria > Bacillati > Actinomycetota > Actinomycetes > Micrococcales > Micrococcaceae > Arthrobacter > Arthrobacter sp. SLBN-112. Next base: position 2,993,631 of record NZ_JAUSXY010000001.1, read on the forward strand.
TGTCGATGCCGCACGTGGGGCATGCCGTGATCCACGAGGCGTGGACCCGGTGAAGGCTTCGGCCCAGGGCGCCTGCATTGATCACGTTGCCCACCCAATAAATTCCGACAGTGGGCACGCCGAGCGCCTGGGCCAGATGCCGCGGGCCGCTGTCATTTGCCACCACGACGTCAGCGTCCGCGAGGACGGCCACCAGTCCTGCCATATTGAGTTCCCCGGCGATTGAGTGGACTGCGGGGGTTGCAGCCAATGCGGCTATCCGGTCAGCAAGTTCGCGTTCGCTGCTGTCCCCGATGAGGAGCACGCGTGAGCCATCGGCCGCGCAGGCAGCTGCCAGCTGCGCAAATTTTTGCGTGGGCCAGCGACGGCGGGGGTCGGTTGCGCCCGGGTGGATCACTACGAGGGGGCGGGCCCTGTCGCGGCCGGCTGCTTCGGGGACAGCTCCGCCTGCGGCGGGAACCAGCCGTGCTTCAAGGTCAACGGGAAAGGCGCCTGCGAATCCTGCCACCTCCAAGGCCCGGAGGGGTTCGTGTTGATAATAGAGGTAGGGGACGCTTCGCTCCAGGTGTGCCGCATCCGGGGTGCGGGTCCCTACCGTGTGGCGGGCTCCGAGCCGCTGCAGGAACGGGTTTGAGTATCGTCCGCCACCATGGAGCTGGACGGCAAGGTCAAAGTTACGGCACCGCATGTCCGCAAAGAACGCGGCAAGTTCGTCGGGATCTTCATCCCCGGGCCGCACTCCTTCGGCAAAGGGCAGGATCACCACTTTATCTACTGGGCTTTCCACCGCCTCGAGCAGTGCACGGTGGATCGGCGTGCCCAGTAGCGTTATCGTCGCAGCCGGGTAGGCCGCCTTCAGGGCAGCCAAGGCGGGAACGGCGAACAGGAGGTCACCCAGGCCGCCTCCCCGCAGCACGGCAATTTGGGATACGGCATCAAACTTCTCCAGTATCGGGCCAACGCCTGCACCGACCTGTTCCGAACCTCCGAACCGTGCGGTGGGTCCTTCCACGACAGCCCCTTCCATTGTCCAGCGGACGGCCCCCGCCGTCCTCTTCCTGCGCAGCCGGACTCCGGCTGGTGGCCGGCAGCTGCTCTTTGAACATGTACCCAATCACCGGCGCGTGTACGCTCCCTGTTGGGGAATACGGGCCTGATGCTGTACGTTTCATACCCGACAGCCAATCAAAGAAAAGAGAAGCACCTAAAGTGGCAACCGATTACGATGAACTGCGTTCCGACGTCAAGGAATCGCAGGACAACTCACTTGAGCAGCTCCAGTCAGCAAATGCTCCCGACGCCCGCAGTGTTGTGCAGGAGTTGGACGAGGCTGACGGGCTGGACGGCGCCGGCGTCCCTGGCGGCGAATTCGTCGCTGAGGAGCTCGTAGTCCAGGTCATTCCGCAGGCAGAGGACGAATTCACCTGCTACTCCTGTTTCCTGGTCCGGCACCGGTCCCAGATTGCCCGCCAGAAAGACGGCCACAGCTACTGCACCGAGTGCGAAGGCTAGGAGGCCGGCACGTTCCGGCGGAAACGCCCGGAATCTCCTGAACAAGAACCGAGGGGCACGCCGCAAAGGGCGTGCCTCTCGGTTTTAAAGCATTCGCCCAGACAAGGTGCGTAACGTGCGGTCAAGCACTTACGACGACGACCCGGCAGCCAGGAGGCAGCGTTGGACAGCCCAGCGAGCTTGTGGAACACCTTCGCAGCGGCCTTCACCCAGGCCGCCGTGCCCAACATCACCTGGGTAGAAATGCTGTTGTCCCTGGCAGCTGCAACGGCGCTGTCCATTCCGCGCCGTTCCTGGCGCTACTTCGGGCTTCTCGCCACCGCCACCCACGAACTGGGCCACGCGTTTGCCGCCGTCACCTCGGGGCAACGGCTGTCCGGGATCCGGCTCCGCCTGGACCACTCCGGAACAACCACCACCTACAGCCGGAGCCGTCTGGCTGCTGCCTGGTCGTGTTTCTGGGGCTATCCGGTCCCGGCCGTTGTTGGTGCGGCTTTCGTGTGGAGCGGAGTCACCGGGTGGGGCGCCGCAGCCATGGCCGTGAGCATGGTGGTGCTGGCCGCGTCCCTGCTTTTCCTTCGCAACCTTGCGGCTTTCCTCATTACGATCGCCGCCATAGCCGGCGCTGCAGCCCTCACGTTCCTCGCACCGGCCGCCGTCGCCGGACACGCCGCCGTCATCTTCGGCCTTGCCCTGCTCGTGGCCGCGGTCCGGGACCTGGCTAAACTCACCCACGTCCACCTCCGGCGTCGCGATCGACTGGGGACTTCCGACGCCTACCTGCTGTACCGCGCCACCTCCGTACCGTCTGCCGTCTGGATAACAATCTTCAGTTTCCTCGTGGCCGGATCATGGCTTGCGGCCTGGTTTCCGGTCTCGCAGATCCTTCTTGGCGGGACCTAGGATGTCCGGTGGCGCATACGCTAAGAGCATGAGCGAGGAAACGGACAGCACTCCCACAGCGGCGGAAGACACCACCGGGCACAGCACCCGAGGCGCCTATGTGACCGGTGGCGCCGGGTTTACCCGTGATACCAACTACATCGAGGACCGCATTACCAAGGACGCCGCGCCCGGCAGCAACGGAGAGCACGGCTGGCCCGTGGAAGCAGGACGGTACCGGCTCATTGCCGCCAGGGCTTGCCCGTGGGCAAACCGGACCGTCATAGTCCGAAGGCTGCTTGGCCTCGAAGACGCCATCTCCCTGGGCCAGCCCGGACCCACCCACGATGCCCGATCCTGGACCTTCGACCTCGACCCGGGCGGCGTGGACCCCGTTCTGGGCATCGAACGACTCCAGGAGGCCTATTTCAAACGCTTCCCCGGCTATCCGCGGGGCATCACCGTCCCCGCGATCGTGGACATTGCAACCGGAGAAGTTGTGACCAACAACTTTCCGCAGATTACCCTCGACTTTTCGACCGAATGGGTGGAGTTCCACCGGCCGGGCGCACCGAAGCTCTACCCCGAGCACCTCCGCGAGGAGATCGACCAGGTCAACAAGCGTGTGTTCACGGAAGTCAACAACGGCGTGTACCGCTGCGGCTTCGCCGGCTCACAGGAGGCCTACGATTCGGCCTACGACCGGCTGTGGACCGCGCTGGATTGGCTGGAAGAGCGGCTCTCACGCCACCGGTACCTCGTGGGCGACACCATCACCGAAGCGGACGTACGCCTGTTCACCACATTGGCCAGGTTCGATCCCGTCTACCATGGCCACTTCAAGTGCAACCGCCAGAAGCTGAGCGAGATGCCGCACCTGTGGGGGTACGCGCGGGACCTGTTCCAGACTCCCGGATTCGGCGACACCATCGACTTTGTCCAGATCAAGCGGCACTACTACATCGTGCACGAGGACATCAACCCCACCGGTATTGTCCCCTCGGGGCCGGACCTGGGCGGATGGCTCGACGACCACGGCCGCGAGTCCCTGGGCGGACGGCCCTTCGGAGACGGTACTCCGCCGGCACCGGTGCGGCCGGGCGAGGAAGTGCCGCCCGGACACGGGGCAGAGGACTAGGCGGAAACCGCTCGCAGGAAATCGCTTTCCCTTATGCTGGGAGGCATGCAAACTTCCCTAGGCTTCGTTGCACCCGGATACGGGAACGTGCTGGCGTTGTTCGAGTCGCTGCTCGCTGAGGACCCCCACTACAGTGCCCAGCTTGCCGCGTATCAAGGCTCCCGCCAGGTGGTCCGGCTGACCGGAGGCCCGGACATGGCGCCTGACACCGTGACGGGGGCCTACTCCTGCTCCAAAGGGGTCGGCGCAATGGTCATCGCACTGCTGGTCCAGGACGGCCTCCTCGATCTGGACAAGACGGTGGCCCATTACTGGCCGGAATTCGCCGTCCATGGCAAAGACAGGCTGCTCGTCAGGGAAGCACTGTCCCATCAGGCCGGGCTGACGGGAATCGACGGCGGCTTTGGCCTTGCCGAGTTCACCACGTCCGAAGCTGCGGCGCGGCTCGCCGCTGCCCCTCCCCTGTGGGAGCCCGGGCGGCAGTTCGGATATCACGCCCTCACCATCGGAATCCTGATGGAGGAGCTGTGCCGCCGCACGGCGGGCGAGCCATTGCAGGCTATCTATGACCGCAGGATCCGGACGCCCCACGGCGTGGACTTCTTCCTCGGCCTGCCGGAAGAACTGGAACCGCGTTACCGGGACGTCCTCTACCAGGACGCGCGGGACCAAGGGTGGGTGGACCCGCTCAGCCTGGAAGGCATTAACGGCAACGCACCCGTCAGCACCATCATGGAGCTGCCAAACATCCGCGCAGTCCGCGCAGCAGGCATGTCCGCCGCCGGAGGGGTCGGGTCCGCTGACGGGCTGGCCCGCCTGTATGCGGCGGCAACAACCGGCGTCGACGGCGGCCGGCCCTTCCTCTCGGTCCCCACCATCGAGGCAATGTCCCGGGGAGCAGGTGTGGGGCCTGGACCGTTCTTCGGGACTCGACAAAGCGTTCGCCGTCGTCTTCATGAAACCGCACCCGTCACGGAACTTCGGCAGCCACCGCGCCTTTGGCCACGAGGGAGCCAACGCCGCGCTCGGCTTTGCCGACCCCTCCTACGGCCTTGGCTTCGGCTACATCCCCCGGCGCCAAGAGGAGGGGCGGACACCGGGCAGGGCCCACCGGCTGGCCACCGAAGTGCGGCGTTCAGCAGCCGGCTTGTCCTGACGGGGTCCCGGCCCTACTGTGGTCCGGATGGGCAATACTCAAGCACGACCGGAGGCACGGTGGGCTCGGGGGACCCAACTTCTCAAACAATCGGTGGACGGAATCTCTGCTGCCTTCGCAGCACAACGGCTGCAGCTGGCGGCCAAAGCCGCGCTCGCCGCGGGCGTGGCCTTCACGATCGCTCCACTCATGCCGGGCGCGGCGTCGCACTACACGTACTATGCGCCACTGGGCGCCCTTGTGGCGATGTACCACAACGTGGCCGGCTCGGTTCGGAACGGCCTTCAGGCCATCGCAGGTTTGGCGGTGGGGATAGGCCTGGCCTTCATCCTGGTCAGCATTTCCGATCCCTCGCCCCTGACGGTTGCTCTCTTCATGGGCGTCGGGGTGCTCCTGGGCGGCCTGCCCGGCATCGGTTCCGGCAGTGACTGGATCCCGACGGCGGCACTCCTGGTTTTGCTGGTCGGCGGCAGGAATGCCGAGGACTTCTCCTACGGGTACCTCCTGCAAATGGCCGCTGGCGTGGCGGTGGGCATCGCCGTAAACTTCCTGATCTTTCCACCGCTGCACCTGAATGCGGCCGCCACCAGCCTGGCAGAGCTCAGGCGCGCCCTTGGCAGGCAGTTGACCGATATGGGAGCAGCCCTCACGGAGAAGTGGCCGCCGGAGCATGAAGAATGGTCGCGCAGGTCAGAGGAGCTTTCCGACGCGGCGAGATCGGTGCGGCACCTGGTCAAAGAGGCTGACGCCAGCCGGCGCGCCAACCCGCGGCGAAAGCTGCACCCGAGGGACATCGACCAGGACTACCGCGACCTGCAAAACCTGGAGCAGGTCACCTTCCACATCCAGGACATGACCGACGTGCTTTCCGACGTGATTTGGAACAGCGACCTGCCCTATGACATCCCCTTGGAGGACACTGAACCGCTGGCCGAAGCAATCACGGCGACCGGAAAGTTGCTGTCCACAGACGACGAGGGTGCAGACAACGGGCGCCAGGGCCGGTACGACGCCGCCAAGGCGGCAGTGGAAGCCTGCATGGCCGCCACCACCGCCAGGCAGGCGGAGAAGGGGACCGTCCCCGCCTCCGAATCGGTCCTCCTGAGCCTGCACCGCATCCTGCGCGCCGTCAGGCCAAAGGACTGAGCCGCCTGGCGCCTCTACGCCTGGAGCGCTGAGACTGTGCCACTGAAGTGGCGGCGCCCCGAACGCGGATTCCATGCGACGAAGCGCGAATGCTTCCACGCACCCGTTGCGGCCTGGTCCGTACTGATCTCCAAAGCCACCCGGCACGGCAGGAAGACCGGCGCTTCAAAATCCACGTCCCAGCTGAAGGAGTCACCGCGGGAAGGCCCGACGTCCGCGAGCGCACGCGAGGCGAGGTACATCCCATGGGCTATCGACCGCCGCATCCCCAGCGCCTTGGCCGACAACACGCTCAGGTGTATCGGATTGAAGTCACCTGAAACGGCGGCGTACGCACGGCCCGTGTCCACCCCCAGGTGCCACAGAGCCGTCGGGGCGGGCGCCGTGAAATCCGGTTTCTGCGCGGTGGCGGACGGTTTGTCGATGCCCGGAAGGAACACCCCCTTGGCCAGGTAGGTGGAGACCCCCCGCCAGTGAATGTCCGCCGAGCCCGCGCGGCGCACCTCTGCCACCACATCCACCTGCGTTCCCGCCCGGTGGCCCCGAAGGTTCTCCACCCTGGCGGTTACGTCAAGGACGTCCGTGAAGACCAGCGGCGTTCTCTGCTCAACGCTGTTGCGCAGGTGGATCATCCCCAACAGGGGCAGCGGGAAGTCGTCCCGGTTCATGACGCTCATGGCCAGTGGAAAAGCCAAGGCATGGATGAAGCCGGCAGGCAGGACGTCGCTGGCGGTCTCGCCGATCAGGTGCTGGTACGCCGTGAGGTTTCCAACGTCCACCGTAACGCCCCTGACTTCGTGGCTCTCGGCAGGAAGATCGGCCGAGTCATGCGTTCCAAGAAGCCTTCGACGTGCTGCCTGGGCGGCGGCATTGACGTACAGCTTGGACAGCGAGGGCATCTCACCGAGGATCACTGGTTGCTGGAGTGTCATGCCCCCACCAGGTTCTGCCCGCACACCCGCAGCACCTCTCCGTTGATTCCGCCCGCGGCGTCGCTGGCCAGGAACGCGATGGTTTCCGCCACGTCCGTGGGGAGGCCGCCCTGCTGCAGCGAGTTGAGCCTGCGCGCCACTTCCCGGACGGCAAAAGGAATGCGCGCGGTCATCTCGGTTTCAATGAACCCGGGCGCGACGGCGTTGATGGTGCCGCCATTGGCGGCGAGCAGCGGGGCGGTGGCCCGTACCATGCCCATCACGCCGCCTTTGGAGGCAGCGTAGTTCGTTTGTCCCCTGTTGCCGGCAATGCCGCTGGTGGAGGCAACGGACACGATCCGCGGTGATGAGCGGAAGTGGTCCGAAGCCAGCAGGGCTTCGTTGATCCGGAGCTGGGCCGCAATGTTGATGTTGATGACCGAGTTCCACCGCGCCTGGTCCATGTTGGCCAGTAGTTTGTCCCGGGTGATCCCGGCATTGTGCACCACAATATCCAGGCGGCCGTGCCGCTGCGCTGCATGGTCGAGGATCCGCCCGCCGGCGTCCGCGCTGCTGATGTCCAGCTGCAGTGCCGTAGCCCGCACCTCGTTGGCCACGGCCGCCAGCTGGTCCCCTGCCGCCGGAATGTCGACAAGGAGCAGCGTGGCTCCGTCGCGGTGCAGCGTCCGTGCAATTTCGGCGCCGATTCCCCTGGCGGCGCCGGTCACCACGGCGACCTTGCCCGACAGCGGCCTTTCCGGGTTGACGGGAAGGGCACCCTCTTGCGAGGAGACTTTCAGGAACTGCCCGTCAACGAATGCCGACCGGCCGGAAAGGAAGAACCTGATGGCGCCCAGTGCGCTGGGGCTCGTGCAGGTGGTGCCCTCCGAGAGGAGGACGCCGTTGGCTGTGGCGCCTGCCCGCAGCTCTTTGGCCAGGGACCGCAGGAAACCGTCGACGCCCTGGCGGGCAGCCGCGGCCGCAGGGGAAGGTACGTCCGCTGCAGGCCGGGACACCGTAATGATCCGGCCGCCGGGGCGCAGGTCCCGCAGTGAGCCTGCGGCGGACAGTACCGGCTGCTCCAGGTCCGTCGGATGCTCCAGCTCGTCGAGGACCAGGATGATGGCGCCCAGCTTTTCGGCCGGAACGGCGTGCCTCCGGACGTCAAGGTCCCAGGACAACAATTCGTTGGCGAGGCTGTCAGCCCCTGGAGTGTTGCCTACGACGACGACAGGGCCGACGACCAAAGGTTGTCCGGGCTGGTAGCGGCGGAGCACCGCGGGCTGCGGGAGCCCGAGCTTCCTGGCCACGTTGCGGCCCAGGCCGCTGTTGACCAGCTGGGTGTAAGTATCCGTCATGACTGCCCCCTACACAGATTCCAGAATCGCGACAACGCCCTGGCCGCCGGCCGCACACACAGACACCAGGCCCCGGGCGGGCCGCCCCTCCACACCTGCCTTCGCGTGGAGCATCTTGGCCAGCGTACCCACGATCCGGCCGCCGGTGGCAGCGAAGGGGTGGCCCGCTGCGAGAGATGATCCGTTAACGTTGAGGCGTGAACGGTCGATGCTGCCGAAAGCGCCGTCCAGCCCCAGCCGGGTCCGGCAGAATTCCTCGTCCTCCCAGGCCGCAAGCGTGCTGAGGACTGTGGCCGCGAAGGCTTCATGGATTTCGAAGAAGTCGAAGTCCGCCAACGTCAGGTTCTGCCGGGCCAGGAGCCTGGGAACTGCGAAGGCGGGGGCCATCAGCAGGCCATCCTTGCCGTGCACAAAATCCACGGCTGCCGCCTCGGCGTCCACCACGGCCGCCAGTTTGGGCAGGTCGCGGGCATCGGCCCAGTCATCGGAGGCGAGGAGGACGGTGGAGGCGCCATCGGTCAACGGGGTGGAGTTGCCCGCCGTCATGGTGGCGCCGGCGCCGAGGTTCCTGCCGAACACCGGCTTCAACGACGCCAGCTTTTCCAATGAGGTGTCAGCGCGCAGGTTGCCGTCCCGCGTCAGTCCACGGTAGGGAGTCAGCAGGTCATCGAAGAAACCTGACTCGTAGGCGGCCGCGAGGTTCCGGTGACTGTTCAGCGCCAGTTCGTCCTGCGCTTCGCGGGAAATCTTCCACTGCGCAGTAGTCAGCGCCTGGTGCTCTCCCATGGACAGGCCTGTGCGCGGTTCCGCCGTGCCGGGCGCCAGCGGGGCCAGGTCCTTTGGCCGGAGGCGGCTCAGGATCTGGAGGCGTTGGGGAAGCGTTTTGGCGCGGTTGAGGTCAAGGATGATGTCGCGGAGCCCCTCGCTGACCACCACGGGAGCATCGGATGCTGAATCCACGCCGCCGGCTATGGCGGAATCGATCTGGCCCAGCTTGATCTTGTTGGCCAGGCCCACCACTGTCTCCAAGCCGGTGGCGCAGGCCTGCTGGAGGTCGTACACCGGCGTTTCGGCGGACAGGGCAGATCCAAGGACGGCTTCCCGGGTGAGGTTGAAATCCCTGGAGTGCTTGAGGACGGCGCCTGCGGCAACCTGTCCGATGCGTTCGTCCTGGAGGCCGAAGCGTGCGATCAGGCCGTCGAGGGCCGCGGTCAGCATGTCCTGGTTGGAGGACTTCGCGTAGGCGCCGCCCGACCGCGCGAAGGGAATCCTGTTGCCGCCGACTATCACCGCCCTGCGGGGCGCGGGAACTGCTGCTCGAACTGATTCATCAGGTGCTGGCGTGGACTGTCCGTCTATGGACATGGGTGGCTCCTCTGCTCACATGCGGTTACCGATACCCAGCGTACCTGATACGCTGGGTATCGTGAATTTCCGTAATACCGGCCTCCCGCTCACCGTCGAGCTGCCGTCTGCCGCCAGTCCAGACGGCCGTTCCGCACGCTGGCAGAGCCACCGCGAGGAGCGGCGCCGCGAGCTGATCAAGCTGGCCCGCAGGGCAGTCCATGCGCTGGGCAGCGACGCGTCCATGGAAGAAATCGCCACGGCGGCCGGAACCTCGAAATCCGTGTTCTACCGCTATTTCGGGGACAAAGCCGGCCTGCAGCAGGCGGTGGGAGAAGTGGTCCTGAGCCAAATGCAGAACCGCATCAAGGAAGCAGCGCAGAGTGCCGTTACTCCGCGGGAAGGGTTGCTGGCGATGGTCTCGGCCTACCTGCAGATGGCAGACACCAGCCCCAGCGTTTATGCGTTCGTCACCAGCTACTCCCCCGGCGAGGCCGCAGACCCTACGCCTTCGGCGACAGGGGCCGGTGCCCTGGGCCACTTCTTCGATGCCATTGCGGACATGATCGCCACGCCGATGCGCTCCCACCTGGGTGATGTGGGGGAAGCCATCATCGACTTCTGGCCCCGGGCGGCAATCGGCCTGGTACGAAACGCCGGCGAGCAGTGGCTCAGCACACCGGACTCCCCCGCCAAGCCAAGCCAGGAAACCATGGCCCGCCACATCACGGCATGGCTGTGTGTTGGCATAGCCCCGGAACTCACCTCTACCCCACCGACCACCAAGTTATCCGCCAAAGAAGGACTGTGACATGACTGACGTAGTGGACCGCACCGCCCGCAGAGGGCTCCGTCCCCCGGCAACCCCGGCAGCCAAACCCGTGGCCGACACCCCCGCACCCGCCGTCGACGTCGCGGCCCTGGGGCGGCAACTCCTGGGAAAGTGGGCCGACGTGCGGCTCCAGGCAAGGGACCTGGCTGCACGTCCGGAACTGCACAAGGTCGAAGGCCTGACACACACGGACCACCGCGGGCGGGTGTTCGGCCAGCTGAAGTACCTGGTGGACAACGAAGCCGTCCACCGGGCATTCCCGGCGGAACTGGGCGGTTCTGACGACCACGGCGGAAACATCGCCGGGTTCGAGGAACTTGTGGTGGCGGATCCTTCGCTGCAGATCAAGGCCGGGGTCCAGTGGGGGCTGTTCGGATCGGCCGTCATGCATCTGGGCACGGGCGAACACCACGCCAAATGGCTGCCGGGCATCATGAACCTGGAGATCCCCGGCTGCTTCGCCATGACGGAGACAGGCCACGGCTCGGATGTGGCCAGCATCGCCACCACGGCCACCTACGACCCCGATACCGAGGAATTCGTCATCCATACGCCGTTCCGCGCGGCGTGGAAGGACTACATTGGCAACGCCGCCACGGATGGACTGGGCGCAGTGGTGTTTGCCCAGCTGGTTACCCGGGGGGTGAACCACGGAGTCCACGCACTCTACGTAGACCTGCGGGACCCGGACACCAAGGAGTTCCTGCCCGGCATCGGGGGCGAGGATGATGGCATCAAGGGCGGCCTTAACGGGATCGACAACGGCCGCCTGCACTTCACCAACGTCCGCGTCCCGCGCACCAACCTCCTGAACCGGTACGGCAACGTCGACGCCGACGGAACCTACACGTCCCCAATTGCAAGCCCCGGCCGGCGCTTTTTCACCATGCTGGGAACGCTGGTCCAGGGCCGCGTGTCCTTGGACGGCGCCGCCGTTGCCGCCTCCAAGCTGGCTTTGAAAGCGGCCATCCAGTACGCCACCGAACGCCGCCAGTTCAACGCGTCCTCCCACACAGACGAAGAAGTCCTGCTCGACTACCAGCGGCACCAGCGGCGGCTGTTCACCCGGCTCGCCACCACCTATGCTGCCGGCTTTGCCCACGAGCAGCTGCTGCGAAAGTTCGACGACGTCTTCTCCGGCGCGCACGATACGGACGCGGACCGCCAGGACCTCGAGACCCTGGCGGCGGCGCTGAAGCCGCTGAGCACCTGGCACGCCCTGGACACCCTGCAGGAATGCCGCGAGGCATGCGGCGGTGCCGGCTTCCTGATCGAGAACCGGTTCGCCTCGCTCCGGGCCGACCTTGACGTCTATGCAACGTTCGAGGGTGACAACACCGTGCTGCTGCAGCTCGTGGCCAAGCGCCTGCTCGCTGACTACGCGAAAGAATTCCGGAACGTGGACTTCGGCGTACTGGCCCGCTACGTGGTGAACCAGGCCGCCGGTGCAGCGGTACACCGCACCGGCCTGCGCCAGGTGGCGCAGTTCGTCGCGGACACTGGGTCAGTCCAGAAGGCCGCGCTCGCCCTCCGCGACGAGGAAGGCCAGCGCGCGCTCCTCACCGACAGGGTGCAGACCATGGTGGCGGAGGCCGGCGCCGCGCTCAAGGGCAGCAAGAGGCTCCCGCAGGACAAGGGTGCCGCCCTGTTCAACAGGCACCAGAACGAACTCATCGACGCCGCCCAGGCCCACGCCGAGTTGCTGCAGTGGGAAGCTTTCACCGAAGCCCTGGACAACGTCACGGACCCGGGCACCCGGACTGTCCTGACCTGGTTGCGCGACCTCTTCGGCCTTTCCCTGATAGAGAAGAACCTGTCCTGGTACCTCATGAACGGGCGCCTCTCCATGCAGCGGGCGCGGACCGTAGGTGGGTACATCAACCGGCTCCTGGAAAAGATCCGTCCGCATGCCGTGGACCTGGTGGACGCTTTCGGCTATGGCGAGGACCACGTCCGCGCAGCCATCGCCACGGGCGCCGAGAAAGTGCGGCAGGACGAGGCCAGGGCGCACTTCCGGAACCAGCGCGCCAGCGGGCAGGCTCCGGTGGACGAGAAGGTCCTTATCGCGAAGACCGCGGCCGGCCGAAAGGGCTGAGCCGCGGACCGCGCCTTTCTGCCGAGAAAGAACGACGGCGCCGCTCCCCTTCCACGGGGAGCGGCGCCGTCGTTATTTCTGCTGTGGGGGCACTCAGCTGGAGGCGGGCAGCACGGAGCGGTACACCTCAAGGGTGGTCTCGGTGATGGATTCCCAGGAGAAGTGCTTCTCGGCACGTTCCCGGCCGGCCTGTCCCATTGCACGGGCGCGCTCGGGATCGGACACCACCTCAGTGAGGGCTGCCGCGAACTCCTTGACGAACTTCTCCGGATCCAGCGGCGTTCCGGTCCCGTCCGTGACCTGCTCCAGGTCCACCAGCAGCCCGGTCCTGCCGTGCTCCACCACCTCCGGGATACCGCCGGTGGCGCTGGCCACCACCGCTGCTCCGCACGCCATCGCCTCGAGGTTCACGATCCCGAGGGGTTCGTAGATGGAGGGGCACGCGAACGCGGTGGCGTGGCTGAGCACCTGGATGAGCTCGTGCCGCGGCAGCATCCGCTCGATGAGGACTACGCCCGTGCGCTGCTTTTGCAGGTCTTCGATCAGGGCGGCGGTTTCCGCAGCGAGCTCCGGAGTGTCCGCCGCACCCAGGCACAGGACCAGCTGAACATCGGCGGGAAGCTTCGCGGCTGCCCGCAGGAGGTACGGGACGCCCTTTTGCCGCGTGTTTCTTCCCACAAAGACAACGCTCGGTTTGGTCGGATCGATGCCAAGGGCGCGGACGGCGTCGTCGTTTTCGTCACGCTGCCACAGCTCGACGTCGATGCCGTTGTGGACCACCCGGACCTTCTCCGGGTCCACGTTGGGGTAGCTGCGCAGGATGTCCTGGCGCATGCCCTCCGAAACGGCGATGATTGCTGCTGCAGCCTCGTACGCCGTCTTCTCCACCCATGATGAGAGGGCGTAGCCGCCGCCGAGCTGCTCGGCTTTCCAAGGCCGCAGCGGTTCAAGGCTGTGGGCACTGAGAACGTGCGGAATTCCGTGGAGCAGGGACGCCAGATGGCCCGCCATGTTGGCGTACCAGGTGTGCGAATGGACCACGTCGGCGCCCTGGACATCCGGCACAATGCGGAGGTCGACGCCCAGGGTCTGCACGGCCGCGTTGGCCCCGCCGAGGTCCTCCGGCACCTGGTAGGACGTCACCGTCGCCCCGTGGTAGTCAGCGTCGCGTGGCGCCCCGAAAGCACGAACCTGCAGGTCAACGTGCTTACTAAGCACCCTGCTCAATTCGGCGACGTGCACCCCGGCGCCACCGTAGATCTCCGGCGGAAACTCTTTAGTCACAATGTCTATACGCACAAGACCCAAGGTAGTCCTTCACGCATAACTGTTCTAGTGTGAAGGAGTCCGGGTGGACCGGACTGTCTTGGGAGTTACGAAGGCGTACAGGAGCGACCACCATGCCGTTGAATAAGAAAGTCCTGGCCATTGTCCTCGCAGGCGGCGAGGGAAACAGGCTGATGCCACTGACGGCAGACCGGGCCAAACCCGCCGTGCCTTTTGCCGGCAGCTACCGCCTCATCGATTTCGCGTTATCCAACCTTGTGAATTCCCGCTACCTGCAGATCGTCGTCCTGACCCAGTACAAGTCCCACAGCCTTGACCGCCACATCTCCGAGACCTGGCGTATGTCCACCCAGTTGGGCAACTACATCGCTTCCGTTCCCGCCCAGCAGCGCGTGGGCAAGAGCTGGTTCCTTGGCAGCGCCAACGCCATCTACCAATCCCTGAACCTCATCCAAGACGCCAACCCCGACATCGTCGTCGTGGTCGGAGCGGACCACGTCTACCGCATGGACTTCGCCCAGATGGTGGCCCAGCACGTGCACAGCGGTGCCAAGGCCACGGTTGCGGCAGTCCGGCAGCCGCTGCACATGGCGGACCAGTTCGGCGTTATCGAAGTGGACCAGAACGATTCCCAGAAGATCGCCGCGTTCGTCGAAAAGCCGGCCAGCACGCCGGGGCTGGCCGCGGATCCTTCCCAGTTCCTGGCTTCCATGGGCAACTACGTGTTCGACGCCGACGCCCTGGTGGCAGCCCTGCATGTGGATGCCGAGCGGCTGGACACCAAGCACGACATGGGCGGCGACATCATCCCCTACTTCGTCAACCGCGGCGAAGCGGGTGTCTACGACTTCACGCTCAACGATATTCCGGGTTCCACCGAACGCGACCGCACCTACTGGCGCGACGTGGGCACCATCGATTCCTTCTATGACGCCCACATGGACCTCATCTCCCCGATGCCGGTGTTCAACCTCTACAACTCCGAGTGGCCCATCTACACCCGGCAGAGCATCTCGCCGCCCGCGAAGTTCGTCAGGGGCGACAACAACACGGTCGGTACGGCCCTGGATTCGATCGTGGCCAGCGGCGTGGTCATCTCCGGCGGCATTGTTGAAGGCTCGGTCTTGTCCAACGACGTCTATGTGGCCACGAGCGCAAGGGTCACGGACTCGGTCCTGATGGACAAGGTGCAGGTTGGAGCGGGCGCCGTGATCAACCGCGCCATCCTCGACAAGAACGTCAAGGTACCGGCAGGGGCCGCAATCGGCCTGGACCCGGACTTGGACCGGGCGCGTGGATACAAAGTCACCGAATCCGGCATCACCGTCCTGGCCAAGGGCCAGGAAGTACCGGAACCGGGCGAGGCCGAAAGGCAGCTGGCGGCGCAACACCTCGGTCTGCTGCCGAAGGCCGTCAAAGCTGCAGCGGACCAGTACCCCGAAGTACTCGAGACTGTGGGCAAGGTTGCGGAGACGCACGCTGCTGCGGCGGCGAAGGCCTCACCGGACGACGCCCGGGTGTCGTGACCGGGTCCTGACGGGAAGAATGTACGGCGGGGGCCGGAGCACCAGGACGGTGCTCCGGCCCCCGCCGTACGCTGTAAAATTTGGCTAATGAGCTCCCCCGATCTGACCCCTGAGGAAATCCAGGCCTGCCTCAAGGTCCTGAACACGATCCACGCGTACGACGAGGAGCACCCCGACTACGTTTCGGTGCGCCGCGCCACCGGGAAGATGTTCAAGGCCGTCAAGCGGCACCGCAGGGTCACCAAGCGCGATTCCATTGCCGAGGCTGACCGGGCAGTCATCGCCCAGACCGCCACCGCTGCCCCGGACCGGATCGACGACGAGACCCGCGGCAACAAACTGGCTCCGTCCGCCACCGGAAACATCGCAGGCCACCTCATCCGGTCCCGCCCGTGCTACATCTGCAAGCAGCACTACACCCAGGTGGACGCCTTCTACCACCAGCTTTGCCCCGAGTGCGCCGCCTTCAGCCACAGCAAGCGCGACGCACGCACCGACCTCACCGGACGGCGTGCACTGCTCACCGGAGGCCGCGCCAAGATCGGGATGTACATCGCCCTCCGGCTGCTCCGCGACGGTGCCCACACCACCATCACCACCCGGTTCCCTAAGGACGCCGCGCGCCGCTTCGCCGCCATGGAAGACAGTGCCGACTGGCTGCACCGGCTGCGGATCGTGGGCATCGACCTCCGTGATCCGGCCCAGGTGATGGCGCTGACCGACTCGCTTGACGCGGCCGGTCCGCTGGACATCATCATCAACAACGCGGCGCAAACCGTCCGGCGTTCCGGCAATGCCTACAAGCCGCTGGTGGATGCCGAAGATGAGCCGCTGCCCCCGGCACTGGAATACGCCAACGGCGGTCCGGAACTGCTGACCTTCGGCCACGCCCACGACAAGCACCCGCTGGCCCTGGCCGGCAGCGTCACCGAGCACCCGGTCCTGGCCGGCGACGCTATCACGTCGCTTGCCCTGTCTACGGGTTCGGCGTCGCTGGAACGGATTGCGTCCGGGACGGCCATCGACGCCGGCGGCCTGGTCCCGGACCTGGCCACCATCAACAGCTGGACCCAGGTGGTGGACGAGGTGGATCCGCTGGAGATGCTCGAAGTCCAGCTCTGCAACGTGACGGCCCCGTTCCTGCTGGTCAGCCGCCTGCGGGGGGCGATGAAGCGCTCCACCGCACGGCGGAAGTACATCGTGAACGTCAGTGCCATGGAGGGGCAGTTCTCCCGTGCGTACAAGGGCCCCGGGCACCCGCACACCAACATGGCCAAGGCCGCGCTGAACATGATGACCCGCACCAGCGCACAGGAAATGCTGGACACCGACGGCATCCTGATGACCGCCGTGGACACCGGCTGGATCACGGACGAACGTCCCCACTTCACCAAGGTCCGGCTCATGGAGGAAGGCTTCCACGCTCCCTTGGACCTGGTGGACGGCGCCGCGCGCGTCTACGATCCCATCGTCACGGGCGAAAACGGTGAGGACCAGTACGGTGTCTTCCTCAAGGATTACAAGCCCAGCCCCTGGTGATGGGCGTATGCTCACGGCATGAGCAACGAGTCATCCAACCAGGTGGAGAACCTGGAACACCACGATTGCTGGGCATTGCTGCGGACAGTCTCCGTGGGCAGGCTCGCCGTACTGGCTGACGGGCGGCCGGATATTTTTCCGGTCAACTACACAGTGGACGGCGGCACGCTGGTGTTCCGCACTGGCCAGGGCACCAAACTCTCCGCAGCAACCGGTGAGGATGCCGCCGTCGCCGTGGAAGCGGACGGCGTGGACCAGGACACAGGCCTGGCATGGAGCGTGGTGGTCAAGGGGACAGCCGCCCTGGTCAAAAATACCGAAGAAATACTCGACACCTCCCGCCTGTACCTGTTCCCCTGGCAGGCGGGACGCAAGGATGCGTTCGTGCGCATCACCCCGGACTCCATGACGGGCCGCCGCTTCAAGGTCACCGATCCGATGACCTGGTGGACACAGATCAACAGTTCCGCCAGGACGGCACCGGAATAGGACGACGGCGGCACTCCCCCGGCCGTGATGGCCGGGGGAGCCGTGGTCAGGCGAGCTGGGTGATCTCCACGCTCACGTTGAGGGCGGACCCGCCACCGCCGGACAAGATGCCCTTCAGCGGAGGCACGTCGCGGTAGTCCCGGCCCCGCGCCACCGTGACGTGGAAGTCCCCGGCAGGTTTGTGGTTGGTGGGGTCCCAGCTGCGCCAGTCCCCGTCCCACCATTCCAGCCAGGCGTGCGACTGCCCGGCGACAGTCTCACCGATCCCGGCACTGGACCGCGGGTGCAGGTAGCCAGAGACATACCGGGCGGGAATCCCGCAGCTCCGCAGTGCACCGATGGCAAGGTGGGCCAGGTCCTGGCAGACACCCTGGCGCTGGCCCCAGGCCTCTTCCGCGTTCGTGGTGACGGCGGTGGAGCCGGACATGTACGTCATCTCGCCGCGCATCCAGGCAAAGACCGCCATGGCTGCCTCATGCGGGTTCTTGCCGGCCACGACGTCGGGAACGATGCCCAGCACTTCTTCACCGGGGCCGCTCAGCCGGGACTGCGGCAGCCAGTCGCTGAAGGTGTTCAGGGTGTCCGGCGACGCCAGAACGTCCCAGCCCACGATGTCCGCCTCGGTGGGGATCTTTTCCGCCCGGTGCACTTCGACCGTGATGTTGGAAACCACCTCGAGATGCTCGTGCGGCATCTGCATGTCGAAGGCCGTAACCCTGGTCCCCCAATAGTCACGGTAGGTGCTGACGGCCGCCTGCGACGGGGACACCTTGACCACGGATTCCAGCACCACCTGCTGGGAGTCCGTCAGCGGCGTCATCCGGGCTTCGTTGTAGGACAGCGTCACCCGCTTGTTGTATTTGTAGGCCGTCCTGTGGACGATGCTCAACCGGGTCATGACACTTCTCCCACCCAGGCAAGTTCGTCCGCCTGATTGAAGTACTTACGGGAAATGGCATCCGAGGCCTGGGACACGGCCTTCTGCACCCGCTCCATATGCTCGGGGAGCTCGGACATGAGGTCATCGGTCCGGTGGAACTCGAGGAAGGTCCGGGCCTGGCCAACGATGCGGCGGGCGTCGTTGATGAACCCCACCCGCTGCGCTGACGGATCAAGCTTCGCCAGGCACTCGTCGGCATCGCGCAATGCGTAGACGATCGACCGCGGGAACAGCCGGTCCAGGAGCAGGAATTCGGCCGCGTGCTGGTCACCGAACGCCGCCCGCCGGGTACGCAGGAAGGATTCGTAGGCTCCAGCGCAGCGGAGCATGTTGACCCAGGACATGCCCGCAGAGAGCACGTCGCGGGTGGACAGCATCCGGGCCGTCATGTCGGCCCGTTCCAAGGACCGGCCCAGCACCAGGAAAAGCCAGCTTTCGTCGTGGCTGACCGTGGTGTCAGCCAGGCCGCTGACCATGGCCGTGCGTTCCAGGGTCCAGTTGCAGAAGCGGTAGGTGCCCACTACGTCCTTGCGGTGCTGGCTCAGCCCGTAGTACGTGGTGTTCAGGCTCTCCCACAAACCGGACGAGACGGTTTCCCGCGCGCGGCGGGCATTCTCCCGGGCGGCACCCAGGGAGCCGGCGATGGACGTGGCACTCGTCTTGTCATAGGCGAGGGCGTGCAGCAGCTCGGGCAGTCCAAAGTCTTCACTCTGCGGCCTGGCGCCCATGACTGCCAGGAGTTCCTGGGCTACGCTCCGGCGTTCCTCCATGGGGAGGTGGTTCAGGCGCTCCAGGTGCACGTCAAGGATGCGGGCGGTGCCGTCAGCCCGCTCCACATAGCGGCCAATCCAAAACAAGGACTCGGCAATACGGCTAAGCATTCGCGGCTACCTCCTGCGCGTCCGGAACAGTGTCAAGAAAATGTACGACGGCGGCCACGTGCCTAAATGTCCGGCTCACTGCTGCTGCTCCGACTGACGGTCCCGCCAGTTGCTTTCCACCGGCCACACGGAGACCCGTTCACGGACGGTGACCGATTGGCGGGGAACAGTTTCCACCGGCATCTGGGGTGAGTCGGCCAGGACCCAGGTGTCCTTTGACCCGCCGCCCTGGCTTGAATTGACGATCAGGGATCCTTCCTTCAGCGCCACCCGGGTGAGGCCGCCGGGAAGCACCCAGACATTCTCGCCGTCGTTCACGGCAAAGGGCCTCAGGTCCACGTGGCGCGGGCCGAACTTGTCCCCGCCGAGGGTGGGAACGGTGGAGAGCTGCAGTACCGGCTGGGCGATCCAGCCGCGGGGGTCTGCGATGACGCGCTGGCGGAGGGCGTCCAGTTCATCCTTGGATGCGTCGGGGCCGATGACCAGGCCCTTGCCGCCGGACCCGTCCACCGGTTTGACCACCAGATCGGCAAGGTTGTCGAGGGTGTACTCCCTGGCCTCCTTCTCCTCGAGGCGGAAGGTGTCCACGTTCGCGATGATGGGTTCCTCGCTGAGGTAGTAGCGGATCAGGTCAGGGACGTAACTGTAAACCAGTTTGTCGTCAGCCACGCCATTGCCCACGGCGTTGGCGATGGTGACGCCGCCGGCGCGGGCGGCGTTGACCAGGCCGGGGCAGCCGAGCATGGAATCGGAGCGGAACTGCAGCGGGTCCAGGAAGTCGTCGTCAATGCGCTTGTAGATGACATCCACGCGCTGTTCACCCGCGGTGGTGCGCATGTAGACGCGGTTGCCGCGGCAGATGAGGTCGCGGCCCTCCACCAGTTCCACACCCATGAGCCCGGCCAGGAGCGTGTGTTCGAAGTAGGCGCTGTTGAACACGCCGGGGGTGAGGACGACGACGGTGGGATCGTCGACGCCGGCCGGCGCGGTTTTGCGCAGTGCGGACAGCAACCGGCGGGGATACTCCTCGACGGGCCTGATGAGCTGCTGGCCGAAGGCTTCGGGCAGGCCCTTGGCCATCGCGCGCCGGTTCTCCAGCACATAGCTCACGCCGGAGGGGACACGGACGTTGTCTTCCAGGACGCGGAAGGTACCGGCGGCGTCACGGACGACGTCGATGCCGGAAATGTGGACCCGGACCCCGCCGGCCGGTTCAAAGCCGTGGACCTGGCGGTGGAAGTGCGCACTGGTGGTCACCAGTTGGCGCGGGATGACGCCGTCGGACACGACGGTCATTTTGTCGTAAACGTCGTTCAGGAATGCCTCAAGGGCGCGCACGCGCTGGGCGACGCCCCGTTCCAGGACGTTCCACTCTGCGGCGGGGATGACGCGCGGCACGATGTCCAGCGGGAAGGGCCGTTCCTCGCCGGCGTAGTCGAACGTGACGCCGCGGTCCAGGAAGGTGCGGGCCATCGAGTCCGCGCGCGCACTCACGTCCGCCAGCGAGAGCTTCCGGAGGGCGTCCGCGACCTGCCCGTACGAGTCCCTGGCCTGCTGGCCGGGGGCGAACATCTCGTCGTAGGCTCCGGTGCGGCCCGCGGCCTCGGAGTAATCCTGGAATAGGTCTGACATGTCCAATAGCCAACCATCTTTTTGTTTCGAATTCATTACTGCCATCCATTCTGGCGTGTTGGCACCGATGGCCCGGTTCGTACTTTACGGGCCTCTTCGGGCACAGTAGGTGAGTGCCAGACAGCAGAAGCCTCCCAGCGCCCGGCCACGGCGGTTCCCGGCACCCGCTGGTGCGGTTCATCGCAGGCTTCCTGACCGCGGCCGCCGCCGTTGCTGCCGCGTTCCTGGTGCACGGGCTGGTACCCGCGCTGCCCGCCATGACCATGGCTGTGGTCCTGGGCGTCCTCGCCGCCAACCTGCCCGGAACGGGTGCCTGGACCGCGGGCCGCGCCCGGCCTGGGCTGGATTTCGCGGGCAAGCATTTGATGCGTGCCGGGATCGTGGTCCTGGGCCTGAAGGTCAGCATCATGGACGTCCTTCACCTGGGGTGGGCGGCACTGGTCCTGATCGTGGCCGTCGTGGCCGCCAGTTTCGGCGGGACCTACGCCATCTCTCGACTCTTCCGGTTGCCGCCGGTGACATCACTCCTGGTGGCCACCGGGTTCTCCATCTGCGGCGCCTCGGCGATCGGCGCCATGGCCGCCGTTCGCCGCATCCGGCACGCTGACACCGTCCTGCCGGTTGCCCTGGTGACACTCTGCGGAACCCTGGCCATCGGGGTCCTCCCCCTGCTTTCCCATCCGCTGGGGCTTTCGGCGGCGGTCTTCGGCGCCTGGACGGGCGCCTCGGTGCACGATGTCGGCCAGGTGGTGGCCACGGCGCAAACCGCCGGAAGCGCGGCACTGGCGATCGCCGTCGTCGTCAAGCTCACCCGGGTCCTGCTGCTGGCCCCCGTTGCCGCGGTGGCGGGCGCGCACCATTGGCGGGGCGCCCGGCCCCCGGCCGACTCGGACGGCGGGACGTCGAAAAGGCCGCCGCTGGTGCCGTTGTTTGTCCTGGGGTTCGTTGCCATGGTGGCGCTGCGTTCCACAGGCTGGCTGGCCCCCGGCTGGCTCGAGGCCGGAGCCACCGTGCAGGACATTCTCCTGGGCGCGGCTTTGTTCGGGCTGGGCTCGGCAGTGCGGATCCGCACGCTGCTGCACACAGGAGGGCAGGCGCTCCTGGCGGCCCTCGCCTCCTGGCTCCTTATTGCGGTGCTGGGCCTCGCTGCCGCCTTCGCGATCGCGGGCTGAGCCAATCAAACGGCACCGTGATTAGATAGCCGGGTGTCACATGAGAATCTGCAGCGCCGCGAAGCCGCTGAACGTTCAGTCCTGATCAGCACCACCAGCTACGACATCTCGCTGGACGTGCGGCAAGCGGCGGATCCGGCCGTCGCCGGGTACACGAGCCGCAGCGTCATCAACTTCACGGCCTCCGAGCCGGGCGCCGGCACGTTCCTGGATTTCATTGGCAGCGACGTGCACAGCGTGTTCCTTAACGGCAAGGGCCTGCCGGTGGCGGACGTGGTGGATGGCGCCCGGATCCGGCTGGACAACCTGCAGGCCGAGAACCAGGTGAGCGTTACCGGCACGGCGTTGTACAGCCGCTCGGGCGAAGGCATGCACCGGTTCGTGGACCCGGCAGACGGCCAATGCTACCTGTACACCCAATACGAACCGGCCGACGCACGCCGGGTCTTCGCCAACTTCGAACAGCCCGACCTCAAAGCCACCTACACGTTCCATGTGATGGCACCGGCCCACTGGCAGGTGGCCTCCAATGGCGCCGAGGTGAACCGCACCCTGCTGACCAGCGATCCCGCCACCGCGCGCTGGGACTTTGCCACCACGCTGCCCATGTCCACCTATATCACCACGGTCCTGGCCGGCCCCTACTTCAAGGCAGAGGACCGCTGGGAGGCAACGCTCGACGACGGCACCCGGCTCGACGTGCCCCTCGCCCTCTACTGCCGGGCATCCATGGCGGATTCCTTCGACCCGGAGGCACTGTTCGGGCTGACCAAGGCAGGCCTGGACTTCTTCAACCGCCTCTTCGACTTCCCGTACCCATGGGGCAAGTACGACCAGGCATTCGTGCCCGAGTACAACCTTGGCGCCATGGAAAATCCCGGACTGGTCACGTTTACGGAAAGCTACGTATTCACGTCGCGCGCCACCGATGCGCAGTACCAGGGCCGGGCCAACACCCTGATGCACGAGATGGCCCACATGTGGTTCGGCGACCTCGTGACCATGCAGTGGTGGGATGACCTGTGGCTGAAGGAATCGTTCGCCGACTACATGGGGACGCTCGCCGTTGACCGGGCCACGGACTGGGACACAGCCTGGGTCAACTTCGCCAACAAGCGCAAGGCATGGGCTTACGTCCAGGACCAGCTCCCCACCACCCACCCGATCGTGGCGGACATCCCCGACCTGGAAGCCGCCAAGCAGAACTTCGACGGCATCACCTACGCCAAGGGCGCCTCGGTCCTGAAGCAGCTGGTGGCCTACGTCGGCTTTGACGCCTTCATCGCCGGATCGCGGGAGTACTTCCGCAACCATGCTTACGGAAACACCACGCTGGCGGATCTCCTTGAGGCCCTGCGGTCCGCCTCCGGCCGTGATCTGTCCGGCTGGGCCCAACAGTGGCTGCAGACGTCCGGGATCTCCACACTGTCGCTGCAACTGGCCGCCGGGGGTTCCGACGACGGCCCCCTGGCCGGCGTGGCCATCGTCCAGGAAGCGGTGGACCCGGTCACTGGACGCGAAGAGCTGCGGCCACACCGCCTTCGCATCGGCTCCTACGATTTCGACGACGAAGGCGCCCTGGTCCGCACCGGCAGCATCGAAACCGACGTGGCCGGCGCCAGGACGGAACTCCCCCAGTTGGACGGACAGCCACGGCCGGCCCTCATCCTGGTCAACGATGACGATCTGACATACGCCAAGGTACGGCTCGACCCGGCTTCCTTGGCGACGGTACGCGCATCACTGGACCGGATCGTCGATCCCATGGCCCGCGCCCTCTGCTGGACGGCCCTGTGGAACTCGGCCCGCGACGCGCACAGCCCTGCAGCCCTCTATGTCGACGCCGTAGCCGCCTTCGCGCCCGCCGAGACAGGGATCGGCGTCCTGCTGAACATCCTCGACAACGCGGCCACCGCCGTCGAACACTACACGCCACTGGCCACCAGGGACTCGGTCCGCGCGTCCTTCCTCGCCACCGCTGTAGCCGAACTGGACCGGGCCACGCCGGGCTCGGACCAGCAGCTGGCCTGGGCGCGGACCCTGGCGGGCCTCAGCAGGCACGATCCCGCCGTGCTCCCCCGGCTCCGCGGCCTGCTGGACGGCTCTGCTCCCGTGGCGGGCCTGGCGGTGGACGCTGAGCTGCGGTGGCAGCTGTGGCACGCGCTCGCCGCCAACGGACAGTCCACCGCTGCCGAACTCGATGCCGAACTTGTCCGGGACACCACAGCCTCCGGCCGCGCCGGGCACGCCACGGCCATGGCATCCCGCCCGGACCTTGCCGTGAAGGAAGCGGCATGGGACGCAGCCGTGCATGGAAACGAGCTCTCCAACCAGTTGCTGACAGCCACCATCAACGGTTTCACCACGGCACCGGCCACGCTGCTGGAGCCGTTCATTGGCCCGTACTTTGATTGCCTGCGATCCATCTGGGATGAGCGGAGCATCGAAATCGCCAGCCGGATCGTACGGGGCCTCTACCCGTCATCCCAGGACCTGGCGGAGGGCGCGGCCCCGGAAGAGCATGCAGTTCTCCGGCGGACCGATGACTGGCTGGCGGCCAACCCGGACGCACCGCGCGCCCTGCGCCGGATCATCATCGAACAGCGAAGCCATTTGCTCCGGGCGCTCACGGCGCAGGCCGCCGGCGTACCATCATCGATTGCTCCCCGCCCCCGCCCTCGCCTCGCAAGCTCGGCCAGGGAACCCTAAGGGCGTGGGCCCACGTAACTGTCGTTTTCCCCGCCCAAAACGACACGTACGGAGCAATGGACGGGTCTGGTGAACCCGGTATGGCGCGGGTTACGGGACCCGGTAGAGCCATTCCTCGGTGCCGAACTTCGCTGCCACGCGGTCCACGGCTGCGGCGAGCTCGTGCCCGGCCAGCTGTGACGGGGCAGCCCCGTAGCGCTCACTGAACACCTCGATCATTGCCTCGATGATCGCCATCCGGGCAAGGCCGGTCTGCCGGCGCAGCGGGTCAACGCGCTTCTTGGCGCTTCGGGTGCCCTTGTCCGAGAGTTTCTCCTTGCCGATCCGGAGGACCTCAACCATCTTGTCGGCGTCGATGTCGTAGCTCATGGTCACGTGGTGCAGCATCCCGCCGTTGGCCAGGCGCTTCTGCGCGGCGCCACCGATCTTCCCCTGGTCCGTGGCGATGTCATTGAGCGGGACGTAGAAGGCATTGATGCCGAGCTTCTCCAGCGCCGCCATGACCCAGGTGTCCAGGAAGGGGTAGGAGTCGGCGAAGCTCAGCCCGTCCACCAGGGTTTGCGGCAGGTAGAGCGAGTAGGTGATGCAGTTGCCGGCCTCCATGAACATTGCCCCGCCGCCGCTGATCCGCCGCACCACGTTGATGCCGTGCTTGGCCACGCCGTCGGGATCCACCTCGTTCTGGACGGACTGGAAGCTTCCGATCACCACGGAGGGCTCCTGCCAGTCCCAGAACCGCAGGGTGGGTGTCCGTTCCCCGGCGCCGACGGCCTCGGTGAGCACCTCGTCCAGGGCAACGTTGATTTCCGTGGGGAGGACTGTCGGCGCAATGACGTTCCATTGGTGGTCCGTCCAGGAGGTTGCCTTGGCAAGTGCGCGGCGGACGGTCACGGCCACGGCGTCCGCGGAAAAGCCGAACAGGACGGCCCCGGCCGGAAGCGCAGCGGTGACGGCCGCGGCGAGGTCTGCCGCCGTCGTCGTCTCTGGCAGTCCGGTCAGTGCCCGGTTGATATCCTCCAGGGCCTCGTCGGGTTCCAGGAAGAAATCGCCGCTGACGGAGACGTCCGCCAGGGCGCCATCCTCGACCTTCAGGTCAACCACAACGAGCTTGCCGCCGGGGACCTTGTATTCACCGTGCAGCCGCTGGGCGCCGGCAGGATCAGTGGCTGGAATGGGCTGGCTCATGCTTCCCATCCTGCCCCAGAAACCGGGTGCGCGGTTAACGCAGGACGCCCGCACCTTTTCCGGTGCGGGCGTCCTGAGAAAAGCTTGGGCGAAGGAATTACTTCTTGCCGCCGAAGCCCTTGAAGCGAGCGTTGAAGCGCTCAACGCGGCCTGCAGAGTCCATGATGCGCTGCTTGCCCGTGTAGAACGGGTGGGACTCGGAAGAGATTTCGACGTCGATGACCGGGTAGGTGTTGCCGTCTTCCCACTCGATGGTCTTGGAGGAAGACACGGTGGAGCGGGTCAGGAACTTGGTGCCGGAGGCCAGGTCGTTGAAGACAACAGCTTCGTACTTCGGGTGGGTATCAGACTTCATAATTGGACCTTTGTTCGCGCAACTGGATTTTGCCAGTTGCCAGGTATGAATGGGATGGCTGGGATCTGCCGGATCAGCTGAAGCTGAAAAAGCAGGACAACCAGCTATCAATCATAGCCCAAGCGGAGGGGGCTTACGAACCAGCGCCCCCCGAAGGCGCAGGTCACCCGCGTGCGCGCAACTCCCAGAATGCCACGGCCGACGCAGCAGCCACGTTGAGGGAATCCACGCCATTGCGCATCGGGATTTTGACGGCGAGGTCGACGGCGGCCAGGGTGCCGGTGCTCATGCCTGCGCCTTCGGTGCCGAGCACCAGGGCGAGCTTGTCCGGATTGCGGGCTGCCACGGCGTCAACATCCTCCGCGTCCGGCGTCAGCTCCAATGCCGCAACGGTGAATCCGTGGTCCTTGAGCACCTGCAGGTCCCCGGGCCAGTCCTGCAGGCGTGCCCAGGGCACTTGGAAGACGGTGCCCATGCTGACCCGGACGCTTCGGCGGTAGAGCGGGTCGCCGCACCGCGGCGAGACGAGCACGGCGTCGATGTCCAGGGCGGCGGCGGAGCGGAAGATCGCACCGACATTGGTGTGGTCCACGATGTCCTCCAGCACGGCCACGCGGCGCGCACCGGCGAGGAGCTCCGGCAGTGGCACCGGGGCGGGGCGCTGCATCGCTGCCATCGCCCCGCGGTGCAGGTGGAAGCCGGTGATTTCCTCCAGCAATGCGGCCGAGCCAATATAGGCGGGAACGTCAGGGTAGGCCTGGAAGACATCGTCAAGGTCCGCCATCCACTTCTCTGCCAGGAAGAATGAGCGAGGCGTGTGGCCGGCCGCCAGGGCCCGGCGCAGGACCCGCGACGATTCGGCGATGTACATCCCCTCGACCGGCTCGCGGAGCTTGCGCAAGTGGACGTCGGTCAGCATGGTGTAGTCGCTGACGCGCGGGTCATCGGCGGATTCGAGGTAGTGGAAGGTCACCGGGTGATTATTTCAGCAGGTTGGCGATCATGACGCCCAGGGCCACGATGCCCAGGCCGAAGATCACGGCCCGGAGGACGCGCGGAGAGAGCTTCCGGCCAACCTTGGACCCCATCAGGCCGCCGATGGTGGAACTGACGGCGATCAGCAGCACCACCAGCCAGTTGATCCGGTCAAAGGCGAAGACCAGGTAGGAGATGGCTGCCACCATGTTGACGCCGAGGACCAGGATGTTCTTCATGGCGTTGGCATTCTGGATGGTCCCGGTGAGGAACACCCCGAGGATGCCTACCAGCAGGATTCCCTGTGCGGCAACAAAATATCCGCCGTACACCCCGGCCAGGTACACCAGCACCACCAGGAGGACCCCGTGGCGCTTGTCCCGCACGGCATGCTCCGGATTGGCCTCGCGGTTGCGGACCCAGTCCTGGAGCCTGGGCTGGAAAACAACCATCAGCAGCGCGAGCACCAGGAGCACGGGTGCGACGTAGTGGAACACCTGTTCGGGCAGGTGCAGCAGCAGCCACGCCCCGGTGACGCCGCCAAGGACCGACGCCGGCAGCAGGCGGAGCACCTGGCGGCCCCGGCCTGCGAGCTCCCTTCGGTAGCCGAATGCACCGGCAGCGGTACCTGCCACAAGTCCCATGGCGTTGCTCATCGAGGCCACGACCGGGGCCACCCCAAGAGCGATGAGGACAGGGAAGGTGACAAGAGTCCCGGAGCCAACTACTGCGTTGATGGTGCCGGCCCACAGGCCGGCGATGAACACAATGGTGCTGCTGAAGAATTCCAAAACGGTGAGCGGGCGTGTTCTAGCGGCGCGCTGTTGCGGTGTAACGGCCTGCGTTTTCGGACACGTCCAGGGGAAGGCCGAAGGTGGTGCTCAGGTGTTCTTCGGTCAGGACCTCGGTGATGGGCCCGGCGGCCACCACGCCGCCGTCGCGCAGCAGCATGGCGTGCGTGAACCCGGGGGGCACTTCTTCAAGATGGTGGGTGACCAGGACCATGGCCGGAGCGGCTTCGTCACGGGCAAGCTCGCCAAGCTTGTGGACCAGTTCTTCGCGGCCGCCGAGGTCCAGGCCGGCGCCCGGCTCATCCAGCAGGAGCAGCTCGGGATCGGTCATCAGGGCGCGGGCGATCTGGACGCGCTTCCGCTCCCCCTCGGACAGGGTGGCGAAGGTCCGGTTGAGCAGCGGTCCCATGCCCCAGTCGTTCAAGAGCCGGAAGGCGCGCCGTTCGTCGTCGCGTTCATATCCTTCCCGCCAGCGGCCGGTTACACCGTACGCCGCGGTGACAACCACGTTGAGGACGTTTTCATGCTCGGGGATATGGGTGGCAAGGGCGGCCGAGGAAAGGCCAATGCGCGGCCGGAGCTCGAAAACGTCCACCCGGCCCAGGACTTCGTCAAGGATGCCGGCGGTGCCGCTGCTGGGGTGGAGACGGGCTGCCGCAATCTGGAGGAGGGTGGTTTTGCCGGCGCCGTTGGGGCCCAGGATGACCCACCGTTCGCCCTCGTTGACCTGCCAGTCAACCTTGTCCAGCAGGGTTTTCTTACCTCGGACAACGCTGACGGAGTCCAGTTCCAGAACATCACTCATAGGAATAGACACTAGGACAAAAAAGATGATGACTGATAACCGGCGTGAAGGTTCCCGGGAGGCCCCTGGAGGCGGGCGCGCAATGAATTCAGGGGACCCCGGTGCCGCTCGATAAGATTGCAGGCATGACTTCGAACGTGACTGCGGTCAGCTATGGCCAAAATTTGACCTCCAACGGGCTGGAGCAGCTGCGTTCCGTCCTTGCCTCACAGGGCGCCGAGGTGCTATCCGAGACTGGACTGGATGATGGCCGCTACCAGGTGTCCGTTGCCGAACTCGCCCTTCCCGACGCCACGGCAGCCGGGCTGGCGGACCTGCGGCGGGCCGTGGCGGAGTCCGCGATCGAGGGTTTTGACACCGCCCTGGTGCCGGCAGGCCTGCGCGCCGCCGAGCGGAAGCTGCTGATCATGGACGTCGATTCCACCCTGATCCAGCAGGAGGTCATTGAGCTCCTGGCCGCCTACGCCGGCAAGCGGGAGGAAGTGGCCGCCGTGACCGAAGCCGCCATGCGCGGAGAACTGGATTTCGCACAGTCCCTCCACGCCCGGGTGGCCGTCCTCGCGGGGCTGCCGGCCGACGTCGTCCATTCCGTCCGCCACGAAGTGAAACTCAGCGAAGGCGCCGCTGAACTGGTGGCCGCGTTCAAGGCCGCAGGCCACGTGGTGGCCGTGGTGTCCGGCGGCTTCAACCAGATCCTCGCGCCGATCGCCGCGGACCTTGGCCTGGACTACTGGCAGGCCAACGAACTGGAAATCGTGGACGGCGCGCTGACCGGGAAGGTGCTCGGCGCGGTGGTGGACCGAGCCGCGAAGGAGAAGTACCTGCGCGAATGGGCTGCAGCTGAGGGCATCGCCCTGGAACACACCGTGGCCGTGGGCGACGGCGCCAACGACCTGGACATGCTCGGGGCCGCCGGCATCGGGGTGGCGTTCAACGCCAAGCCGGCCGTGAGGGCGGTAGCGGACGCTGCAGTGAACATGCCCTACCTGGACGCCGTCCGCTACGTCGCTGGCGTCTGAGTCACTGTTAACCGACTGATGGGCCCCGCCAAGCGGGGCCCATCAGTCGGTTAAGGGGTGCAGCACCTGAGGGTTACTGGGCGCCCTTGCCGAAGTAGTCTGCGCCGCCGGCGTACTCGGTGTGGCCGGACTCGACGTCGGCCGTTGCCATGCCGGCCACAACCTGGGCGAATTCCTCCACGGAGTACAGCTTCCCCGCTTCGGCGCGGCGCGCCTCAATGGCACCCGGCGTGGAGCGGTCCAGGAGCGTGGCGGTGACGGTGCCCTCGATCATGTCGCCGGAGACCACCACCAGGGAGATCCCCTTCTCCGCGAGGTTGGGGATCAGCTCGCGCAGGGCGTCCTCACCGGCGCGCTTGCTGCGGGCCACGGGCTCGTAGGCTTCCATGGTGGGAACGGTGTTGATGAAGTGGGCCTGGTGGCTGGTGACGAACACCACTCGGGAGCCTTCCTGCATCAGGGGCACTGCGGCATTGAGCATGTTGACCTGCGCGTCACGGTTGAGCTTGAGCGCGTAATCCTCCCCCATCCCCGTTTCCATGCCGCCGGAGGCATTCAGGACCAGGATGTCCAGGGACCCGAAATTCTCCATGGCTGCGCTGGCCAGCGCCTGCACGCCTTCCTGTGTGGTGAGGTCGGCGCCGATGGCTACCGCACGGCCGCCGTCAGCCTCGATTCCCTGCACCACTTTGTTGGCGCGGGGCGCCTTCTGGCGGTAATTCACGACGACGGCGGCGCCTTCCGAGGCGAGGATCTTGGCTACGTCGGCGCCGATGCCCCGCGATGATCCGGTGACGATGGCCGTCTTGTTGTCCAGCAGTCCCATACGAGCTTCCTTTGTTCGAAACATCCAAATCGTTGTGGCCTGCAGTCCATCATGCCAGCGGCTGTTCCCAATGCCTTTGTCCGACGTCGACAAATAAGGGCCACCGGGCTAGTGCACTGCGGGGCCGTGGGCAGGACCGGTCAGTGCCCCATGCCCAGGCCGCCGTCCACCGGGATGACAGCTCCGGAGATGTAGGCGGCTTCGTCGCTGGCGATCCAGCGGACCACATTGGCAACCTCGGAGGCTTCGGCGAAGCGGCCGGCGGGAATGCTGGCCAGGTAGTCCTTTTGGGTGGCTTCGGGGAGTTCGGCGGTCATGTCGGTGTTGATGAAGCCGGGGGCCACAACGTTGGCGGTGATTCCGCGTGAACCAAGTTCACGGGTGAGGGACCTGGCGACGCCCACCAGGCCGGCCTTGGACGCGGAGTAGTTGATCTGCCCGGGTGCGCCGTACAGGCCGGACACCGAGGAAATCAGGACCACGCGGCCTTTGCGGAGCCGGATCATTCCCTTGGACGCGCGCTTGATGACGCGGAACGCGCCGGTCAGGTTGGTGTCGATGACAGAGGTGAAGTCGTCCTCGCTCATGCGCAGCAGCAGGGTGTCCTTGGTGATGCCGGCGTTGGCCACCAGTACCTCCACCGGACCGTGCGCGGCTTCCACTTCCTTGAAGGCGGCGTCCACGGAGGCCTCATCCGTCACGTCGGCCTTGACGCCGAGGATTCCGTCCGGCAGCTGCGATTCGCTGCGGTACGTCACGGCCACTTTGTCGCCGTTGGCCAGGAATGCCTGTGCGATGGCCAGGCCGATACCGCGGTTTCCGCCGGTGATCAGGACGCTGCGGGCTGCGGAAACTGCTTCAGTCATAGAGGGGCTCCGGTTTTCTGCGGCATGCTGCGCCGCGGTTGCAGTGAGTGGTTTGGGCTGCCTCCGATCTTAGCGGCAGGCCCGGTACGGGTTTGGGCAGCACTGCCGATGGTGCGAGAATTGAGGGAAGCCTTTGGAGCGTGATTATCCACCGTGACCCTTGAAAACCATGCGGGACATTCCGCGCCCGAAGAACCGGGCCGGTTCTCCGGCGATGCCGAGGTACACAGCATTACCGAAGCTGCTGGAGCGCACTCGGAGGATATGCGCCAGCGGATGATTAAGTACGCCCTGGCGATGGGCATCCGCATGGTGTGCCTGGTCATGATTTTCGTGGTGGACGGCTGGTTCAAGATCATTGCGGTGGCCGGTGCGGTCTTCCTGCCCTGGGTGGCGGTGGTCATAGCCAACGGCAACGACAAAGCCGAAGGGCACAGTGACCTGCTGATCGATTCCGCGCCACTGGCCGAGCTCGAAAGCCCGGCTCCCCCGGCCGAGGATGAAGAAGCAGGAAATGCAGTGCTTCAGGGTGAACTGGTAACAGACGACGAGGAACAGGGACACGGAGAGGAGCGGCAGGGGCCATGAGCATTTTCGATTTCGCAGCAGGATCGGATCTGGCATCGGAGGCAGCGGCACTCTGCTCACGGAAGGCCTGCAGGTCCGAAGCGTCCTGGCAACTCCTCTGGAACAACCCCAAAATCCACGCTCCCGAGCGGCGGAAGACCTGGCTGGCCTGCGCCGAGCACCGGGAATGGCTTGAGGACTATCTGCAAACGCGGGGACTCTGGAAAGAAACGCTTCCCCTGCAGGCGGACGCCGGCCCACTGGAGCAGGACATCTGAATGTACCGTTTCCTCTTCTCCAGCAAGTGGCTGGGCTATCTCCTGCTGGCCGCCATCTTTGCCACGGCGTGCGTCTTCCTTGGCCGCTGGCAGATGGACCGCCGCGCCGAGACCTTGGCTGAAATCAACCGCGTGGTCAACAACTACTCGGCAACGCCCATCCCGTTCTCCCAAGCGAAGGACCAGTTCGCCCAGCTGGACCCGGCCAAGGAATGGACCCAGGTTGAGCTCAAGGGAACGTACGATGCTGCCGGCCAGCGGGTGGTGAGGAACCGGCCCCTCAACGGCCAACCCGGTTACGAGGTTGTTGTCCCGTTCCGGCTGGACAGCGGCGAAACCGTCGTGATCGACCGTGGCTGGCTGCCCATCGGAAACAAGAATCCCGGCAGTCCGGATTCGGTGCCGGCGCCCCCGGCCGGTGAGGTCACCGCCGTCGTGCGCTTGAAACATGGCGAGCCGGAACTGCAGCGCGGGGCACCCACGGGACAGTTGGCGTCCATCGACCTGCCCACCTATGCATCGCAGCTGGGCTACCCGCTGTTCACGGGGGCGTATGGCCAGCTGGCCTCGGAAACTCCTGCTGCGGCTGACATGCCGGTCGCGTTCCCCAAGCCGTCAACGGACGAAGGGACCCACCTGTCCTACTCCTTGCAGTGGTTCGCCTTCGGTGTGCTCATGTTCGTCGGCTTCGGTTATGCGGCGCGGCAGCAGGCGCGCAACGCCGCGATCGACGCCGAGGATGACGAGGAGGCGTTCGCTGACGGGGCCGTCCATTCCGCTGTCCCCGCCGCCCGCCGTCGGCCGGCACCGCCGCGAAAGCGAACCAAGGCGACGGCCGAGGAGGAGGAAGACGCCCTCCTGGACGCGCAGGGGTTCTAGGGCATGGAGTACGACGCCGGCCCGGTCGCCGGGCAGGCTAGGCCAGGGTGATCAGGTCCAGGTAGTCCTCGTTCCAGAGGTCTTCCACGCCGTCGGGGAGCATGACGACGCGTTCCGGGTTGAGGGCTTCGACCGCGCCTTCGTCGTGGCTGACCAGGACGACGGCGCCGGTGTAGTTGCGCAGCGCGCCCAGGATTTCGGCGCGGCTGGCCGGGTCCAGGTTGTTGGTGGGTTCGTCGAGGAGGAGGACGTTGGCGCTCGAGGCCACGATGGTGGCCAGGGCCAGGCGGGTCTTCTCGCCGCCGGAGAGTACGCCGGCGGGCTTGTCGACGTCGTCTCCGGAGAACAGGAACGAGCCCAGGATGCCGCGGACCTCCGCGTCCTTCATGTCCGGCGCGGAGGAGCGCATGTTCTCGAGCACGGTGCGGTCGTGGTCCAGGGTTTCGTGTTCCTGGGCGTAATATCCCACTTTGAGCCCGTGGCCGGGGATGACCTCGCCGGTGTCGGGGGCGTCCACGCCGGCGAGCATGCGCAGCAACGTGGTCTTGCCGGCGCCGTTGAGCCCCAAAATGACCACCTTGGATCCGCGGTCGATGGCCAGGTCCACATCGGTGAAGATTTCCAGTGAGCCGTACGACTTGCTGAGTCCGTCCGCGGTGAGCGGGGTCTTGCCGCAGGGCGACGGATCCGGGAACCGCAGGGCTGCCACGCGGTCCTGCTCGCGGACCGCTTCCAGGCCGCTGAGCAGCCGTTCGGCACGCTTGGCCATGTTTTGCGCGGCGACGGCCTTGGTGGCTTTGGCCCGCATCTTGTTGGCCTGGTCCATGAGGACCTGCGCCTTCTTTTCTGCGTTGGCCCGTTCACGCTTGCGGGCGCGCTCGTCCGTTTCGCGCTGCTGGAGGTAGCGCTTCCAGTCCATGTTGTAGAAGTCGATCTGGGCGCGGTTGGCGTCCAGCAGGAACACCTTGTTGACTGTGGCTTCGAGCAGGTCCGTATCGTGGCTGATGACGATCAGGCCGCCCTGGTGGTTCTTCAGGAAGTCACGGAGCCAGGCGATGGAGTCGGCATCGAGGTGGTTGGTGGGTTCGTCCAGGAGCATCGTCTCGGCGTCGGAGTACAGGATGCGGGCCAGCTCCACACGGCGCCGCTGTCCGCCGGAGAGCGTCTTCAGCGGTTGGTTCAGCAGGCGGTCCGGGAGGGCAAGGTTAGAACAGATCGACGCCGCTTCGGCCTCGGCCGCGTATCCGCCGGCGGCCAGGAATTCCGATTCCAGCCGGTCGTAGCGGTTCATGGCCTTCCGCTGGACATCGGCGTCCTCGCTGGCCATCTCATCGTGGGCCTTGCGGAGTTTGCCGACGACGATATCAAGACCGCGCGCGGAGAGGATCCGGTCCCGGGCCAGCTGTTCCATGTCCGGGGTGCGGGGGTCCTGGGGCAGGTAGCCGATTTCACCGCTCCGGGTGACTTTGCCGGCAGCCGGCAGCCCCTCCCCTGCAAGCACGCGTGTCAGCGTGGTCTTGCCGGCTCCGTTCCGGCCCACCAGGCCGATCTTGTCCCCTTTGTCGATGCGGAAGCTCACCTGATCCATGAGGAGCCGGGCGCCGGCACGCAGTTCAAGATCCTGGACAGTAATCACAGCAGGTAAGACCTTTCACAAACAGGGATAAGCCGCAGCCCGGAGCGTCTGTGGTTGGGCGGGGCGGTAAATGGCCGGAGAACGGCACAGTCCAGTCTACCGTCCAGCGGGCCGCCGCGATTTCAACGGGGCGGGACCGCGGCCACTGCCTGTTTAGGGTGCATTCCGTACTTCCGGCAGGACTTAGCCTTGGTGATTCTCCGGGAGCCGGCCGCCGGCCTCGCTTGCTTCGCTTCGTTCTTCGTGGCCGTCTTTGGACTTGCCGAACGGCAGCACCTTCATCACCGGGCCCACGACGGCCATGACGGCGAGGCCCCAGGCAAGTCCCAGCACGGCAGAGCAAAGGGTGTTGACGATCCAGGCCAGCAGGCCACCGACGGCGGGGACCGTTTCCACCGGGTGCTCAAGGGCGTGGACCAGATCGTAGGGGGCGTGCCATCCCAGATCGTGTGCACCCTGCAGCATGATGTGGCCGCCGACCCAGAGCATGGCGATTGTTCCGACGAGGGTGATCGCGGCGAGGACGGCCGGCATTCCCTTTACCAGCAGTTCACCGATGCGCTTGGAACGTGCCGAGTCCCTGGCCATCAGGTGCAGGCCGATATCGTCCATCTTGACGATGAGTGCCACTGCGCCGTACACCAGCACCGTAATGGCGAAGGCGACCAGGACCAGGATGAAGGCGCGGACCCAGATGGACTCGGTTGCTACCTCGTTCATCGAAATGACCATGATTTCGCAGGACAGGATGAAGTCGGTGGTGATGGCCCCCTTGACCACCTTCGCCTCGGCATCGTGGCCGCGTTCCACAGCCGGCGCTTCCTCCGCCTCGTGGTGGCCGCCGCGGAACTTGTGCCAGACCTTCTCTGCGCCTTCGTAGCAAAGGTAGGAGCCGCCGAGCATGAGGATGAACGGGATGATGCCGGGGACGAACGCGCTGACGAGCAGCAGGGCCGGGAGGATGATCAGGAGTTTGTTCCGGATGGAACCCCAGAAGATCCGCTTGATCATGGGCAGTTCCCGGGATGGGTCCGCGCCTGACACGTACTGCGGGGTAACGGCGGCATCGTCGATGACGACGCCCGCGGCCTTTGCCCCGGCCTTGGCGGCGCCGGCTGCGACGTCGTCCACCGAGGCGGCAGCTATGCGGGCCAGGGCTGCCACGTCATCCAGCAGGGCGACCAGGCCGCCGCTCACGGCCGGCCCCCGCACAGCATGTGATCGAGCCGTTGGGTATTCAGGGCAGGGTGCGTGATGGGCATGTTCGGAGTATATTGCAGCCCGCCCCCACGCTCAGCCCTTCTGCAGTTCCTCGGCGAACATCACAATGATCCCGCTGGGGCCACGGACGTAGGAGAGTTTGTAGACGTCACCGTAGGTGCCCACCCCGCGCAGGGGGTGGCAGCCGTGCCTGGCAGCAATCTTGAGGGCATCATCGATGTTGTCAACGGAGAACGCCACACGGTGCATGCCGATCTCGTTGGGCAAGGTGGGCTCAGTGGGGATCGCATCGGGGTGG
Source organism: Arthrobacter sp. SLBN-112 (assembly GCF_030944625.1). NCBI lineage: Bacteria > Bacillati > Actinomycetota > Actinomycetes > Micrococcales > Micrococcaceae > Arthrobacter > Arthrobacter sp. SLBN-112. The sequence continues at coordinate 3,029,881 of NZ_JAUSXY010000001.1, forward strand.
ATGTACTCGAAGAGTTCGAGGCGGCCGTTGCCGTCCGGCGTTTGGAGCAGGGCTATTTTTGCGTGGTTGCCGTCGAGGCCCACAGCGGTGTCGGCCCACTCTCCGCTGACGGTGTCCCGGCCCAGGACGGTGAGCCCGAGGTCGGTGAAGAAGGCGATCGTGGCTTCCAGGTCGCTGACTGCGATGCCAACGTTCTCCAGTTTGATGGGCATGGGCCCACGCTACCAAGTCGAGCGATGCGGGTGTACACGAATTGCCGGTCGGTTGACTGCTGACAGGTCTACACGTCTTTCCGCGGCGCTATTTGTCACTTCGGCGCCGGGGGTGTTGCTCGTTGCATGGCGCGGTAGACCGTTGAGCGAGCGATGCCGAACAGTTCGGCGATCTCAGAGGTGGTGTGCGCCCCACCCTGGTAGAGGCTAACGAGGTGCGCCTCTTGGGCTTTCGAAAGCTTTGGTTGTTTTCCTCGGAGCCGGCCCTTTGCTTTTGCCAATGCCATTCCTTCCCGCGTCCTGGCACGGATCAAGTCGGCTTCGAACTCGGCGACCATGCCCAGGACGTTGAAAAGCAGCTTCCCCACTGGATCGTGGGGGTCGTAGATACTGCCGCCAAGGTTGAGGGCGACCCCCTTACGGGTGAGCTCGTCCGCGATGTCTCTAGCGTCGGACAGTGACCGGGCGAGGCGATCAAGTTTGGTCACCACGAGGGTGTCGCCTTTGCGGCAGGCGGCCAAGGCTTTGCCAAGACCGGGCCGTTCACGCTTGGTTCCAGTGAATCCGTGGTCGACGTAAATGACTTCGGGATCAACGCCGGCGGCCGCGAGAGCGTTCAGCTGGGCAGTGAGGTCCTGGGTATTGGTGGAGACTCGGGCATAGCCGATAAGCATGGACCCGAGTGTAGCCCTTAAGGTCCCCTGACCGGGCATTTTTGCGGGCGGATCTTATGGGAACCTGGCTGTCATTTTCCGAAGTCGTCTGCACAAATGTCCAAAGTCGCCTGCACAGCCACTGCAGGGTCGCAAGGGGACCGGCTTACGGGCGCCAGAGATAGACACTTCTTGTCGCTATAGTTCGGCCCATGATCGTTTGGCTCAATGGCACCCACGGAGCAGGAAAGACAACGACCGCCGCACTCGTGCAGCAATTGCTGCCCGGGGCGCGCGTGCTCGACGCCGAGAAAGTTGGTGAGGTGCTCATGGACATCAAGCCAGGGCTTCCTGCGACGGACAACTTCCAGCATTGGGAGCCGTGGCGGCCGCTCGTTATCGAAACTGCCCGGCGCGTTCTCGAATACGCCGGGGGCACACTGGTGATGCCCATGACTGTCTTGGTCGAGAGTTATTGGAGGGAGATCAGCGATGGTCTCACTAGGTACGGCATACCGATCCGGCATTTCGTGCTCCATGCCGACCAGGAGACCCTCCGCCACCGAATACAGAACGACCGGATTCTGGGTCCCTCGACGTTCCGTTTCGCGTACTTGGAGCCTTACTTTGAGGCAGCCCAAAGCTGGCTGCACGACGAAGCCGAAGTCATCGACACCGCACACATCGCACCGGAACAAGCAGCTCGGCAGATCGCGGATTCGGTGCTTGGTTTCTGAATGCGCGGAACTTCCCACATTCTTGTGTCCGGTGAAGGATCGGTCGCTTGCGGGCTTAGCAGCTCGGTGGAAATAGAGTCATTGCATGGCGCCCCCACACCCTACCGATCGATTGCAGTTCCGTGAAATGACGGATGCGGACCTCGACAACATGACCGCCTTGCTCGGAGATCCCGAGGTGATGCGCTTCTACCCCGCACCCAAGTCGAGGGACGAAGCAGCAAGCTGGATTTACTGGAATTGTGAGAACTATGCGGAGCACGGGTACGGCCTATGGATTGTCGAAACGCACGAAGGAGAGTTCATAGGCGACTGCGGCCTGACCTGGCAGCAGGTGAACGGCGCACAGAAGCTTGAGGTCGGATACCGCGTGCGCTCAGACCTGCATGGCCAAGGGTATGCGACAGAAGCAGCCGCTGCTTGTCGCGACTACGCCCGAGAAGATCTCGCAGCCAAGGAACTGATAGCCATCATCCATCCGGATAACCGAGCTTCAGAGCGGGTGGCTGAGAAAATCGGAATGCACCGCATCGCTGATGACCTAGGCGGAAATGTCCCCGTCCGAGCAGTCTTAAGTATGCAGCTGTAGATACGTCCGAGGCCGCCCGCTGGAGGATCTCTCTGCGGGGCAGTCCGCTAGGCTCCGAGTTATGCCTTCCTCCTGGACCGTCCTGATTACTCTGCACGCAATCGCAGCCAGCTACTCTCTGATTTTCGGCGCCGTGAATCTGTTGCGCCGCACCAAAGGCGGCCGTGCTCATAGGATCGTGGGCCGAATCTGGGCTGTTTCTATGTATGTCGTGGTGCTGACCTCGTTCGGAATCAGAACTATCGACGGCGGGTTCAATTGGCTCCATGCGCTGTCAGTCCTGACGTTCTGCACACTGACGGCAGGACTATGGGCAATTTGGAGGAGAAACGTCAGAGCCCACCGCAGTTTTATGACCGGCAGCTACTTCGGCCTTATCGGGGCGTTTGTGGGCGTTTTGGCCGTGCCCTCGCGCCGCATTCCCCAGCTCGCCATCCATGAGCTCCCCCTTCTGGGGCTGCTAGTCCTGGTCCTGCTGGGCACATCCGCCCTCACAATCATCGGGATTGCTCAGCTCCGCAGAACACCAACGGCCCAAATCGCCCGTTAGCCGATCCTCAACCGGACGCCTGGTCGTGCGAAATCACACAATTTCCCGCCGGATCCACACTTGCTCATGATTCCCGTTTAGCAGGCGCTCAGCCCGGAGATGCGGAACTGGTTAGTGGTGCCGCTGCAACATTGATGGCCAGGCGATCAGGCCCTCGAGCGATCCAACCTTTGCTGAAATGCCGCGGCGAACGCCCGGAGGCGGTGTGCCGCTAGATCCTGTCGCTGCCCGAGCTCGTCTACGGACGCCGTTATGATCTGTTGAGCCTTCTCCAACTCATCGAGCAGGAGATAACCGACAGGCAGTCGGAACACGTTGTGCTCTTTGAAGCCAGCGCCCTCCGACATGGCCTGCACAATTGCAGCCAGCGAGTCGTGATGCTCAAAGTATGGAATGCCATATTCATTGACCGCCGCAACTAGGTCATCAGCCACTGATTCAACGGGCGTGTCTACGGTGAACACCCAAGCCTGGTAGCTTCGGGCAGGCATCACATACCCGAGGGAGACGCTGAGCGTCGGCGGAGCGTAGCCGTGCGGCTTTTCGCCCAGCAACTCGGCAACCATCGATTCGACTGCTACATGCCGGACACCTACGACGGGGTTCACCTCAACGAGAGGACTCTGGCGGCTCGCGGCCCTATTTAGGCCTAGCCATCCGAGGATGTCATCAGTGACCGGGCGGGTGAAAATGTCGCCTGATCTCTTGCGGAAACCTGCATCAAGGAGCCGGGCGCGCCAAGTTTGCGCGGCAGCATCGAGCACGGTGCCGCCGCGCACCCCCCGCCCCAACTCGGACGCAGGTGGTGAAATTTCCCAAGCCGCGTTATTCAAATCCATCATTGTGACCCTAGCTGACAACGACACTCGTGAAGGCCGCGTCGGGTCCCCGGAGCTTCATTCCGCGAGCTTAACCCTGAAGATCGGAGTCCAGACAGCCTCAATAGTCGCTCGCACGCTACCCCGTCTCGCATATTCTCCGCCGTGGCTCGTTGCGTTTCACTCGGCTCATACCAGCGCGGCGCACGTTGGGGGATCCTTTACCGGCACCTGTCGGTCGTGATTTCTAGACCCGTTGAAGATCGAAGCACAAAATTAGGGGATGTCAGCCGCAAGCCTCTACCCCGGCTGCCGTAGTCTGCTCACATGACCCCGGCAAAGCTCCGTGCTCTCGAAATCCTCGGAATTGGACTGATGATGCCCGCGGTCTATCTCACGGCAATCTTGGTCATCATGCTCATATCGATGGCACGAGGGAACACCGTGACTACCTTGGCGATAACAGCCATTGGAGCGGCAACAGCAGGAGCAGTGTCCCTGGGCCTTCGTCGATATACCAGAAGGTTGCGCAACACCACCTGACGGCGTGTCGAAAGTTCCGGCCCTCTTCGCCATCACCGGCTCCACAAGTGTCAGGCATTAGCCATCCGGCTCAATCCATCGGCTGGGATTTCAAGCGCCCGGAGAAGGATCCCGCTGTAGACCAAGTGGCAGGAACGCGGGAAGGCGAGGCAAGGCATTCAGAGGCTCTCCGGACTCGACGGCCCGGATAGAACGGTCGGGACGTATTCAAGCATCTGGATGCGTCCGTCGAAGGTGCGGCTGTTGATCATGTCGAGGGCCACGTCGGGGTAGCCCTCGTAGATCCGCTCCCGGCCGGTGCTCCCCGTAATGACTGGGAAGATGACTACCCGGAAGCGGTCCACGAGACCAGCCTTCAACAGCGCTCGACACAGGGTAAGGCTGCCGATGGTGCGCATCGACTTCGACCCGGTTGTCTTCATCGCCCGCACGGCCTCGGCGGCGTCCCGGGCGACGAGTTGAGCGTTTGGCCACGCGAGGGGTTCGCGCAATGTCTTCGAGAAGACGATTTTCGACATGCCGGCCAGGGGCTCCGTACCCGGTTCACCTGCAGCCGAGAATTCCGACATGACGCGGTAGGTCGTTGCCCCCATCAATACGGTGTAATCGGCTTCGGGAGCTTCTCCGAGCCATGCCAGGTATTCGGGCCCTTCAAGCCCCCACCAGCCCGGCCAACCCTCTGCCGCCGCGTAGCCGTCGAGCGAAGTGATGAAGTCGATGAGGAGTTCGGGCATCGTCGATTCCTTGTCCGCAAATATCGGGTCGAGCGTTCATCCTCTCTCCGATACGGCACCGCGGCAACCTGTGGTGGGTGCGAACCATTTCCGGGCCGAATTGCCGTAAGTGCTCGTTCGTGTCGTGCAAACACCCTGCTGCTCGCGCCTTCGACCATGTCACAGGGTAGGTTCGCTGGAGTTTGGGCCCTGCCGTCACCGGCCAACTGGGGGGAACAGCCGGTGACGGGGGCATTTCAATTTTACCGCGGCACGGTCTGTTTGCGTTGCGCCCAAGCGCATGATGGGAGTCCTCAGGCGCCGTGAGGACGCCAGGAAACCGCCGCCCTCCCAATGTCGTCAGAGAATAGTCCCCGGCTCGCATCTGGGCAGCACGGATATCGGTGTGCATATCCCAAGGCGACCGTTCCCGGCCGCGGTGCACTACGGCGATAAGGTTCGCGTTCTCGAGAATCCCCAGGTGCTGGGCGCAGCGACAAGTGGCGGTCTTTCGTGGCGCTAGATATCACCATGCAGCCCGTAAGCCGATCCCTCAAAGGGCTCCGCATGGAGGCAGCCCAGCTGCCTTTTATGGAACCTGCCAAGGAAACCGTTGAGCGGTGTGAAATGAAAGTGCTCGTGATGAGGCGTCGTCGCGCCGGTACACGAACGTGACTCACCCCCGCCTGAACTAGCAGAAGGACTCCTGCCTGGAGGCGGGACGGCAAGTAATGGTCCGTCAGTCGTGCGCCGGTGACCGATTCCCGCCCCCTGTGATCAGCCGGCAAGAACGACGACCTTTCCGGACACGTGGCCAACGCTGGCCTCGGCGTGGAGGGCAGGCAGTTCCGCGAGAGGGATGCGTCGGGTGACTTCGACGGTGAGTTTTCCGTTGTCGACGAGGGACACCAGTTCGGTGAGGCGTTCGCGGTTGGGGCGGACGTAGACGGTGACAGCACGCACACCACGCTTCTCGTCGCCCGGCGTCGGCATGAATGCCGTGGTGCTGACCACCGCGCCGCCATCGCGCACGAGAGCAACCAGCGCGGCAAATTGCCCCGGCTCGATCGGAGCGAGGTTGAGCAGCACGTCGACCTGCCCGTCAACGGCGCTCAGCAGGTCGGCGCCGGTATGGTCGATGATCTCGTCCGCACCTGCAGCCCGGACGGCGTCGATACTGCGCGGGCTCGCGGTCGCCACCACCTCCACCCCGGCGCGCTTCGCGAGCTGGATGGCGTATTTGCCCACCACACCGCCGGCCCCGACAATGAGCAGCCGCTGCCCCGCTTCGAGCCGCCCTTCGTCAACAAGCGCCTGCCAGGCGGTCAACGCTACCGATGGCAGTGCTGCGGCATCAGCCAGCGGAATGCTGGTCGGGGCGGCAACAACGGCATCCGCAGGGGCGATCACGTACTCCGCCGCGCCGCCATCCTGCTCCATGGGCAGGAACCCGATAACCCGATCCCCGACCGCAACCCCCTCGACTCCCCCGCCCACAGCATCGATGATCCCGGAGACGTCGTAACCGGGCACATGCGGCAGCACCACCGGGATCGGCAAGAACCCTGCCCGCATTCCATTGTCAGCCGCATTGAACGCGGACGCCGCCACACGCAGCCGAACCTGCCCTGCCGCCGGCACCGGCTGCTCGACCTCCCCGAACTGAAGTACTTCGGGGCCGCCTACTTCGTGAAAGTGCACTGCCTTCATGATCTTCTCCTCCAATCGATGCTTCGAATTCGAAGCAATAGGTCGAACATAGCATTGCTTCGAACTTGAATCAACCCCTTAGGATGGCACCATGACCGAAACACCCCCGGACCTGACCCCCACACAGCTCGGTGCGTACTTCGCTTTCACCGAGGTGAGCAGCCTGCTGCGCCACGCAGTGGAGAAACAGCTCCGCGATGCCGGTGACCTCAGCTACGTCCAGTTCCAGCTCCTGGCCCGCCTCGGAGACGCCCCGAACGGGCAGCGGCGCATGACCGATCTCGCCGACGGCGTGGTCTACAGCCGCAGCGGACTGACCTACCAGGCGCATTCACTGGAGCAGCGCGGGCTCGTCGCCCGCTCCCCCTCACCCGATGACGAACGCAGCACCGTGCTGACACTCACCGACGCCGGCCGCGCCGTTCTCGCGGCAGTGTTCCCCGGCCATATCAACGCCGTACACAGCCTGCTGTTCGCGTCCCTTTCCGACAATGATGTGGACGATCTCGCGCGCATCCTGGGCCAGGCCGCCGCCCATCTCCGTGCGGCCCCGCCGCGTTCAGCTGCACCCCGCCGTCGGAAAGCTTCATAAACAGGACCCATTGTGCCCAGCCCAACGCAGCCGGGACCCGGCTTAGTGGATCCCCTACAAAATGGGCTCCGTTCCACCCCGGTAACGTCGGCGGTACATTAGATTCCGCTTGTACAACCCCGACAGGACCGCCATGAGCAACACCGAGACCACCGCAACGAAGAGCCAACGGACAGAGCGCCGCCGCTGGAATGGCACCGACCTTGGCCTGATCGCCGTCTTCGCCGCCCTCGTAGCCGGCGCAGCACTCGTGCCGGGGCTGGCCCTGAACGGCTTCGGCGTCCCCATCACCTTCCAGACCCTGGCTGTGATGCTCACCGGCCTGGTGCTGGGACCCGCCCGTGGACTCGCCGCCGTCGGGCTCTACACACTCCTGGGGCTCGCCGGCCTGCCCATCTTCAGCCAGGGCCGCAGCGGCCTGGGCATCCTTGCCGGCCCCTCAGCCGGTTACATCATCGCCTTCCCCATCGCCGCGGGCGTCGTGGGATGGCTGGCAGTAATCGTCATCAAACGCACCACCAAAGCCCGCGCCCTCTGGTTCTTCCTTGCCGCCACAGCCACCAGCGTTGTGGTGGTGCACACCCTGGGCATCCTGGGCATTGCCCTGAACTCCAAGGCAACCCTGGAGCAGGCCTTCCTGAGCGACCTTGTCTTCTACCCCGGAGACATCATCAAGAACGTCCTTGCGGCGGCCATCGCCGTCGCGCTGCACCGTGCCTTCCCCGACGTCCTGGTGCGCCGCGTGCGACGCCAGGCCGCCACGACCGGGAAGGCCTAGGACCCCACGCCATGCCTGCCGTGACTTTTGACCAGGTGACCGTTGGGGTCGAACAGGAGGATTCCCCGGACCCCAAAATCCTCCTTGATGCGGTCAGCCTCCGGCTGGATGAAGCCCGGGTGGGCGTCATTGGTGCCAACGGCTCCGGCAAGTCCACCCTGTTGCGCCTGATCAACGGGCTCGTCCAGCCCACCTCGGGCACAGTAGAGGTCGACGGCGACGACACAGTACGTGCCGTCCGGAAAGTCAGGCGGAACGTGGGCTTCGTCTTCACCGACCCGCTTTCCCAGCTGGTCATGCCCACCGGCAGGGAGGACGTGGAACTGTCGCTGCGCCGTTCAGTGAAAAACGGCACGGAGCGGCGAGTCCGGGCCGAGGCCGCCCTGGAGCGGCTGGGGCTCCTGAAGCTGGCCGACCAAAGCATCTACGAACTCTCCGGCGGGGAACGTCAGCTGATGGCCCTGGCCGCCGTCCTGGCCGTCGACCCCCACGTCCTGGTCCTGGACGAGCCATCAACCCTGCTGGACCTGCGCAACCGCGAACTGCTCCGAAGAACCCTCGCGGGCCTGGACCAGCAGATCATCATGTCCACCCACGACCTTGACCTCGCCCTGGAAATGGACCGGGTCCTGGTCATCGAACAGGGCCGCGTCGCCTTCGACGGCGCCCCGGCGGACGCCGTCGCGGCCTATCGTTCATGGTGCCTGGACGGGCTTATTCCCGCCTCGCGGGACACCCCGTGAGGGGCCACGGCTTCCTCCTGGCCAACTATGTGCCGGGCACCTCGCTCCTCCACCGGTCACCTCTCGCCTTAAAGTTCCTGCTGGTGCTTGCCTGCGGCCTGGCATCCTTCATCATCGTGGACTGGCGGCTCTCCGCTGCCGTCCTGGCAGTACTTTGCGGACTCTTCCTGCTGACGGGAGCGGGAGTGAAAAGGCTCTGGGGCGCTGTCCGGCCCCTTGTCCCGGTGCTCCTGGTGGTCGGACTCTTCCAAGGATGGCAGCTGGGTGCCCCCACCGGCGCCCGGATCGTCCTGAACATCCTGGTCTGCATCGTTGCCGCATCCCTGCTCACCGCCACGACTCCCGTCCAACAGCTGCTCGACGGCGTCGTCCAGCTGGCGCGTCCCTTCGAGAGGTTCGGCGCCGACCCTGAGCGTTTCGCCCTCACCATCGGCATCATGCTCCGCAGCATTCCGTACATCGCGGGAACGTTCGCGGACGTACGCGATTCCGCGCGGGCCAGGGGCCTGGATCGCAATCCCCGGGCCCTTGTCCTGCCGGTCTTCATCACCTCGGTGGCGTACGCTCGGCAAACGGGCGAAGCGCTGGCTGCCCGCGGCCTGGGCGAAGCCGAGGACTGACGCAGCCCCCGATAACGAGCGTCAGCGAACCAGGCGCTGGTACTCCAGGAGCGCGGCGGTTCCCATCCCGCCCGCCATGCTGATCATCGCCATCGCCAGGGTGCCGGGCACGGACGACCGTCGCGCCTGGGCCAGCAACCGCGTTACCAGGACGGCCCCGGACGCGCCGTAGGCATGCCCCAGGGCCAGCGCCCCGCCGTCCAGGTTCGAGCGCGCCGGATCGATCCCCAGCTCGTCAAGGCATGCGAGTGTCTGCGAGGCGAACGCCTCGTTGAATTCCACGAGGTCCAGCTCCCCGGCGGTAACACCTGCACCGGCCAGTACGTGGCGTGCCGCGCTCGCGGCACCGATCCCGAGTACCCCCGGAGCAACCCCGGAGATGTGGGTACCGCGGACCAGCAACGCGTCCCGGGCGCCGAGTTCGCGCGCCCGGTGCAGCGAAGTCATGACGACGGCGGCTGCGGCGTCCGCGTCGAAGCACGAGTTTCCGGCGGTGACGGTTCCCCCTGGGACGAAGGCGGCAGGGAACCGTGCCATGACCGCCGGGGTGAGGGCGGCCCGCGGTCCGTCATCAGTTGCGACGGCGCCCGCGGGGGTGGGCAGCGTGACGATTTCGCCGTCGAAAAGCCCGTTCCGCATGGCTGCGAGGGCTTTCCGGTGGCTGGCCAGCGCGAAGGCATCCTGGCGGTCCCGGCCCACGCCGTATTCCTGCGCCACCGTTTCGGCGGCCACGCCCATGTCCGGATCGCCAAAGCTGTCCGGCACAAACTGGGCGCGGCGGTAGAACTCCGGGACGCCGTCGTCGGTCCGGTGCGCGCGCAACGGCGCCGTACTGGTGCTCTCCACTCCCCCGGCCAGGTACACCTGGTTGCCGCCGCCGGCCACCAGCCGGGCGGCGAGCACGATGGCGTCCAGCCCGGAACCGCACTGCCGGTCCACGGTGAGCCCGGGAACGGTGACCGGGAGTCCTGCCTCCAGCAGGGCCAGGCGGGCCACATTTCCGCCGCCGCCCACGGCGTTGCCGATGATCACGTCGTCAACAGAGGACGGATCCAGGGCGGCGCCGGTGACCAGTTCCCGCAGGACCGGCGCCAGGAGTTCATGGGAGCGCAAGGTCCGCAAAGGGCCGTTGATGCGGCAGACCGGTGTCCGGAGCGCTGCGATGATGACTGGCTGCCGTTCCGCGGGAAGGTGTTCAGCCACCAAGGGTGCGCACCCTCGGGTCCCTGGCGTTGATCCACTCCAGCAGCAGGCTGCGGCTGACCTTGCCACGGTCGGTGGTGGGGAGTTCGGGCAGGAGGTAGTACTGCAGCGGCCGCTTGTCCCTGGACAGGATGTCCTCCAGCCCGGTCCGCAGCTGGGTGGCGGTGATCCCGCCATGGGACGGGACTACACCGGCCACTACGCGCTGGCCGCGCAAGTCGTCCGGCATGCCGGCAGCCACCGCGGCCGCCACCCCGGGGACGGCGGCCAACGCCAGTTCAACTTCGTGCGGGTAGACGTTCCGCCCGGCGGTGAGGATCATGTCCGCACGCCGGCCCAGGATGTGCAGCTCCCCGTCCGCCAGATAGCCTTGGTCCCCCACCGTGTGCCAGCTTCCGAACGAGCGCAGGGCCTCGCCGTCGTCTCCCCACAGGTACCCGTTGCTGACCATGCCGCTGCGAACACAGATGTTGCCGTAGCCGCCGTCCGGCACATGGGCACCGGAGTCATCCAGGATCGTGACCTCGACGCCGGGAAAGGGCCGGCCAATTCCGGTTCCACCCGGTGTAGCGGCCTGCCCGGCTGCCAGTCCGAGCCCGGAGACGAAGCTCAGCTCGGAGGCGCCGTAGTACTCGTAGATTGTCGCGTTGGGCGCCCAGCGCCGGGCAGCTTCGAGGGTCCTGGCATCGAGTTTGGAGCCGGCGCAGATGATGGTACGGATTCCGGAGGCGTCAACGCACCCGGTCATGCCGCGTTCACTGAGCATCCGCAGCATGGTGGGCACCAGCACCAGGCGGGTAACCCGGTCGTGGGTGATGGCTGCGTGGACGTCGCCGACGTCGAACGACTCCACCGTTTGGAACTCGGAACCGGCGTAAAGGCATTCGGCCAGGGCGTACAGGTTCAGGCTCGCGGCCAGCGGGCCTGGGGCGAGCGTGACGTCATCCTGGCGGAGGCCGAAGAACTCGATGGAGGCGTCAAAGGACTGCTGCCAGGACTGCCGTGAACGGGTGAAGGCCTTGGGCACCGATGTGGTTCCCGACGTGAGTCCAATCAGGAATTCGGTGTCCGGCGGCCCGTCGATCAGGCTGTCGTCCGGGGAAACCTGAGCCGGAACAGCGCGCGCCTCAACCCGCCTGACAATGTCCTCCTGCAGGGCGGCAGGCCAGGAAGGATCGAGGACTGCGCACTGCCGGCTGCCGGCAACCGCGGCCGCAAACTGCACCGCGAAATGAACGGAGTTGGCCTCGCAGAGGGTGGTCACCGACTTTGTGTCCGCCACCAGTGCCTCTGCAGCATCCCGCAGCTCCGCCCAGTCCAGCCGGCGCCCGGCAATCACGACGGCGGTGTGGTGCGGCCGTTGCTCCGCCCAGCGCTGGATCTTGTTCAGGAATGGCACGGACCAACTCTACCGGCCTGCACGGATTGAGCTCCCGGGCCGCGGGTAATGTGACGTTATGAGTTTCAACGACAACGCGCAGCTGGATCCGTCCCAGGTCCAGGACCGGCGGGGCATGGGCACGGGCGTAAAGGTTGGGGGCGGGATTGGCGGCGGCCTGGTGCTGCTCATCGCGCTCCTGCTGGGCGTCAACCCGAACCTCCTGGGCGGATTGACCGACGGCGGTTCCGCCGGGCAATCCCAGGGCACCGCACCCGCCTGCACCACCGGAGCGGACGCGGACGCCCGGCTGGACTGCCGGATCACCGGCACGGTCAACAGCCTCAACGCCTTCTGGCCCGGCTATCTCAAGAAGTACAACGTGCAGTACCCCCGGCCGGAAGCGGTGATCTTCAGCGGCGGAACCAATACCGCATGCGGCGCCGCCACCTCGGAGGTGGGTCCCTTCTACTGCCCCACTGACACCACCGCGTATTTCGACCCCGGGTTCTTCCAGGAACTCGTGGACCGGTTTGGTTCTTCAGGCGGCCCCCTGGCGCAGGAATACGTGGTGGCACACGAGTTTGGCCACCACGTCCAGAACCTGCTCGGCGACCTGGGGCGGGCCCAGCAGGATCCCCAAGGACCCGAGTCCGGCTCCGTCCGGACGGAGCTGCAGGCTGACTGCTACGCAGGGTTGTGGGCCAAGTACGCGTCCAGCACTCCTGACCCGGCCACCGGTCAGCCGTACCTGGAACCGCTCACCCAGCAGGATGTCAACGATGCGCTCTCGGCTGCTGCGTCCGTGGGTGACGACCGGATCCAGAAGGCCGCCACGGGACGGGTTTCCCCCGAAGGCTGGACGCACGGTTCCAGCGAGGAGCGCCAGCGTTGGTTCTCGCGGGGCTACCAGTCCGGCGACATCAAACAGTGCGACACGTTCAGCGCCGCCACCCTCTAACCGCATCCATTGCTCCGTATTTGTCGTTTTGGAGCTTCAAAACGACAAATACGGAGCAATCGATGGGTGGGGACGACGACGGCGGGCCACCTTCCTTGGGAAGGTGACCCGCCGTCGTCCCTTAACAGGGGCCTCCGCCGCCGAGGGTTCCCTGACCGAGCGAAGCGAGGTTAGGGCGGCGGTAGGGATCAGATGTTGAAGCCGAGGGCCCGCATCTGGTCCTTGCCGTCATCGGTGATCCGCTCGGGACCCCATGGCGGCATCCATACCCAGTTCAGGCGCCAGTCGTCCACAACGCCGTCCAGGGCCTGTCCCACCTGCTCCTCGAGCACGTCGGTGAGCGGGCAGGCGGCGGTGGTCAGCGTCATGTCGATCAGCAGCGCACCGTCGTCGTCGGAGTACTTGAGGCCGTACAGCAGGCCCAGGTCCACCACGTTGACGCCAAGCTCAGGGTCGATGACGTCCTTGAGCGCCTCTTCGACGTCCTCCAGGGCCGTACGGCCCGGCTTGATTTCGGTCATGACAAGTCCTTACTAGGCCTGTGCTGCGGCGGCAGCCGCGATGGTGGCTGCACCGGCGCCCGTGGCGTAACGGTCGTAGCCCTCTTCCTCGAGGCGGTCCGCAAGCTCGGGGCCGCCTTCCTCGACGACCTGGCCGTCCACGAACACGTGCACGAAGTCAGGCTTGATGTAGCGCAGGATGCGCGTGTAGTGGGTGATGAGCAGCGTGCCCATGTTGCCTTCGGCGTGGGCGCGGTTGACGCCCTCCGAGACGATCTTCAGCGCATCAACGTCCAGGCCCGAGTCGGTCTCGTCCAGGACGGCGAACTTCGGCTTGAAGAGTTCCAGCTGCAGGATCTCCACGCGCTTCTTCTCGCCGCCGGAGAAACCTTCGTTGACGTTCCGCTGGGCGAAGTCAGCGTCGATGCGCAGCTTCTCCATGGCCGACTTGACGTCCTTGGTCCAGGTGCGCAGGGCCGGCGCCTGGCCGTCAATGGCGGTCTTGGCGGTCCGCAGGAAGTTGGTCATGGTGACACCGGGAACCTCCACCGGGTACTGCATGGCCAGGAAGACGCCGGCGCGGGCGCGCTCGTCAACACTCATGGCCAGGACGTCTTCGCCATCCATGGTGATGGTGCCGCTGGTGACGGTGTAGCGGGGGTGGCCGGCGATGGTGGACGCCAGGGTGGACTTGCCGGAGCCGTTGGGCCCCATGATGGCGTGCGTTTCGCCGGTCCGGATGGTCAGGCTGACGCCCTTCAGGATCTCCTTGGTGCCCTGCTCCGTCTCAATGCTGACGTGCAGGTCCTTGATCTCAAGAGTTGACATGCTCTTCTTTCTTTTCGTTCGTAAGTCTGGTGCTGCGGGCGCTCAGTAGTTGTTTACTGCCGCGCCGTTCAAAACGTTGGTGACGTCCACGTAGACGTCGTCGCCGTCGAGTTCAATGGCGAAGACCGGCACGGGGTCGTAGGCAGGGAGCTGGAGCGGCTGGCCACTGCGCAGGTCGAACTGGGAGCCGTGCCCCCAGCACTCGATGGCGCAGCCTTCCACGTCGCCTTCGGACAGGGAAATGTCCGCGTGCGAGCATGTGTCGCCGATGGCGTGGATGTCGCCCATCGAGTCCCGGACCACGGCCACTGGATAGCCGTCCACCAGGACGCGCAGCGCCTGCTTGACCTGGATGTCGCCGGCGCTGCACACCAGCTCGCCCTTGGGAGTCCCGTTCATGCGTTCGTGCCTGTCCGTCCTAGTAGTCGATTGCGGTGAGTTCGCGTTCCACGGCCTCGGTCAGGCGCTCTTCGAGGGCCGGAACCTTGATCTGCTGGATGATCTCGTTCAGGAAGCCGCGCACCACCAGGCGGCGGGCAACGTCCTCGGGGATGCCGCGTGCCATCAGGTAGAACAGGTGCTCATCGTCGAAGCGGCCGGTGGCACTTGCGTGCCCGGCGCCTTCGATCAGGCCGGTTTCGATCTCGAGGTTCGGAACGGAATCCGCGCGGCAGCCCTCGGTCAGGACCAGGTTCTGGTTCTTCTCGTAGGAGTCGGTGCCTTCGGCCTGCTTCTGGATCAGGACGTCGCCAACCCAGACCGTGTGCGCACCCTTGCCCTGCAGCGCGCCCTTATACAGGACGTTGGACTTGCAGTTGGGCACGTTGTGGTCCACGAACGAGCGGTGCTCAAGGTGCTGGCCTGCGTCGGCAAAGTAGAGACCCAGGAGTTCGGCCTCGGCACCTTCACCGGCGAAGCGGACGTTGGAGTTCATCCGCACGATCTTGCCGCCGAGGGAGACGGCAATGTGCTTGTAGACGGCGTCCTTGGCAACCTCGGCGTCATGCTGGGCCAGGTGCTTGGCGTCGTCACCCCACAGCTGCAGCGATACGACGGTGAGGTGGGCGCCTTCGCGGACCAGGATCTCCACGTTGCCGTTGTGGTCGGCGGAGCCGTCGTGTTCGATGATCACGACGGCGCGGCTGTTCACCCCGGCCTCGATCACGTGGTGGGAGTTGGTGCGCCGTCCCGCCCCGTTGCCGGTAAGGACCAGCCGGACGGGGGCGTCCAGCTCGGCGTTGGCCGGGATCGAGATGAGCTGGGCTTCCGCTGAGTTGGCGGAGGCGACGACGGCGGCCCGGTCGGCAGGCACCAGCGTGGCGCCGCGGGGAGCCTCACCGGCGCGCAAGGTTCCCTGGCGGACGCCCTCGGGCGCCTCCAAGGAAACGCCCAGGGCGCCGGCTTCAGCCGCCGTGTCGGAGAGCAGGTTGGCCAGTTCGCGTACCGGGGTGAAGCGCCATTCCTCTTCGCGGCCGTTCGGCAACGCGAAATCGGCCACGTTGTGGCTGGTGAGGCGTTCCGCGCGGGAGGCCATGACCTGTACGCCGTGGCTGTGGTGGCGGTCCACCTTGGAGGCAACGAGATGTTCGCCCTCCTCGGTGAAACCGGCGATCGACGGTGCGCCGATGCGCGCCTTTTCAGTAGTAGCTTCGGCAGTCATTAACCGACGGATCCTTCCATCTGGAGTTCGATGAGGCGGTTCAGCTCAAGGGCATATTCCATGGGCAGCTCGCGGGCGATCGGCTCAATGAAGCCGCGCACGATCATGGCCATGGCCTCGTCCTCGCGCATGCCGCGGGACATGAGGTAGAACAGCTGCTCCTCGCTGACGCGGGAGACAGTGGCCTCGTGTCCCAGCTGGACATCGTCCTCGCGGATGTCGATGTACGGGTAGGTGTCAGAACGGGAGATGGTGTCCACCAGGAGGGCGTCGCAGCGCACGGTGTTGGCCGAGTGCTTTGCGCCTTCCCGGATCTGGACCAGGCCGCGGTAGGCGGCGCGGCCGCCACCGCGGGCAACTGACTTGGAGATGATGGAGCTCTTGGTGTTCGGCGCGATGTGCACCATCTTCGAACCGGTGTCCTGGTGCTGGCCTTCGCCTGCGAACGCAATGGACAGGGTCTCGCCCTTGGCGTGCTCGCCCACCAGGTAAACGGCCGGGTACTTCATGGTGACCTTGGAGCCGATGTTGCCATCGATCCATTCCATGGTGGCGCCCGCTTCGCAGATGGCGCGCTTGGTCACCAGGTTGTAGACGTTGTTGGACCAGTTCTGGATGGTGGTGTAGCGGACGCGGGCGCCCTTCTTGACGATGATCTCCACGACGGCGGAGTGCAGCGAGTCCGAGGTGTAGATCGGCGCGGTGCAGCCTTCGATGTAGTGGACGTAGGAGTCCTCGTCGGCGATGATCAGCGTGCGCTCGAACTGGCCCATGTTTTCCGTGTTGATGCGGAAGTATGCCTGCAGCGGGATTTCCACGTGGACGCCCTTGGGCACGTACACGAAGGAGCCGCCGGACCACACTGAGGTGTTCAGCGAAGCGAACTTGTTGTCGCCCACCGGGATGACGGTACCGAAGTACTCCTTGAAGATCTCCGGGTGTTCCTTCAATGCGGTGTCGGTGTCCAGGAAGATGACACCCTGCCGCTCAAGATCCTCGCGGAGCTGGTGGTAGACCACCTCGGACTCGTACTGGGCGGCGACACCGGAAACAAGGCGCTGCTTTTCGGCCTCGGGAATGCCCAGCTTGTCGTACGTGTTCTTGATGTCCTCGGGCAGGTCATCCCAGGTGGCAGCCTGCTTCTCGGTGGAGCGCACGAAGTACTTGATGTTGTCGAAGTCGATGCCCGACAGGTCCGCGCCCCAAGTGGGCATCGGCTTGCGGTCGAAGTACTTCAGGCCCTTGAGGCGCAGGTCAAGCATCCATTCCGGCTCACTCTTCTTCGCCGAAATGTCCCGGACTACCTCTTCGCTGAGCCCACGGCGCGCATTGGCGCCGACATCGTTCTTGTCAGCCCAGCCATACTCGTAGTTGCCGATGCCGTGGAGCTCGGGATTCTTTTCCAGAATCTCCGAGATCACAGTGTTTTCGGCTACTGCTTTCTCTGATAGTTGGTCCGTCATCACGGCCTTTCTTGCTGATGGTTGATTACTTCGTCCAGGCTGGCGGGGGCTGCGTCCGGCACGGTGGCCGGTTTGGCAGGCAGCCTGCCTGTAGGAATGTGGGTGGTGCAGACGTGGCCGCCGCGGGCCAAGGTGGAGAGGCGGCGTACGTCCACTCCCACCAGTCGTGAGAAAACTTCGGTTTCGACGTCGCAGAAGACGGGGAAGCGGGCGGCGAGCTGCTGGATGGGGCAATGGCCTTGGCAGAGCTGGACGCTGGAGAGAGCCGCGGGCAGCGGCGCTTTTGCTTCGATGGCGGCGGCGGAGGCCACAAAGTTGTCGCGGCTCAGGGCGACCGAAAGAGCAGTTGCCCTGTCCCGGATGTCCGGGCCGGCCTGCTCGATTTCGGGCGCGTAGCGCCGTTCCATATCCGCGAAGCGCTCCTCCGCGAAGGCCCGGACCGCGTCCGGACCGGCAACCTTCTGCAACTGCTGGAGGGCAAGGGCAGCAATGTCCAGGTAGTCGTTGCCCAGGCTCGACTGACCCTGTGAGCTCAGGACGTAGCGGCGGGCGGGACGGCCCGCACCCGCGCCGGGCTTGGCAACCCGCTTGACCTCGATGACGCCTGCACGCGACAGGTGGTCCAGATGGCGGCGGACAGCTGCCGGGGTGAAGCCCAGGATGTCTCCGAGCTCGGCCGCACTGACAGGTCCGTGTTCCAGGACGGCAGCGAGGACCCGGTCCCGGGTCCGCTCGTCGGCATCAGCCACAGGACCCGGCCCGGCCACGGGCGCGGCAGCAGCGTTGGTCATGGAATACACAACACAATCATGTCGTAATTTAGTCCATGACTCCAGTAAGGGCAGGCTGACCTTGGGTCCACGCCGAATATGACCGCAGCCACCACAGTCCGGCGGCGCCGCCGGCCGGGACTGCACTGAATACTACATCCCGTAGAATACTGTGGTGCGATCCCCCAACTCCCCTGTCCTGTCCATTCATGGGCTCATCAAGGACGTCGGCCCCCTGTCCAGCCTGGACGGAAAGATGCTCCGGGTTGTGAGCGGCGTTTCACTCATTGCCGAGCGGGGAGAAGTGACCGCGTTGCTGGGCGCCAACGGTGCCGGCAAGACAACCACGCTCGAATGCGCCCAGGGCCTGCAAAAACGCAGCGGCGGCAGTATCTCGCTGCTGGACCAGGATCCGGCGACGGCCGGCGCCGGCCTGCGCGCCCGCGTTGGTGTCATGCTCCAGGACGGCGGCCTCCCGCCGTCGGCAAGGCCCCTGCCGCTGCTGCGCCATATCGCCGGCCTCTATGCCAACCCCTGGCCGCTTGAGGACCTGGTGGGCCGGCTGGGCATCGATACCTTCAGCCGGACCAGCGTCCGCAGGCTGTCCGGTGGCCAGAAACAGCGGCTGGCCCTTGCCGCCGCCCTGATCGGCCGGCCCGAAGTACTGTTCCTTGACGAGCCCAGCGCCGGCCTGGACCCCCAGTCCCGGCAGCTGGTGTTTGACCTGATTGCCGAACTCCGCGACGGCGAAATGGGCATCATCCTGACAACGCACCTGATGGACGACGCCCAGCGGCTTGCCGACTACGTCTACATCATCGACGGCGGCCGCAACGTGGCCGAGGGTACGGTCCAGGAACTGCTGCAGCGCAGCCCGGTGGCGGACCAGGGCGCCGAGCACATCCGGACGCTGGTGTTCGAGGCCCCCGCCGGCCTGGACGTGGCCGCCGTCCTGCCGGCCGGCGTCGACGTCTCCGAAGCCCGCGCCGGCAGTTACACCGTAACCGGAGCCCTGACGCCGCGCCATCTTGCCGCCTTGGCGCAGTGGTGGGAAGCCAAGGGCATCATGCCGGCATCGATGAGCCTTCAGGCGCGTAGCCTTGAAGACGTCTTTTTGGACATTTCGGGAAAGGACATCCGATGAGCGCCGCGGCATTGCAGGACCAGCAGCAGCCCGCTCCCCTGCTGCGCCGCGTCCTGCTGCAGGGCAAGTACGAGGCACTGACGATGCTCCGGAACGGCGAGCAGTTGATCCTGGCCGTGGTGCTTCCGCTGCTGGCCCTGGTCGGCCTGACAGTGACCCCTTTTCTTGACGGGATGGGCTCCAGCCGCGTCAACGTCGCGGTTCCCGGCATCCTTGCCCTCTGTGCCATGTCCACCGCATTCACCGGCCAGGGCATCGCCACCGGGTTCGACCGCCGGTACGGGGTGCTGCGGTTCCTGTCCACCACGCCGCTGGGCCGCGGCGGCCTGATCGCCGGGAAGGTCCTCTCGGTCCTCGTGGTCCTGTGCCTGCAGGTGGTTGTGGTGGGCCTGGTGGCGCTGGCCCTGGGCTGGCAGCCGACGGCGGCGGGCTGGCTTCCCGGCCTGGGGCTGCTCGCTCTCGGCGCGGCGGCCTTCACGTCGCTGGGGCTGCTGGTGGCCGGAACGGTGCGGCCGGAAGCGACCCTGGCCATCACCAACCTGTTGTGGATCCTCCTGGGGGCCATGGGCGGCATTGTCATCCCGGCCGAACGGCTGCCTGCCGCGGCGCAGGCCGTCATTCACTTCCTGCCATCCGGCGCACTCGGCGAGTCCATGCGCGCCGCATTCCTGGGCGGAGCCGTCAATGGCGGCGCCGCCCTCATCCTGCTGCTCTGGACGGTCATCGCCGGTGCCGCAGCCATCCGTTGGTTCAAGTGGAATTGAGATAATCGTGACCACGGCTTCACGCCTCCCGCAGTTCGCCAGCCGCCTGGCGTCCCGGCTCCCCCGCACCGTCGACGTCCGCGTCCGCCGCCTCGCCGTCGCCTCGCTGATCGGCCAGACGCTCCTGGTGGTCACCGGCGGCGCCGTCCGGCTGACGGCGTCCGGACTTGGCTGCCCCACGTGGCCCCGCTGCACCTCTGATTCGCTGGTGAACACCCCGGAAATGGGAATTCACGGTTTCATCGAGTTCGGCAACAGGCTCCTGACGTTTGTCCTGGCCGCCGTTGCCGTGCTGTTGCTGGTCTACCTGTGGAACCTGCGGAAGGAACGCAAAGACCTCTTCCTGCTGGCCCTGGGCCTGCTGGCCAGCATCCCGGCCCAGGCAGTGATCGGCGGCATCACCGTCCTGACCAACCTCAACCCGTGGGTGGTCGGCCTGCACTTCCTGGTCTCGATGGCCCTGGTGGTGTTCTCCACCTTGCTGGTGAACCGTGCCTTTGGCCGCACGGGCCGTTTCCCGGCGACCCTGCCCACCGTCCTGCCCGCCGTCCTGCGCCCGGTGACGGCCGCCGTCGCCCTCTTCTCAGCCGTGGCCGTCATGCTCGGCGTCGTGGTCACCGGAGCCGGACCGCACGCCGGCGACGCCGATGCGCCCCGCAACAACCTCGACTGGGACCTCGTGTCGCACATCCATGCGGTGCCCGCCTACCTGGTAACTGCCGGCACCGTGGTGGCGCTCGTCCTGGTCATCCGCCGCCGGATCACCGGCCCGTTCCGGACTGCTGTCCTGGCCCTCCTCGGAGTGACGCTGCTGCAGGCGGTCATCGGTTTCACGCAGTACTACAACGGCATTCCCGCATTGCTGGTGGCAGCCCACATGCTCGGGGCGGCGCTGCTCATGGCCGCCTCGACGAACGCCTGGGACATCGCCCGCTCAAGCACGGCCAAGTAACGGCAAGCCACGCCACGCAGCAGGCGCCCCGGTCCGTCTGGACCGGGGCGCCTGCCCGTTTTCCGGGGACCTGAGGCAGGGTCCGGAATTACCGGGTCGCCATGGCGCTGCCCTGCAACCGGGATCCGAGGGCCGGATCAAGGTCCGATATGCCGTCCGGAGTCACTTCCAGGACCCGGGCTGTGGCAATGTCGTAGAACAGGCCCGTTGCCTGGATCCGCCCGTCGGCCAGGGCCGGGCTCGCGTGGGGATGGTTCCGCAGCTTGCCCAGCTGCACGGCCACATTGACCATCGCCAGCTGGTCCACCGTGTTGTATCCGGCGGCCGCGGCCTGCCTGCCCACGGGGTGGCCCGCCAACAGTTCCGTATGGCTTTGCCGGGCATGCCCCAGCCAATGCCCAAAGGCCGGGCCCAGTGAACTGTTGTCCCCGCCGTCGGCCTCCGCAATCAGCGCCTTCATGGCGCCGCAGTTCGAGTGTCCGCAAATCACGAGCGACCGCACACCCAGGCCGTTGACGGCGAAGGACAGCGCCGAGTCGATCGAGGCATCCTGGCCCTGGTTGCAGACCACGTTTCCGATATTCCGCAGGGTAAGGAGGTCGCCCGGACCACTGCTGGTGATCAGGTTGGGGTTGACGCGGGAGTCGACGCAGGCCACGAACAGGCTGTCCGGATTCTGGCCTTCGGTCAGGTCGTGCACCAGCGGACGCACCTGGTCCGCGAACCGGCGGTGGTACTTATTGATGCCCTGCAGCAGGGATTCCTTTCGCGGCGGCAGCGGCAGCTCACTGGCTCCGCTGCGCCGGGGCGTTTGGTGCGCCGCGTCCCGGAACAGGGTGTTTCCGTGCTCCTCGAGGTTCACGGTGCCGCCCGAGGCCTGGTGCTGGACCTGCCAGGCCAGCAAGGCTTCGCGGAACGAATGGTCCACATAGTCCGCATTCAACTCCACCGTGACGTCCGTGCCCGCGGGAATGGACTGCAGTGTCCCGTTCAACCGTGGGAGGGCGAAGAAACTGCAGGATCCGGCAACAGTCACCCGCCAGGGCGAGGACGGCGCGGCCGGCGGGTGGGATTGGATCGGGGCCCGCAGGACCCGCCACAGCACACAGGCGGCGGCCAGGGCAAGCCCGATCATGACGCCCTCCAGCAGGTTCAGGAAGACGACGGAGCCCAGGGTCACGGCATAGATCAGGAGGTCGCCTGTCCGCAGGCTGGTGCGGATATCGGCCACCTTGATCAGCCGCGCGCCGATGACCACCAGCAGGCCGGCAAGGACGGCGAGCGGAATCAGCTGGATCAGCCCGGCGAAGAGCGCCGAGAAGGCAAGGACCCAGATGCCGTGCAGTACGGCGGATGCCCTGGTGGCCGCGCCGGCTTCCACGTTGGTGGCGCTGCGGACGATGACTCCCGTGACGGGAAGGCCGCCCAGTGAGCCCGAGACGATGTTTGCGGCGCCCTGCCCGACGAGTTCCTTGTTGAGGTTGGTGCGGGGGCCGGTGTGCATCTTGTCCACGGCGACCGCGGACAGGAGGGATTCGATGCTGGCGATCAGGGCCATGGTCAGGACCGCGAAGGCGAAGGCGCGCCAGTTTCCGTCGGGAAGCTGCGGCAAGGCAATGGCATCGAAGATCGAGCCGTCGAGGGAGATCCGTTCAACCCCCGGGGCAAAGGCAACCGCCAACGCGGTGCCCGCCGTAACGGCTGCCAGCGGGCCCGGCACCCGGCGGGCAACAGGGGGAAGGAACCGCCAGCACAGCAGGATCACGATGACCGCCAGTCCCAGCAGGGCCGCATGCAGTTCCAGGTTGGTGATGGCCGCAGGCAGTCCTGCGAGGTTCTCAAGGGCGGAGCCCGCGGGCTGCGATCCCAGCAGCACGTGGAGCTGCTGCAGGATGATGGTGACGCCGATGCCTGCGAGCATGGCCTTCACCACTACAGGGGAAACGGCCAGGGCTGCCCGGCCGACGCGGCTGATGCCCAGCAGCAATTGCACGACGCCGGCCGCCACGGTGATGGCGCACGTCACCTGCCAGCCGAACTCCTGCACCAAGCCGGCCACGACGACGGTCAGCCCGGCTGCCGGTCCACTCACCTGGAGCGGTGAACCGCCCAGGCTGCCGGCCACAATGCCGCCAACGGCGGCGGCGATCAGTCCGGCCATGATCGGGGCGCCGGATGCTGCCGCGATTCCGAGCGAGAGCGGAAGTGCCACGAGGAACACCACCAGGGATGCGGGGACGTCGGCGCTGAGATGGGAGGCGAATCCCGGGAGGCGGAGTCTGTTCCGGCTTTGGTTCCTGTTTCCGCCCGGTGGACTGTGGCTGGGCGCGGGGACGGCTGGGGGACGGGCTTCCATGGGCTTATTTCCTTTGCTTGCGGGAAGGGTCCACTCCACCGTAAGCAGGCCGTCATCTTCAATGACAGTTAAAGTGACAGACATGACAAAGATGTCATACCGTTCGCCCAGGCAACGAAATCGGCGTTTCCCCGTCGACGCTTGCAGCGCCAAAGAAAGAAGGCGGCCTCCACCATGAGGTGGAGGCCGCCTGGGGCTTCGTGGGGCTGGCCGGTCAGCCGCCCACCACCGCACGCCCAATGAAAGGATCCACGGCAAGGGCAATGAAGAGCAGCGTCAGGTAGCTGATGGAACCATGGAACACCTTCATGGCGCGCTTGTCTGGAATGTCTTCCCGCTGCGCGCGGGCATACAGGGCATGGGACTCATACAGGAACCAGGCCCCCGCCAGGACCGCGGTGACCGTGTAGACCCAGCCGGCACCGCCCGCCGGAATCATCAGCAGCGAGCAGGCAACCATGGCCCACGCGTAGAGGACCACCTGGACAGAGACCACCTTGGCCCCGGCGATGGCGCCAAGCATGGGGACATTGGCGTTGCGGTAGTCCTCTCCGTAGCGCATCGAGAGCGGCCAGTAGTGCGGCGGGGTCCACAGAAAGATCACCATGAAGAGGATGATGGCGGGCCACTCCACCGAATTGGTTACCGCGGCCCAGGCAATAAGCACCGGGAAGCAGCCTGCGGCGCCGCCCCACACAATGTTCTGTGCGGTGCGGCGCTTCAAGATCATGGTGTAGATCACCACGTAGAAGAAGATGGCGCCGAGGCCAAGCCAAGCGGAGAGCGGGTTGGCTCCAAACCAGAGGATCACGATGGCTGCCGCACCGAGCAGCCAGGAGAAGACCAGGGCTTCGCGGGGCGTGACCTCACCGGTCACGAGCGGCCGGTTCTCGGTGCGGTGCATCAGCTTGTCGATGTCCCGGTCGATGTAGCAGTTGAATGCCCCGGCACTGCCGGCGGCGAAAGCGCCCCCCACCAGGGTGGCAAGGATCAGGCCAATGGAGGGGAAGCCCCGCTCGGCGTAGATCATGGTGGGCAGCGTACTCACCAGCAGAAGCTCAATGACGCGCGGCTTGGTGAGGGCGAGATACGCCTTTGCCTTGCGGGCAAACCCGGCACCGGAGGCCCGGGATGCGTTTAGCGGCGTATCTGTTGTGCTCACGGTGGCAGTCACCCGTTCTGTGTGGCAGTTGAGGCTGGCTGTGCAGCTCCGGTCGTGCGGCCCGGTCCCGGGCACGGCACGGCGGAAGGAAATTGCCATGTACCTGCATCAGCCGGGAAACTCCGGGCGGCGTTGGATGCCCACCGGTGTTGGCCTCCGAATATCATACCGCGCCGGCACCCCCGTCCGGGGCCCGCCGTATGCGCAGTTGATCGCTCGCAGGCCCATTCGAGCAGATTAACTCAGCCCTCCGCCGGAGTCATTCACAAAAGGGGAAATTGCGTCCAAAACGTGAGACTTGGGCCGCCCGGACTATGGATAAGAGCTAAGCTGTCACCAGATCAGCACGCAGCAAGAAAGCGGTGGAAAACGCATTCCCATTTGCTGTTCGTGACTGAATGCAAAGATCAACGTTTCGATGGTGAACGGCTGGTACACACCAAAGCGGCGCCACAGAGCGCGCCCTTAGCCGGATCCGGTGTACCACTGCCACCAGCACAGAGAGGGGCCCGGTTTTCGTGCCACATTTGGAAGAGCAAGAACTGTCATGGAGCAGCCTGGACCAGCGCGCTGTGGATACCATCCGCGTGCTGGCCGCAGACGCCGTTGAGAAGGTGGGCAACGGCCACCCCGGTACGGCGATGAGCCTGGCCCCGGCCGCATACCTTCTCTTCCAGAAGCTGATGCGCCACGATCCGCGTGATCCGCACTGGCTCGGCCGCGACCGTTTCGTCCTGTCCCCCGGCCACACCTCCCTCACGCTCTACATCCAGTTGTTCCTCTCGGGCTACGGGCTGGAACTGAAGGACCTGGAGGCACTGCGCACCTGGGGTTCACTCACCCCGGGACACCCTGAGTACAAGCACACCGCCGGCGTGGAAATCACCACCGGCCCGCTGGGCCAGGGCCTTGCCTCCTCCGTGGGCTTCGCCTACTCGCAGCGCCGGATGCGCGGCCTGTTCGACGCCGACGCTCCCGCGGGCGACTCGCCGTTCGACCACACCATCTGGGTCATCGCCTCCGACGGCGACCTCCAGGAAGGCGTCACCTCCGAGGCCTCCTCGCTGGCCGGCCACCAGGAGCTCGGAAACCTCGTAGTGATTTACGACGAGAACCACATCTCGATCGAAGACGACACCGACATCGCGTTCACCGAGGATGTCCTGAAGCGCTACGAAGCCTACGGCTGGCACACCCAGCGCGTGGACTGGACCCGCACGGGCGAATACAAGGAAGACGTCCAGGAGCTCTACTCGGCCCTGCTCGCCGCCAAGGCTGAGACGTCCAAGCCGTCCATCATCTCGCTGCGCACCATCATCGGCTACCCGGCACCCAAGAAGCAGAACACCGGCAAGATCCACGGATCCGCCCTGGGCGCCGAGGAAGTCGCGGCACTGAAGGAAGTACTGGGCTTCGACCCCGCCAAGTCCTTCGACGTGGACCAGGAAGTGCTCGAGCACGCCCGCTCCGTGGTGGAACGCGGCGCTGCCGAACACAAGGAATGGGAAGAATCCTTCAACGCCTGGCAGGCAGCCAACCCGGAAGGTGCAGCCCTCCTGCAGCGCATCGAAGCCAAGGAACTTCCCGAGGGCCTCGACGCAGCCCTGCCGGTCTTCCCCGCCGGCAAGGACGTTTCCACCCGCGCGGCTTCCGGCAAGGTCCTCAACGCGCTGGGCCCGGTCATGCCCGAGCTCTGGGGCGGTTCAGCCGACCTTGCCGAGTCCAACAACACCACCATCGAGGGCTCGCCGTCCTTCGTGCCGGCCTCCAAGCAGACTGGTGCCTGGTCCGGCAACCCCTACGGCCGGGTGCTGCACTTCGGCATCCGCGAGCACGCCGCCGCTTCGATCGTGAACGGCATCAGCCTGGCAGGAAACACCCGCGCGTTCTCGGGCACCTTCCTGATCTTCAGCGACTACCAGCGCCCCGCCATCCGCCTCGGCGCCCTGATGGGCGTGCCTTCCCTGTACGTCTGGACGCACGACTCCATCGGCCTCGGCGAGGACGGCCCCACCCACCAGCCGGTGGAACAGCTCGCCTCACTGCGCGCCATCGTGGGCCTGGACGTGGTCCGCCCCGGCGACGCCAACGAAGTGGCCGCCGCCTGGAAGACCATGCTGGAAAACCACGCAAACCCGGCAGGCATCGTCCTGACCCGCCAGAACATCCCCACGTGGGAACGCGGTACGGGCGATGCCGAGGGAGACACCTTCGCTTCCACCGCCGGTGTCGCGAAGGGCGGCTACGTCCTGGCTGAGGCTTCGAAGGACGGCGCCACCGTGCCGGCCGACGTGATCCTCATTGCCACCGGTTCCGAGGTCCAGCTCGCCGTGCAGGCCCGCGAAGCCCTGCAGGCCGACGGCATCGCGGCCCGCGTTGTCTCCATGCCGTGCGTTGAATGGTTCAAGAAGCAGGACGCCGCCTACCGAGAATCCGTCCTGCCGTCCGCCGTCAAGGCACGCGTCTCGGTGGAAGCAGGACTGGCCCTGGGCTGGCGGGAATTCGTCGGCGACGCCGGCCATTCCATCAGCCTCGAGCACTACGGCGCCTCCGCAGACTACAAGCGCCTCTTCCAGGAGTTCGGCATCACCGCAGAAGCCGTGGCCGCTGCCGCCAAGGACTCCCTCAACAGCCTCCAGGCCTAAAACCTCATCTTTTAGGAGATACCAAAATGACTACTCCCACCCAGCAGCTCTCCGACGCCGGAGTGTCCATCTGGCTCGACGACCTTTCCCGCGGACGCCTGGAAACGGGCACCCTCCGCAAGCTCATCGAAGAAAAGAACGTGGTTGGCGTGACCACCAACCCGTCCATCTTCCATGCAGCCATCACCTCCGGCACTGACTACGACGCCACCATCGCAGCCCAGGCCGCGGCCGGCGCCAGCGTTGAGGATACGATCTTCGAGATCACCACCACCGACGTCGCCGACGCCTGCGACCTCTTCGCCCCCGTGGCGGCGGCCACCAAGGGCATCGACGGCCGCGTGTCCATCGAAGTCGACCCCCGCCTGGCCTGGGACACTGCAGGCACCATCGCCGAGGCCAAGCACCTCTACCAGCGGGTCAACAAGGACAACGTGCACATCAAGATCCCGGCAACCCTTGAGGGCCTCGAAGCCATCACCGCCACCCTGGCCGAGGGCATCAGCGTCAACGTGACTCTGATCTTCTCGCTGGAGCGCTACCGCGCGGTCATCAACGCCTTCCAGTCCGGCCTGGAGCAGGCGAAGGAAAACGGCCACGACCTCGCGAAGATCCACTCCGTGGCATCGTTCTTCGTCTCCCGCGTGGACACCGAAATCGACAAGCGCCTGGACAAGATCGGCACCGAGGAAGCCAAGGCCCTCAAGGGCAAGGCGGGCGTTGCCAACGCCCGCCTGGCCTACCAGGTCTATGAAGAACTCTTCTCCACCGAACGCTGGGCACTGCTTGCCGACGCCGGGGCCCTCCCCCAGCGTCCGCTGTGGGCCTCGACCGGTGTTAAGGACCCGGCCTACCCGGACACCCTCTACGTCACCGAGCTCGTTGCCCCCGGCGTCGTCAACACCATGCCGGAAAAGACGCTGGACGCCACCTTCGACCACGGCGTGGTCACCGGCGATACCGTCACCGGCACCTACGCCGAAGCAAACGCAACCCTCGACGCCCTGGAAAAACTCGGCATCTCCTACAACGACGTCGTCGCGCTCCTTGAGACCGAAGGCCTGGACAAGTTCGTGTCCAGCTGGAAGGAACTGCTGGCCGACGTCGAAGGTGCCCTCGCCGCTGCACGGAAGGCTTCCTAACACACAATGAGCACACTCAGCTTCGACGCCACCGGCGCTGCGCAGCAGGCCCTGGAACAGCACCTTCCCGCCCTGGTCGAGGACCGGATCGCAACCCGGATCTTCGCGAAGGACCACACCCTGTGGGGTCCTGACGCCGAGTCCGAGTCGGCCATCCGCCTCGGCTGGGTGGAGGCGGCCACCGTTTCACAGCCCTTGGTCAAGGACATCCTGGAACTCCGCGATGCCCTGCGCGCCGAGGGTGTCACCCGGATCGTCCTTTGCGGCATGGGCGGATCCTCGCTGGCCCCCGAGGTCATCGCGGGCACGGCCGGAGTCGAGCTGACGGTGCTGGACAGCACGGACCCCGAACAGGTCCGGGCTGCCCTTGAGGACCGGCTGGCCGAGACCGCAATCGTGGTCTCGTCCAAGTCCGGGTCCACCCTGGAAACCGACTCGCAGCGCCGCATCTTCGAGCAGGCCTTCACCGAGGCCGGCCTGGACGCCAAGAGCCGGATCATCATCGTGACGGATCCCAATTCCCCGCTGGACAAGTCGTCCCGCGAAACCGGGTACCGCGCAGTGTTCAATGCCGACCCCAACGTCGGCGGCCGCTACTCGGCGTTGACGGCGTTCGGCCTGGTGCCCTCAGGCCTGGCCGGGGTGGATATCCAGGCTTTCCTGGACGAGGCCGAGGAAGCGGCCGAAGTCCTCAACGACGACGCCCCCGAAAACATCGGACTTGCCCTGGGCGCGGCCCTGGGCGGAACCAGTCCGCTGCGCAACAAGGTCGTCATTGCCGAGGACGGCTCCGGCATCGTCGGCTTCGCCGACTGGGCCGAGCAGCTCATCGCTGAATCGACGGGCAAGCTGGGTACGGGCATCCTGCCCGTCGTGGCGGGCCCCAACGCACCCGAGGTCAGCTCCGGCGCTCCCGACGTCCTGGTGGTACGCCTGGTAGCCGCGGATGCCGACGTCGAACTTGGCGGGAACCAGGTGGCCATCGCCGGCGGCCTCGCCACCCAGATGATGGTCTGGGAGTTCGCCACCGCCGTTGCAGGCCGACTGCTGGGCATCAACCCCTTCGACCAGCCCGATGTGGAGGCCGCCAAGGTGGCAGCGCGCGGCCTGCTGGACGCCCAGCCGGAGCCGACGCCCGCCGCTTTCGTGGACGGCGCAATCGAGGTTCGCGGTGGTGACTGGCTCGGCGACGCCACCACGGCCGGGGACGCCGTCAAGGCACTCCTTGGCACGCTGGCTGCCGACAGTTACCTGAGCGTCCAGGCATACTTCGACCGCCTGGCCTTTGCCGGACTCGAAGGAATCCGTGACGACCTCGCTGCGGCTACCGGCCGTCCGGTGACGTTCGGCTGGGGCCCGCGCTTCCTGCACTCCACCGGGCAGTTCCACAAGGGCGGCCCCGCAATCGGCGTGTTCCTCCAGGTCACCGCCGCTGCGGCAGAGGACCTCGCGATTCCGGACCGGCCGTTCAGCTTCGGTGAGCTCATTGCCCGCCCAGGCTGCAGGCGACGCCCAGGTCCTGGGCCAGCACGGCCGACCCGTGCTGCGGCTCCACCTCACCGACCGTGCCGCCGGCGTGGCGCAGCTGCAGGACCTTGTCGCTGCCCTGTCCACCCGCGCATCCGCAACCGAGAGCTAAGGCGCAGAACCAACCATGCCAGAAACTGAATACGGTAGGAAGGGCGCGGGCCGCGGGCGTAATCCGCTGCGCGATCCGCGTGACCGCCGTTTGAACCGGATTGCCGGTCCGTCGTCGCTTGTGCTTTTTGGGGTGACGGGTGACCTGGCCCGGAAGAAGTTGATGCCGGCGGTGTATGACCTGGCGAATCGTGGGTTGTTGCCGCCGAGCTTCGCGCTGGTCGGATTCGCCCGGCGTGAGTGGGACAAGGAGGATTTCGCCGCCGAGGTGAAAGCGTCCGTGCAGGAGCACGCGCGTACCCCGTTTGATGAGGCGGTCTGGAACCAGCTGTCCGAGGGTATCCGGTTTGTGCAGGGTGAGTTCGACGACGACGCCGCGTTTGAGCGTCTTGGCGAGACGATCAAGGAGCTCGACGACGTCCGGGGTACCCGCGGGAACCACGCGTTCTACCTGTCCATCCCGCCGAAGGCGTTCGAGCAGGTCTGCCGGCAGTTGTCCAAGCACGGCCTGGCACAGGCCGACGGGGACAAGTGGCGGCGGGTGGTGATCGAGAAGCCGTTCGGTCACGACCTGGAATCGGCGCGGCAGCTCAACGACATTGTCGAATCCGTGTTCCCGCCGGACGCCGTGTTCCGGATCGATCACTACCTGGGCAAGGAAACGGTACAGAACATCCTGGCGTTGCGTTTCGCGAACCAGTTGTTCGAACCGTTGTGGAACGCCAACTACGTGGACCATGTCCAGATCACCATGGCCGAGGACATTGGCACCGGTGGCCGGGCCGGGTATTACGACGGCGTGGGTGCAGCCCGTGACGTCATCCAGAACCACCTGCTCCAACTGCTGGCACTGACGGCAATGGAGGAACCGATCTCCTTCAACGCCGACGACCTGCGGGCGGAGAAGGAAAAAGTCCTCGCCGCGGTCAAGCTCCCGGAAGATCTCTCCACGCATTCTGCGCGCGGCCAGTTCACCGGCGGCTGGCAGGGCGGCGAGCAGGTCCAGGGCTACCTGGAAGAGGAAGGCATCCCCGCAGACTCCACCACGGAGACCTACGCGGCGGTTCGGGTGGACATCCACACCCGCCGCTGGTCCGGTGTTCCGTTCTACCTGCGCGCGGGCAAGCGCCTGGGCCGTCGCGTGACCGAGATCGCCGTGGTCTTCAAACGCGCCCCCAACCTGCTCTTCCGCGACCATGGCGAGGACGACTTCGGGCAGAACGCAGTGGTGATCCGGGTCCAGCCCGACGAGGGCGTGACCATCCGGTTCGGTTCCAAGGTTCCCGGTACCCAGATGGAAGTCCGGGACGTGACCATGGACTTCGGCTACGGGCACTCGTTCACCGAATCGAGCCCGGAGGCTTACGAGCGGCTGATCCTGGACGTGCTGCTCGGTGAGCCGCCGCTGTTCCCGCGGCATGAGGAAGTGGAGCTGTCCTGGAAGATCCTTGACCCGTTCGAGGAATACTGGGCCACCCTGGACGAACAGCCCGAACCCTACGCCCCCGGCTCCTGGGGCCCGGCCAGCGCTGATGAGCTGCTGGCCCGTGACGGACGAACCTGGAGAAGGCCATGATCGTAAACCTCCCCGATACCACCACCTCGAAGGTTTCCAAGAAACTCATGTCCCTGCGCGAGCAGGGCGGGGTGATCGCCCTGGGCCGGGTCCTGACCCTGGTGGTGGTAACCAAGTCCGGGCTCGAGGAAGAAGCGATCGAGGCCGCGAACGACGCCAGCCGGGAACACCCCTGCCGGATCATCGTCCTGGCCGACGCCGGGAAAGACGCCGATGACCGGCTCGACGCGCAGATCAGGGTGGGCGGGGACGCCGGCGCGTCCGAGGTCATCGTGCTCCGCGGCTACGGTCAACTCGCGCACGAGTCCGAATCCCTGGTCGCCGCGCTGCTGCTCCCGGACGCCCCGATCGTGGCCTGGTGGCCGCACGGGGCCCCAGCGAACGCGTGCGAGACCTCCATCGGCGCGATCGCGCACCGCAGGATCACCGATTCGGCCAACGAACCGGACCCGCAGGCCGCGCTTGAACGGATCCACCACACCTACAAAGCCGGCGACACCGACCTCGCCTGGACCCGGCTGACCAACTGGCGGATCCAACTCGCCGCGGCCCTGGACGAAGTCGATTCCTCCCCGGTCACCGCGGTCGCGGTCGAGGGCGCCTCGGACTCACCCTCCACCATCCTGCTCGCCGCCTGGCTCACCCTGACCCTGGACGCCCCCGTGACCATCGTCGCGGACCCCGCAGGGACAGGGATCCGTCGTGTCCGCCTCACCCGCCCCGGCGGCGACGTCCAACTCTTCCGCCCCGGACTCTCCGTCGCCGAACTCACCCAACCCGGCCAACCCGCCCAACGGATCACCCTCCCACGCCGCAGCCTCCGCGACTGCCTCGCCGAAGAACTCCGCCGCCTCGACCCCGACGAAGTGTTTGGCGAAGTGATTACTATTGGACTGCCACGTACCAATCTAAGGAGCGTCCGACCCAGTGAGCGTTGACCCCAGAGTAAGCATCCATCCTGATTCGTCCGTCCTCATGGCCGCGATTGCGGCCCGCCTGATCACCAAGCTCGTTGATGTCCAGGACAAGTACGGCGAAGCCACTGTGGTGCTCACCGGGGGGACCGTGGGGATCGGTACATTGAAGGCTGTTGCCGATTCCCCGGCGGCGCCCGCCGTCGACTGGTCCAAGGTCAACTTCTGGTGGGGTGACGAACGCTTCGTCGATGCGGCGGATCCGGACCGGAACACCAAGCAGGCGTTCGATGCTCTGCTCTCGCACATTCCGGTGGATCCGGAGCGGGTCCACTCTCCTGGTTCCGCGGACCACTTCGGCACTCCCGAGGAGGCGGCTGAGGACTACGCCCGGCAGCTGCGGGAAGCGGCAGCAGCCGAACATGCGGCCGACATGTCCGATGACCGGCCGGATGAGCCGTCCACGTTGCCCCGCCTTGATGTGGTGCTCCTCGGCGTCGGCCCCGACGCCCACATCGCATCGCTGTTCCCTGAGCAGGCCGGCATCCGGGAGAAGAACCTTACGGTGGTGGGAGTGCGCAACTCGCCCAAGCCTCCGCCGCTGCGGATTTCCCTGACGATGCCTGCTATCAACACGGCGTCAGAGGTCTGGATGGTGGTGGCCGGCGAGGACAAGGCCGGGGCGGTGGGACTTGCCCTTGCCGGCGCCAACCCGGTCCAGGTACCTGCGGCCGGACCGAGGGGTACGTCCCGCACCCTGTGGCTGATCGACGAGAACGCCGCCTCACGTGTCCCGCAGCAACTCGTCCGGAAGGACGCCGCGGGCGCGTAGTTTTTCCAGCGCTCCGGCCAGGACGTCTTCGGCGTCCTGGCCGGAGCGCCGCTCTTTAACGTATTCCAGGTGGCTCTTGTACCCTTCGTCGAAGGGATCAGCCAGCGCCGCTGCCTGCCCGTCCCGGGAGGCCGGAGCACCACAGCGCCGGCAGTCCCAGGTCAAGGGGATCTGGTCGTCGGGCAGCTTGAGGAAGACAGGCTGGGTCTCGTGCCCCTTCGCGCACCAGTAGGACACCCGGATGCGCGGGAGGGGCTGGGAGGAAGGATCGGTGGACTGCAGGCTCGATCCGGACCCTGCCGTCACCCCGGCGCGGGTCCCCCGAAAGCCTGATGCTGGATGGACCATGACATCTCCTGCCTCGAAGCGGATGGCCGGGTACCGGCAGCTTAAACGCAACTGTGGCTGCCGGATAAACCGACAGCCACGGTTTAGTTGCCCGATCCGGGCGGCGGGAGGGCCTCAGGACCCTATTCAGCGGCTCCCTAGGAGTCGCCGCCGCCGCTGAAACGCATGATCAGGCCCAGGGCAATGATCACCACGCCCCAGGTAACTCCCAGGACGATGGTGAAGCGGTTGAGGTTCCGTTCGGCTACCCCGGAAGAGCTGAGGCCCGAGCTCATGCCGCCGCCGAACATGTCGGAGAGGCCGCCGCCGCGCCCCTTGTGCAGGAGGATGAGCAGCGTCAGCAGGAGGCTGGTGATGCCCAGGAGGATCTGCAGGATGACATGAAGAACGTCCACGACGGCCTTTCGGAAGTTGGAATTGCGGGAACTTGTACTGGTTGCGGACTAGTCCGTGACCAGGTGGCTCTCGAACCTGACAATATTAGCAAACTCGGCGGGATCGAGGCTGGCACCGCCCACAAGGACACCGTCGACGTCGCGCTCCTGCAGGATGGCGGCGGCGTTGTTGGCCTTGACTGAGCCGCCGTACAACAGGCGGGTCTTGGCTGCAACGTCGGCGCCGAAGAGGCTTTCGAGTTCCGCTCGGATCGCGGCGCACATTTCCTGTGCATCCTCCGGGCCTGCGACCTCGCCCGTGCCAATCGCCCAAACGGGCTCGTAGGCAACCACGAGTTCGGCCGCTTGGTCGTTGGTGAGTCCTGCAACGCCGGCGCGCAGCTGCTGGAGCGTGTGCTCAACATGGGTTCCGGCCTGGCGGATTTCCAGGCCTTCCCCGACGCACAGGACGGGGGTGACTCCGTGCTTGAAGGCGGCCTTAACCTTGGCGTTGAGGACGTCGTCGGACTCGTTGTGGATGGTGCGGCGTTCGCTGTGGCCCACCAGCACGTAGGTGCAGCCGAGCTTGGCCAGGAACTGGCCGGAAATGTCGCCGGTGTAGGCTCCGGAATCGAACTGGGAAAGGTCCTGGCCGCCGTAGCCGACCTGCAGGTCATCGCCCTGGACCAGGGTCTGGACGCCGCGGAGGTCCGTGAACGGCGGGAACACGGCAACCTCAACGCGGCTGTAGTCGTGCTTGGCGTCGGAGAGGGTCCAGGCCAACTTCTGCAGGAGGGTGATGCCCTGCACGTGGTCCATGTTCATTTTCCAGTTGCCCGCGATGAAGGGCTTGCGGTCGAAGGCGCCATTCGTTGACGTAGTCACGTGATCTCCATAAAAGTTCTTGATATGTGTGCGGCCGGCAGGCTGCCGCGGGCAACCTGCCGGCCGAAGGACTGGTCAGTCCGGTACTACCTGGCAGTTGGTGCTACCGGTCCAGGACGCTGAGGCCGGGAAGCTCCTTGCCTTCGAGGTATTCCAGGCTTGCGCCGCCGCCAGTGGAAATGTGGCCGAACTGGTCATCGGCGAATCCCAGCGTGCGTACCGCCGCTGCCGAGTCGCCGCCGCCCACAACGGTGAAACCGTCGGTTTCCGTCAGGGCCTGTGCGATGGCACGGGTACCGGCGGAGAAGGCCTCGAATTCGAAGACTCCCATGGGCCCGTTCCAGAAGACCGTGCGGGCTCCCTTAATCCGGTCCGCGAAGGCGGCAGCGGTGTCCGGGCCGATATCCAGGCCGATGCCCTGGGCACCGAAGCTGCTGCTTTCGATGGCGTCAGCCGGCACCGTTTGGTGCGCGGCATCCGCCGCGAACTTCTCTGCCACCACAACGTCCGTGGGAACGACGAATTCGGTGCCTGCATCTGCAGCCCGCTTGAGGTAGTCCTGGACCACGGGGATCTGGTCTTCCTCGAGGAGGCTGGAGCCCACCTTGTGACCGGCGGCTGCCAGGAAGGTGAACAGCATGCCACCGCCCACCAGGATGGTGTCGGCTTTGCCGAGCAGGTTCTCGATGACCGCGAGCTTGTCGGAGACCTTGGAGCCGCCGAGCACCACCACGTAGGGACGCTGGGTGTCAGTGGTCAGCTTCCGAAGGACTTCCACCTCCGTGTGCACCAGGTCGCCCTGGTACGACGGCAACCGGGTGGCGACGTCGTAGACACTGGCGTGCTTGCGGTGGACGGCGCCGAAGGCGTCATCCACGTAGGCGCCGTTGTCACCGGTCAGTGCCACGAGCTCGTCGGCGAAGGTGCCGCGTTCGGCGTCGTCCTTGCTGGTCTCGCGGGAGTCGAAGCGGACGTTCTCCAGGACCAGCGCTTCGCCGTCCTGCAGGGACGCTGCGGCACCCTTGGCGGCGTCACCAACGGTGTCGGCTGCCAGGGTGACCTTGAAGTCCGCCAGTTCGGCGAGGCGGTCCACGGCGGGACGAAGGGAATACTTGTCCTCCGGGGCCCCCTTGGGGCGTCCGAGGTGGGCTGTTACCAGCACGCGGGCACCGGCGTCCGTGAGCTTTGACAGCACTGGCAGTGAGGCCTTGATGCGGCCGTCGTCAGTAACTGTAGAGCCGTCGAGCGGCACATTCAGGTCACTTCGAACCAGAATGTACCGCCCGCGGACACCTTCAGCGATCAGTTCGTTGAGGGTGTGAGATGTCATGTGTCTAACCCTAGCCCAGCTTGGATGCCACGAGCTCCGTGAGGTCGACGAGGCGGTTGGAGTAGCCCCATTCGTTGTCATACCAGGAAACAACCTTGACCTGGTTGCCGATGACCTTGGTCAGGCCGGCGTCGAAGATCGAGGAAGCGGGGTCGCCAACGATGTCGGAGGAGACGATGGGCTCGTCCGTGTAGGTCAGGAAGCCCTGCAGTTCCTCGGACTCCGAGGCACGCTTGAGGGCGGCGTTGACTTCCTCCACGGTGGTCTCGCGGGAGACGGTGACGGTGAGGTCGGTGGCGGAGCCGGTGGGCACGGGGACGCGGATGGCGTAACCGTCCAGCTTGCCCTTGAGCTCAGGCAGGACAAGGCCGATTGCCTTGGCGGCGCCGGTGGAGGTGGGAACCATGTTGATGGCCGCAGCACGTGCACGGCGCAGGTCCTTGTGCGGACCGTCCTGGAGGTTCTGGTCGGCGGTGTAGGCGTGCACGGTGGTCATGAGTCCACGCTCGATGCCGAATTCGTCGTTAACCACCTTGGCCAGCGGGCCGAGGCAGTTGGTGGTGCAGGAGGCGTTGGAAATGATGTTGTGCGTGGCGTTGTCGTACAGGTTGTCGTTGACGCCCATCACGATGGTGATGTCCTCGTCCGAGGCCGGAGCGGAGATCAGGACCTTCTTGGCGCCTGCATCGATGTGCTTCTGCGCATCGGCTGCCTTGGTGAAGAAGCCGGTGGATTCGATGACGATGTCCACGCCCAGATCGCCCCAGGGGAGCTTGGCGGGGTCGCGTTCCGCCAGGACCTTGACCACGTTGCCGTTGACGACGATGTTGCCGTCCTTGACCTCGATGGTTTCCTTCAGGCGCCCGCCGACGGAGTCGTACTTGAACAGGTGGGCCAGGGCTTCGGGGCTGGTGAGGTCGTTGACGGCAACGATTTCCAGGTCCGCGCCCTGGGCAAGTGCTGCGCGGAAGTAGTTGCGGCCAATGCGGCCGAAGCCGTTGATACCAATACGGGTCGTCACTTTTACAGTCTCCTTGGTGCTTTGAGAAGCACAACTAGTTGAGCGGGCGTTCAAGCCAACTAACAGATCCCGCACGCCATTGGGCAGAGATGATTTACATGGAGGGCGACCAGCCTCATTGCTGAAGGCTAACCGCCTTCCGTGACCTATCTTACGTTTAAGTGGGTCCGCCCCCGCAAGTGCAGGGGCGGACCGTCCACATCCCGGCCGGTTTAAGTCAGAATGTGAAGTTTGTTACATCGATGTATAACGCAGCTCACTACGGAAGGGTGATGAGTCCCGTGGCGTTGGTGCGGGCTGCCTCGAAGCGCTGGGCGACGTCGGCCCAGTTGACGATGTTCCAGAATGCCTTGACGTAGTCGGCCTTGACGTTGACGTAGTCAAGGTAGAAGGCGTGCTCCCACATGTCCAGCATCAGCAGCGGGGTGGTGCCCAGGGCAACGTTCCCCTGCTGGTCATACAGCTGTTCGATGACAAGGTTTCCACCGATGGGTTCGTAGGCCAGGAAGCCCCAGCCCGAGCCCTGCAGTCCCAGTGCGGCGGCGCTGAACTGGGCGCGGAACGCATCGAAGGAACCAAAAGCGTCGTCGATGGCAGCCGCCAGCTCGCCTTCGGGCTTGTCGCCGCCGTCCGGGGACAGGTTGTTCCAGAAGACCGAGTGGTTGATGTGGCCGCCGGTGTGGAACGCGAGGTCCTTGGAGAGACGGTTGATGTTGGCGAAGTCGCCCTTTTCCCGTGCCTCGGCAAGCTGGGCCAGCGCGTTGTTGGCGCCGGTGACGTAGGCTGCGTGGTGCTTGCTGTGGTGCAGCTCCATGATCCGCGCAGAGATGTGCGGCTCAAGGGCGGCGTAGTCGTACTTGAGTTCGGGCAATACGTACTCAGTCACAAAATCCTCCAATATCGTGGACGCTCGGTCCGGTTGGTGACTCTCGGATTGTGCATCCGGGCGGCTGGCGCCCGGAATCTTTTTGATTCTATGGGGCGCTTACTCGTCCAGCATTTCCGGCGTCACATTGGCGTCAGTTCCGGGAATGCCCAGGTCGAGGGCGCGTTTGTCCGCCATGGCCAGCAGCCGGCGGATCCTTCCGGCAATCGCGTCCTTGGTCATCACAGGATCGGCAAGCCGGCCCAGTTCGTCCAGGCTGGCCTGTTTGTGCGCCACCCGCAGTTCACCGGCGTATTTCAGGTGGTCCGGAACGTCGTCGCCCAGGATTTCCAGGGCCCGGTCCACCCGTGCGCCTGCAGCGACTGCGGCCTGCGCGGAACGGCGCAGGTTTGCGTCGTCGAAGTTGGCGAGCCGGTTTGCCGTGGCGCGGACTTCCTTTCGCATCCGGCGTTCTTCCCAAACCATCAGCGCGTCGTGGGCGCCCATGCGCGTCAGGAGCGCCGCGATGGTGTCGCCGTCGCGGATGACCACGCGGTCCACTCCCCTGACCTCACGCGCCTTGGCCTGGATGTCCAGGCGGCGGGCCGCCCCGACGAGGGCGAGGGCCGATTCGGGACCGGGGCAGGTGACCTCCAACGAGGAGGACCGTCCGGGTTCCGTCAGTGATCCGTGGGCAAGGAACGCCCCGCGCCACACAGCTTCGGCGTCGGCCGCTGATCCGTTGACGACGGCGGACGGCAGCCCGCGCACGGGGCGGCCCCGGCCGTCCAGGAGGCCGGTCTGCCTGGCCAGTGCCTCACCGTCACGGACGACGCGGACCACGTAGCGGCTGGCGCGCCGAAGTCCGCCCGCGGAGACCACGATGATTTCGCTCTGGTGTCCGTAGACCTCGGCGATGGCGGCGCGGAGCCGGCGGGCCGTGGACGCCAGGTCCACTTCCGCTTCGATGACGATCCGGCCGGAGATGATGTGCAGTCCCCCGGCGAAGCGGAGCATGGCGGAGACTTCCGCCTTGCGCACTGATGACTTCTTAATGTCCAAACGGGACAGTTCTTCTTTGACCGATGCTGTCAGTGCCATGGCACCTTCCTAACTGTTCCCAAAAATGTCCTGGTACGCCGTCGCCAGCCGCAGTGGCTCGTGGACAGGGCGGCGTCCCGACGCCCCTACTTTACCCAAGACCACCTCCGCGCCGATCATGCCGGCGGCCTTCTCGAACTCCTGCCGGTCGGGTACGGAGGCGGGATCGGCGAGGACGACGTCAACGCTGAACTCCGGAGCGTAGCGCCGGAGGACGTGAAGATGGTCCGCGGCCGTCATGCCGGACGTTTCTTTGGTGTCGGTGGCAAGGTTCATGGTCAGGCAGCGCTTGGCCGGAGTGCTGCACAATGCCTGGCGCATCTCGGGCAGCAGCAGGTGGGGCAGTACCGACGTGTACCAGGAGCCGGGGCCCAGAACCACCCAGTCGGCCAGCTCGATTGCCGTCAAGGCCTCCGTGCAGGCGGGCGCCGATTTAGGCAGGAGCCGGACTTCCTCCAGGGAGCCGGCGACCGCGCAGCGCGCCTGCCCGTGGATGGTCTGCAGCCCGGTTCCGCCGCCGGGGGTGGTGACGCGGACGTCGCCTTCGATGGTGAGCGGAACGGTGGACATGGGCAGGACCTGGCCCCTGGCACCGAGAAGCGCACCGGCCCACTTGAGCCCGGCGACGGCGTCGCCCAGGAGTTCCCAGAGGGTGACGATCAACAGGTTGCCCATGGCGTGTTCGTCCAGGGAGCCGCCCGGGCCTTTTCCGGCGCGGAAGCGGTGCTGCATGACGTCACGCCAGGTGCGGCCCCAGTCGGTGTCGTCGCAGAGCGCGGAAAGTGCCATGCGGAGGTCTCCGGGCGGGAGGACGCCGTACTCCTCGCGCAGACGCCCGGAAGAGCCGCCGTCGTCCGCAACGGTGACGATCGCGGTGAGCTCGGAGGTGAGCAGGCGCAGTGCCGACAAGGAGGCCGCCAGGCCGTGTCCGCCGCCCAGCGCCACAACGTTGGGGCCCTTGTCCTGTTGGCCGGGCGCTGTTCCGCCGGCCGGTGGCACCAGGGGCAGGGCACCGGTGAAAAGGGCCATTATTCGCGGCCCAGATCCCGGTGCGCGGTGGTCACCGTGACCCGCGGATACTGAGCGAGTTTCTTGGAGAGCTCGACGGCGACCGCGACGGAGCGGTGCTTTCCGCCCGTGCAGCCGACGGCGATGGTGGCGTAGTGCTTGTTTTCCCGCCGGTACCCTTCCAGTACGGGCTCAAGTGCGAGGACATAGCGGTCCACGAAGTTCTTGACGCCCTCGGCCTCGAGCACGTAGTCGCTGACGTCCTTGTCCAGGCCGGTCAGCGGGCGCAGCTGGGGAACCCAGTGCGGGTTGGGTATGAACCGGACGTCCGCCACGTAGTTGGCATCCACCGGCAGGCCGTACTTGAAACCGAAGCTCATGACGTTCAGCCGCAGTGCCACGGGACCGGTTTCGCTGAACAGCTCGGTAATGGCCGTGGCGAGTCCGTGGACGTTGTAATTGGAGGTATCGAGCACGACGTCGGAGGTGTCGCGCAGTTCCTGCAGCAGCTCGCGTTCGGCGGCGATACCGTCCAGGATCCGTCCGCCGCCCTGGAGCGGGTGGGGGCGGCGCCCCTGTTCGAAGCGCCGGACCAGGACGTTGTCGCTGGCGTCCAGGAACAGCACCCGGAAGGTGACGCCGCTGGCGGCAAGTGCGCCCAGCGCTGCGCGGATGTCGGCGAAGAGCCCCTTGCTGCGGACGTCGATCACCACCGCGAGCCGGGGAATGGACTGCGGTGCGTGCGAGACGAGTTCGGCCAGCGTGCCAAGCATCTGCGGCGGCAGGTTCTCCACGACATACCAGCCGTGGTCCTCCAACGCATCGGCGGCGGTGCTCCGCCCGGCGCCGGACATCCCGGTGACCACCAGCAGTTCCGCTTCGAGCGGCTTGACTGTCTCCAGCCCGTCCTGCCCGTCTTCGGATCCCGCCGTCGTGTCTGCCATGAAGTCCGCCCCGTTTCGTTGTTGTGCCAGGGGCGGCCGCAGTGGCGCCGCCCCGTCACTTACCCTAGCTAAGTTTCAATGATTTCGCCGGTGGCCATGTTGATCGCCGGTACGGCCGCAGCGTCGAGGCTGTCGGCGGCGAAGTGGTTCACGATGGCGCCGGCCAGGGCGGGGCCGATCCCCTTGGCCTCGGAGAGCTCTTCCACGGTGGCGGCCTTGACGCCCTTGACCGAGCCGAAGTGCGCCAGGAGGGCCTTCCGCTTGGATGCGCCCAGGCCCGGGACGGCGTCGAGCGCCGAGACGGTCATGGCCTTGCCGCGCTTTTGCCGGTGGAAGGTGATGGCGAAGCGGTGGGCCTCGTCCCGGATCCGCTGCAGCAGGTACAGGCCCTGCGAGGTTCGGGGCAGGATTACCGGAAAATCGCTGTCCGGCAACCATACTTCTTCCAGCCGCTTGGCCAGGCCCACCACGTAGACGTCATCGATGCCCAGGCCGGCCAGCGCGCGGGCTGCCGCGTTTACCTGCGGCTGGCCGCCGTCCACCACCACCAGGTTGGGCGGGTAGGCGAACTTGGCTTTGGGCGCCGGCGTGGTGGTGTCCAGCACCGCGTCTTCCGTGACGGCGTCCCGGCCATCCGCTGCGAGGACGGACTCGTCAACCTGCGCGGACTTGTCCTGCAGGTAGTGGCGGAAGCGCCGGGTCAGGACGTCATGCATGGCCGCCGTGTCGTCGGAGGCGGCGGGTCCAGTGATGGAGAACTTGCGGTAATCGGACTTTTTGGGCAGCCCGTCCTCCACCACCACCATGGAGGCCACCACGTTGGTGCCCTGGACGTGGGAGACGTCGAAGCATTCGATCCGGAGCAGCGGCACCGGCAGGTCAAGGGCTTCCTGCAGTTCCTGGAGGGCCTGCGACCTGACGGTGATGTCCCCGGCACGGCGGGTCTTGTGGAGCTTCAGCGCGTGTTCGGCATTTTCGCGCACCGTGGACATCAGCGCCGCCTTGTCTCCGCGCTGCGGGACCCGGATATCCACCTTGGCCCCGCGGATGCCGCCAAGCCAGGTGGCGAGGTCCTCCGCGTTGCTGGGCGCCACGGGCACCAGGACCTCGCGCGGCAGCCTGCCGTGGGTCTCGCCGTCTTCGCCGTAGACCTGCTGGAGCAGGTGCTCCACAAGGTCCGGGGTGGTGAAGTCTTCCACCTTTTCCACTACCCAGCCGCGCTGGCCGCGGATGCGGCCGCCCCGGACGTGGAACACCTGGACGGCGGCTTCGAGCTCGTCTTCGTGCAGGGCGAACACGTCGGCGTCGGTGTCCTCGGACAGCACCACCGCGTTGCGTTCGAAGACCTTCCGCAGGGCTGCGATGTCGTCACGGAGCCGCGCGGCGTGCTCGTAGTCCAGTTTTGCCACGGCGTCGGCCATTTGCTTTTCCAGCTTGGTGATGAACCGTTTGGCTTCACCGCCCATGAAGGCGCAGAAATCGTCTGCCAGGGCCCTGTGGTCGTCGGGCGAGATCCGGCCCACGCACGGTGCGGCGCATTTGTCGATGTAGCCCAGCAGGCACGGCCGGCCGGTGGCTTCGGCCCGTTTAAACACGCCGGCACTGCAGCTGCGGACGGGGAAGACGCGCAGCAGGGTATCCATGGTTTCCCGGATGGCGCCCGCGGTATAGGGGCCGAAGTAGCGGGTCCCCTTCCGCTTGTCCCCCCGCATGACCTGCACCCTGGGGTATTTCTCGCCCATGGTGACGGCGAGGTAAGGGTAGGTCTTGTCGTCCCGGAATACCACGTTGAACCGGGGCTTGAATTCCTTGATCCAGGTGTATTCGAGCTGCAGCGATTCCAGTTCGCTGCCCACCACGGTCCACTCAACGCTGCTGGCGGCGTGGACCATGGCGTAGGTCTTGGGCAACAGGCCGGCCGGGTTGGCGAAGTAGGAGTTCAGGCGGGACCGGAGGCTTTTCGCCTTGCCCACGTAAATGACCCGGCCGTGCGGGTCACGGAACCGGTAGACGCCCGGGTTGGTGGGGATCTCACCGGTTTTGGGCCGGTAACTTGCTGGATTTGCCACCTATCAAGTCTACTAAGGTGCGCCGGGCATCGTTGCCAGTCCGGGCTACTCCGCGGACTTGCTCTGGTTGTAGCTGGTGGAACGCTCCTGGCCGCTCAGGGCAGCGATCGCGTCCATGATCCGGTCCGTGACTTCACGGCGTGCGGGAAGGGAGTGGTCCGGGCCGGTCTTGTCGAAGTACAGCGGCTCCCCCACTTTCATGGTGAAGTGCTGCGGCCTGACACCCTTCTCGCCGGCGCGCTGGAGTTTCTCGGTCCCGATCAGTCCCACCGGGATGACCGGGGCCCCGGTGGTGAGGGCGAGCCAGCCGACGCCGGTGCGGCCCCGGTAGAGGATGCCGTCCCGGGAGCGGGTGCCCTCGGGGTAGATGCCGATGCCGCGGCCGGACTCGAGGATGTCCAGGAGTGTCTTGAGCGCCTGGACGCTGGCCGCCTGTTCGCCGCGCTCCACCGGAATGGAGCCAACGGACTCGAAGAAGGCCTTCATGACCTTGCCCTTGACGCCTCCGGTGGTGAAGTACTCGGCCTTGGCGAAAAACGCGACCGGACGGGGCATCAATGCTTGCACGATC
This sequence comes from Arthrobacter sp. SLBN-112, assembly GCF_030944625.1. Classification (NCBI taxonomy): domain Bacteria; kingdom Bacillati; phylum Actinomycetota; class Actinomycetes; order Micrococcales; family Micrococcaceae; genus Arthrobacter; species Arthrobacter sp. SLBN-112. The sequence goes on from NZ_JAUSXY010000001.1 coordinate 3,073,543, forward strand.
ACGCTGTCAAAAAAGGACAGGTGGTTGGGAGCCGCGATGAATGGGCCGTCGGAGGGGACATTTTCGAGTCCGACGACGGTGGGCCGGCAGGTGCCGGAGATCAGGTTGCGCGTGGTCCAGCGGACGGCATCAAACATTTCCATCATTGCTCACCCCGCTCATGGCCGCGGTGTGGATGGCTTGCAACCGGTCGATGACCGTGACCAGTTCCTCACCCGTGCTGACCACGGCGATCGACCCCGCCGCTTCAAGTTCGCCGTCAGGCGCGAATCCCCAGACGACCCCGATGCAGTCCAGGCCGTTGGCGATCGCCCCGGAAACGTCCTGGGCCCGGTCCCCCACCATGATGGCGTGCCGGGTATCCAGGTTCTGCAGGGCGGCGGCGATGATCTGGGTCTTGCCGAGCGGAACGCCGTCCACCGCGGCTTCGTCGTCAGCGGAGCCGTGGATACCGTGGAAGAAACCGTCGATGCCGTGGTGGGCCAGTACCGTGTGGGCCAGGCCCTGCGGCTTCTGGGTGGCGACGGCAACGGGCCGTCCCGCTGCAGCGAAAGATTCGAGGATGTCGCGGATTCCCGGGTACAGCCGGCTCTGGGCGATTCCGGTGGACACATAGTGTTCCCGGTAGCGGCGGACCACCTCTTCGAGGCGGCCCGCCGGCACCTTCGCCACGTTGAGCAGTGAGTCGCTCAGTTTGGGGCCGATCATCGCATCCAGCAGGTCCTGGGCGGGAACAGGGAGCCCCAGCCCACGGAGGGCCGATGCAATGCCTTCTGTTATTCCACCGGCCGGGTCGACAAGAGTGCCGTCCAGGTCAAAGATCACGGGCACTGTTGTTGAAGTCACCGGGTTAGTTTCTCACGACAGCGCGAGTGCCTGAAACTCGCATTCCCGTGCAGGAATATTTCGGAACGGATTCCGCCGCTGGTCAGCCCAGTATTTCGGCCAGGAACTTCCCCGTGTGGCTGGTGCTGGACTTGGCCACCTGCTCGGGCGTTCCCGCTGCGACGATCTGGCCGCCGCCCGAACCGCCGTCGGGCCCAAGGTCCACCAGCCAGTCCGCACTCTTGATGACGTCGAGGTTGTGCTCGATGGTGATCACCGTGTTGCCCTTGTCCACAAGCCCCTGGAGGACCATGAGCAGCTTGCGGATGTCCTCGAAGTGCAGCCCTGTGGTGGGCTCGTCCAGGACGTAGATGCTGCGCCCGTTGGACCGCTTCTGCAGTTCCGCCGCGAGCTTGACGCGCTGCGCTTCACCACCGGACAACGTGGTGGCCGGCTGGCCCAGCCGCACATAGCCCAGTCCGACGTCCACCAGGGTGTTCAGGTGCCGCGCGATGGGTGAGAAGGCCGCGAAGAACTCGGCCCCCTCCTCGATGGGCATGTTGAGGACGTCCGCGATGGTCTTGCCCTTGTAATGGACCTCCAGCGTTTCCCGGTTGTAGCGGGCACCGTGGCACACCTCGCAGGGGACGTACACGTCAGGCAGGAAGTTCATTTCGATCTTCAGCGTGCCGTCACCCGAGCATGCCTCGCAGCGGCCACCCTTGACGTTGAAGGAGAACCGGCCGGGAAGGTAGCCACGCACCTTGGCCTCGGTGGTCTCGGCGAAGAGCTTGCGGATGTTGTCGAACACGCCCGTGTACGTCGCCGGGTTGGATCGCGGGGTGCGGCCGATAGGGCTCTGGTCCACGTGGACCACCTTGTCCAGGTGTTCGAGGCCCTGCACGGTCTTGTGCCGCCCCGCAACCTGCTTGGCGCCGTTGAGCTTGTTGGCGAGCACCTTGTAGAGGATTTCGTTGACGAGCGTGGACTTTCCTGAGCCGCTCACGCCGGTCACCGCGGTGAAGAGGCCCAGCGGGAAGGCGGCGTCAACGTTCACGAGATTGTTCTCCCGCGCGCCCACCACCTTGATTTCGCGCTTCTTGTCGTATTTGCGGCGCTTCTTGGGCACCGCAATGGCCTTCCGGCCGGACAGGTAATCACCGGTCAGCGATTCCTTGTTCTCCAGCAGCTCTTTGTACGTTCCTGAGTGGACCACCTGGCCGCCGTGTTCACCGGCGCCGGGTCCGATGTCCACGATCCAGTCAGCCACATGGATGGTGTCCTCATCATGTTCAACCACGATGAGGGTGTTTCCCATGTCGCGGAGCCGGGTGAGGGTTTCGATGAGGCGGCGGTTGTCGCGCTGGTGCAGGCCGATGGAGGGCTCATCCAGGACGTAGAGGACGCCCACCAGGCCGGAACCGATTTGGGTGGCAAGCCTGATGCGTTGCGCTTCGCCGCCGGAGAGGGTGGCGGACGGACGCTCAAGGTTGAGGTATTCCAGGCCCACGTCCAACAAGAAGGTAAGGCGCGCCTGGATCTCCTTGAGGACCTGGTGGGCGATCTGCGCTTCACGCCCGGTCAGCACCAGGTTGTTCAGGAACTCCGCACAGTCCCGCATGGGCAGGGCCGCGACTTCGGCAATGGACTTGCCATTGATGAGGACCGAGAGGGAGGCCGGATTGAGGCGGGCTCCGTTGCAGGAAGGGCACGGCACCTGCCGCATGTACTCCTCGTAACGGTCGCGGGCCCAGTCGGAATCGGTCTCCCCGTGCTTGCGGTGGACGTACTGGATGGCACCCTCAAAGCCGGTGCTGTATTTGCGTTCGCGGCCGAAGCGGTTGCGGTACTGCACCACCACTTTGTGGTCCTTGCCGTGCAGGATGGTCTGGCGGACATCCTTGCCCAGCTTCTCCCACGGCGTGGCCATGGAGAAGCCCACTTCCTTGGCGAGGCCTTCGAGCAGCCGGTTCCAGTATTCCGTGGTGGCGGTTCCCAGGGACCAAGGGGCGATGGCGCCTTCGGACAGGGAAAGCTCCGGATTGGGAACGATGAGTTCCTCGTCAACTTCCAGCCGGGTACCGATTCCGCTGCAGGCCGCGCAGGCGCCAAACGGGTTGTTGAAGGAGAACGAACGGGGTTCGATCTCGTCGATGGCCAGCGGGTGTTCGTTGGGACACGCGAGGTTTTCGGAGAAGGCGCGGATCCGTCCGGGATCGTCGGAGTCGAGGTCGACAAATTCGGCCAGGACACGGCCTTCTGCCAGTCCGAGGGCGGTCTCGATGGAGTCGGTGAGCCGCTGGCTGATGCCTTCCTTGACCACCAGGCGGTCCACCACCACCTCGATGGTGTGTTTGAACTGCTTGCCCAGCTTGGGCGGGTCGCTCAGCTGGACCAGGTTGCCGTCCACCCGTGCCCGGGAGTAGCCCTTGGCGCTGAGCTCCTTGAAGAGGTCAACGAACTCGCCCTTGCGGCCGCGCACCACCGGCGCGAGGACCTGGAAACGCGTGCCGTCCGCAAGTTCAAGGAGCTGGTCCACGATCTGCTGCGGCGTCTGCTTGGATACGGGCTCACCGCACACGGGGCAGTGCGGCCTGCCCACACGTGCCCACAACAGGCGCATGTAGTCGTAGATTTCGGTGATGGTGCCGACAGTGGATCGCGGGTTCTTGCTGGTGGACTTCTGGTCGATGGAGACCGCCGGAGACAGGCCCTCGATGAAGTCGACGTCAGGCTTGTCCACCTGTCCCAGGAACTGGCGGGCGTAGGCGGACAGCGATTCGACGTAGCGCCGCTGGCCTTCAGCGAAGATGGTGTCGAATGCGAGGGACGATTTTCCGGATCCGGAGAGGCCGGTGAAAACGATCATGGCGTCACGGGGAAGATCGAGATCCACGTTGCGCAGGTTGTGCTCCCGCGCGCCCTTCACGACGAGCCTGGAGAGGTCCGGCCGTTGCGGGACGGCAGCAGGGGCGGCGGTGAAGGAGGTGACGGGGGCAGTGGTTTCTTCAGCTACGGCTTTAGGCACCCCATAATGCTAATCGAAAACTTCTTCGAACATGTGCGGTTCCGCCCTCAGGGAACATCGTAGGCGGCCGCGAGCAGCTTGACTGCTTCCGCGAAGCTGGCCCCCTGTGCTTTGGCCACGTCCGCGTACGCTGCGGCGGCGGCGGCCAGCCCGCCCAGCCTTTCATCCCGCGCCGAAACCACCGTACCGTTCCGCCCCCGGGTGGCCACGATCCCGGCCGCCTCAAGCTCCTTATACGCCCTGGCCACGGTGTGCGGGGCGACATCGAGCTTTTCCGCCAAGGCCCGCACGGCCGGAAGCCTGGCGCCGGGAGCCAGGGCGCCGTTGTCCGCCAGGTGGATGACCTGCAGCCGCAGTTGCTCGAACAGGGCCACAGTGCTTGCGGGGTTCGGCCGCCAGGCACCGGGGAAATCTGCCGGGGCGCTCACAGGCCCCCCTCCAGGACACCGGCGCGGCCGTCGCGGGCAGCGAACTGTGCGTTGTAGAGCGTGGCGTAATAGCTGTTGGCGGCCAGGAGGCTGGGGTGCGTTCCCTGTTCAACGATGCGTCCGTGGTCCATGACCAGAATTAGATCAGCGTTCCGGACCGTGGACAAACGGTGCGCGATGATGAAACTGGTCCGGCCATTCCGGAGCCGCTGCATCGCCTGGCGGATCAGGAGCTCGGTCCTGGAATCCACTGAGCTGGTTGCTTCGTCCAGGACCAGTACCAGGCGACCGGCCAACTGCGCCCTGGCAATGACGATGAGTTGCCGCTGCCCTTTGCTGAGGGGCTCGCCGCCGTTTTCGAGCACGGTGCCGTAGCCGTGGGGCAGGGACCTGATAAAACGGTCGGCGTGGGTGGCCTCGGCTGCGGCGACAATGGCGGCATCCGTTGCCTCCGGAAGCCCGTACGCGATATTTTCCCGGATGGTCCCGGTAAACAGCCACGCATCCTGCGGCACCACGCCAAACTGGGAGCGCAACAGGTCGCGCGGAACCGAGGCGATGTCCTCCCCACCAATGGAGATCCGGCCGGAGGAGGGCTCCAGGAACCGCATCAGCAGGTTCACCACCGTACTCTTGCCGGCACCTGTGTGTCCCACGATGGCCACCGCCTGTCCGGGTTCAACCGAGAAGGTGAGATCGCGGACCGCGGGGACGGACCCCGGGTAGCTGTAGGTGACGTGGTCGAAGACGATGCGGCCCGCAACCGGGGCAGCGTGCGCCGGTCGGTCCGGCTCCGGGAGGACCTCGCCGGCATCCAGGAGTGCGAAGACCCTGGCCGCGGACGCCGCGCAGGACTGGATGACGCTGAGCAGGCCGCCAATCTGCCCCACAGGCTGGGTGAACAGTCGGCTGAACTGGATGAAGGCCTGGACGCCGCCAATGGTCATTGACCCGGCAACGATCTGGAGGGCTCCCACGACTGCCACCGCAATGTAGTTGAGATTGGACATCAGGACCATCAGCGGCTGGACCACCCCGGCGGAAAACTGGGCTTTGAGGGCAGCACGGGCCAGGCGCAGGTTGCTCTGGCCGAAAACTTCCGCTGCCTGTTCCTGCCAACTGAATGCTTTGACTACCTCATGGCCGCTGATGAATTCCTCCACGTGGGCGTTGAGCTCGCCTGTCTCCTTCCACTGGCCGGCGAAATGCTCCTGGGAGCGGCGGGCCACCAGCACGGTGATCCACGTTGAGACGGGCACGGAGGCAACGGCGATGGCTGCAAGCAACGGCGAGATCCACAGCATCATGGCCAGGGAACCGCACAGCATCAGGACCGAGACGATCAGCTGCGTCAGGACCTGGTTCATCGACTGGGCAATGTTGTCGATGTCGTTGGTGGCACGGCTCAGGACCTCACCCCTGGACCGTTCCCGGAAGTAGGCCGCCGGCAGCCGGTGCAGCTTGTCCTCCACCGAGGCGCGCAGCCCGAACATAAGCCCCTGGACGGCGCGGGCAGTCAACGTCCCCTGGATCCAATTGAAAAGCGACGCCAGGAAGTACATCCCGGCCACGACTGCCAGCAGCGTTCCGAGGCGTTGGTCCAGGCTGCCTTGGGCGACGCCGTCCACCACCAGGTCAGTGGCGTCACCAAGGTACTTCGGAGCTGCGACATTAAGGCCGGCGAAGGCGCACGTGGCTCCAACGGCGCCCAGGACATGCGGCCGGAACGGGCGCAGCAGGCCAAGGAGCCTGGCAGCGGCGGGCCGGAATTTGGGGGCAGCCGCCCCGGGTTCTCCTGCAGCCGTCACAGGGGACCGTCCAGCGCGAGCTGGGACTCGGCAATTTCCCGATAGGTCGCGGATGCCAGCAGCAGCTCCGGATGCGTTCCCTGCGCAACGATCCGGCCGTCGTCGAGCACCAAAATGAGGTCCGCATCCTCCACGGCGGAAAGCCGTTCGGCAACGACGATTGTTGTGGCGGCGGCCAGTTGCTGGTCCAGGGCCTGGCGCAGCCTGGTGTCCGTGTCGTAGTCCAGGGCCGAAAAACTGTCATCCAAGAGGTAGAGGGGCGCTTTGCGCAGCAGGGCGCGGGCAATGCACAGCCTCTGGCGCTGCCCCCCTGACAGGCTTGCGCCTCCCTGCCCCACGGGGGTGGCAAGACCAAGAGGGAGGTCGCGCATGAACCGCATGGTCTGCGCCGTCTCCAGGGCGGCCCACAGTTCCTCATCGGTGGCGCCCGGTGCACCCATCCGTAGATTCGCTGCAATGGTTCCGGTAAAGAGATGCGAGTGCTGCGGCACGATGCCCATGCTTCCGCGCAACTGGGCCAGGGGGACGTCGCGGACGTCACGGCCACCCACGGTGATGCGGCCTTCCGTAGGGTCGAGGAAGCGCGGAATCAGATTCAACAGCGTCGACTTTCCGCTTCCCGTGGAGCCAACGATCGCAAGGCTGGTACCTGGCGAGGCGGTGAAGCTGATGTCCGCAAGCACCGGCGCTTCAGCTCCCGGGTAGCAGAAGCCAACCCCGTGGAATTGCAGAAGGCCGGGGTTGGCTGCCGGTTTGCCCGCGTCAGGTCCCGGCACCGCGGGCCGGGCACCCCTACTGCCGGTGCCTGCCACGCGGGAGGAAGTGTCGCGTACCGACGGTTCCGTGTCCAGGACAGCCTGGATGCGTTCGGCGCAGGCGGCGGCACGCGGCGCCGTCATCAGGACATACATGGCCATCATAATCGCCAGCAGGATCTGCATGATGTAGGCGATGAAGGCGGTAAGGGCCCCGAGGTTCATCAAGCCGGCCTGGATGCGGTGCCCGCCAAACCAGACAACAGCTACCGAACTCAGGTTGACCACCAGCATGATCATGGGCAGCATCCCGGCTACCAGCAGCGCCGATTGCAGATTGTTCGCGGTCAGGGCGGCGTTCGCCCGGGCAAACCGCCGCGCTTCGTGGTCCTGGCGGACGAAAGCACGGATGACATCAACACCGATGATTTGTTCGCGCAGGATTCCGCCGGAACGGTCAAGCAGGTCCTGGCCCTCCCGGTAGAGCGGAATCAAACGGCGCACGATCAGGTACATGATCAGCAGGAGCAGGGGGACGATAACGATGACCACCACGGACAGCGCTACGTCCTGCTGCACGGCCAGGACGATACCCCCGATGCCCATGGCCGGCCCGGCAAAGAGCATCGTGAAGACGAGGACGGTGAAAGCCTGGATTTGCTGGGCATCGTTGGTGGCGCGCGTAGTCAGGCTTTGGGTTCCGAAAAGTGCCACATCCTGTGAGGACAGCGACTGGATGCGGGCAAAGACCTCCGCCCGCAATCGGCGCCCGATCCGCATGGCCACTACGGCCCCCAGATAACCTGCCCCGATTGCGGAAGAGGCCTGCACGACGGCAATGACGGCCATCACGGTGCCCAGCCTGGAAATCGCGGCGGTATCACCGGCAACAATGCCGTCGTCGATGATCGCCGCGTTGACTGTGGGCAGGAGCAGGTTTGCAGCCGCCTGGACCAACTGGAGCAGCACGATGGCCCACACGTGGGCGCGCTGACCCCTGAGTTGTCGCCTGATGAGACCGACCAGCAAAATACCCCCCGTAAATGCACACGGTCGAAAAAGCGGGCCGGCGACTTGACCCCTAAACCACAGACCACATTGTAAGCCAGATCACTTTCCACCGCTGTCACGCCGTGTGACTAAGTGGAACAACAAGAGCCGGTGCCTGATTCAGCCGTTCTTGCGCCCTACGGCGAAGATCCGGCGGAACGGAAAAACGGTGCCGTGCGGGCCCCGCGGATAGGCTTCCCGCAGCGCTGCGGCGTACTCGGTTTCGAACCGTTTGGCGTCATCCGGCGCCAAGGCGGCCATGACAGGACGCAACCCCGTGCCCCGGACCCACTCCAGGACCGGGTCCAGTCCCGGCAGGACCTGCTGGTAGCTGGTTTCCCACGCGTCCGCGAGGTATCCGGCGTCGAGCATGATACCGAGGTAGTCCCCCGGTTCCCCCACGGACTCCGCGCCCCTCAGTACCCCGTCAAGCTTGGCAGCCCACGGGTCCGACGACGCCAGTTCCCGCATCAGCGCATGCGAGGGAGCGTCGAAGTTGCCCGGAACCTGCAGGGCGAACCAGGCCCCCGGACGGAGTGCCGCAAGCCATCCCCGCATCAGGTCCTGATGGCCGGGGACCCATTGCAGCGCCGCATTGCTGACCACGACGTCCGTGTCCCGCGATGGCGCCCAGTCAGCGATGTCGGCCAGCTCGAACCGCAACGACGGGCGCTCCTGCTCCAGGTGCGCGGCCTTGGCCAGCATCTCCGCCGAGGAGTCCACCCCCACCACCTCGGCGCCCGGCCAGCGGTCGCTGAGCGTCGCCGTCAGGTTCCCCGGCCCGCACCCCAGGTCAACCACCTTGGCGGGGTGTCCGGCCAGGACCCGGGCGGTGAGGTCGAAGAATGGCCGGTTCCGGTAATCGCCAAATTGGACGTACTTATCGGGGTTCCATTTCATGAGGTTCTCCAGGTTCTGCTGCGCATACGGCCAGGGCGAGCCTAACCCGGCCGCGGGAGGGAGCACGCCCGCAACGTGGCACTAAGGTGGAAGTCAATGAAACTCGTTGACCAGCTGTCCGATCTGTCCGCCCGCAACCCGGCCTCCGCCGTCGACCCCGACGCCCTGTACACGCGGTTCGTGGAGTGGACGGAAACCCGGGGGCTCTCGCTCTACCCGGCACAGGACGAGGCAATCATGGAGCTGGCCACCGGGGCGAACGTCATCCTGGCCACGCCCACCGGCTCGGGAAAATCACTGGTGGCCATCGCGGCGCACTTCCAGGCCATGGCCCAATTCCGACGCAGTTATTACACGGCGCCCATCAAGGCGCTTGTGTCAGAGAAATTCTTTGCGCTCTGCGACATCTTCGGGGCGGAGAACGTGGGCATGATCACCGGCGACTCGGGGGTCAACCAGGACGCGCCCATCATTTGCTGCACGGCCGAGATCCTCGCCAACATCGCCCTGCGTGAAGGCTCCGCGGCCGAACTGGGCGCGGTCATCATGGACGAGTTCCACTTCTATTCGGACCCGCAGCGCGGCTGGGCCTGGCAGGTGCCGCTACTGGAGCTTCCGCAGGCACAGTTCCTGCTCATGTCCGCCACGCTGGGGGACGTGACCCGCTTCGAAGAGGGCCTGACGGAGTTGACGGGCCGGCCCACCACCACTGTGAGTTCGGCGGAGCGGCCCATCCCGCTGCACTACTACTACCACCAGACTCCGGTGCACGAGACGCTGGAAGAGTTGCTGAACACCAGGCAGGTGCCCGTCTATGTGGTGCACTTCAGCCAGCTCGAAGCGATCGACCGCGCCCAGAACCTGATGAGCATCAACGTGTGCACCCGGGAGGAAAAAGACAAGATTGCCGAGCTGATTGCCAACTTCCGGTTCGCCGCCGGATTCGGGAAGACGCTGAACAGGCTGGTGCGCCACGGGATCGGCGTGCACCATGCCGGCATGCTGCCCAAGTACCGCCGGCTGGTGGAGCAATTGGCGCAGGCGGGGCTGCTGAAGGTCATCTGCGGCACGGACACGCTGGGCGTAGGCATCAACGTCCCGATCCGGACGGTGCTTCTCACCGCCTTGAGCAAGTACGACGGCGTCCGCACCCGGCTGCTCAACTCACGTGAGTTCCACCAGATTGCCGGCCGAGCCGGACGGGCGGGGTACGACACCGCCGGGACGGTGGTGGTGCAGGCACCCGAGCACGTCATCGAGAACGTCAAGGCGATGGCCAAGGCCACGGCCAAGTTCGGCGATGACCAGAAGAAACTGCGCCAGGTGGTGAAGAAGAAGCCGCCCGAAGGCTTCGTGTCGTGGGGCGAGCCGACCTTCAAGCGGCTGGTGGAATCGGTGCCGGACCCGCTGACGTCCAGTTTCACGGTCACGCACGCCATGCTGATGAACCTGATGGAGCGGCCCGGGGACCCGTTCGGCGCGGCCAGGCGGCTGCTGACCGAAAACCACGAGCCACGGTCTTCCCAGTTGCGGCTGATGAAGAAGGCGCTGGGCATCTACCGGGAGCTCCTGGCCGCCGAGGTCGTGGAACGTATTCCGCCGGAAGAGCAGGGACCGGACGGCCGCACGGTGAGGCTGACCGTTCACCTGCAGCCGAACTTCGCCCTGAACCAGCCGCTCTCCCCCTTCGCACTTGCCGCGCTGGACCTCCTCGACCCGGAGTCGCCGTCGTACGCCCTGGACGCGGTGTCCGTGATCGAGGCGACCCTGGAAAAACCCCGGCAGATCCTCTCCGCGCAGCAGAAGAAGGCACGCGGCGAGGCGGTGGCCGCCATGAAGGCGGACGGCATCGACTACGACCAGCGGATGGCCATGCTGGAGGAGGTCACGTACCCGCAACCGCTTGCGGAGATCCTGGGCGAGGCCTTCGAGGTGTACCGGAAGGCCGCACCGTGGGTGGGCGACTTCGAGCTCGCGCCGAAGTCGGTGGTTCGCGACATGTATGAGCGCGCCATGAACTTCGGCGAATTCGTCCAGTTCTACGGGCTGGCCCGTTCCGAGGGGATCGTGCTGCGCTACCTGGCCGACGCCTTCAAGGCCCTGCGCCAGACCGTGCCGCAGGACATGCTGCGGGAAGACCTTGAGGACTTGACCGCCTGGCTCGGGGAGCTGGTGCGGCAAGTGGACTCCAGCCTCCTGGACGAGTGGGAGGAACTGGCCTCCGGTGCGGCACCCACGCCGCACGATGCGCCACCGCCTCCCCCGCCGTCGTTGACCTCGAACATCCGTGCCTTCCGGGTGATGGTGCGCAACGAGATGTTCCGCCGCGTGGAGCTGTTCGCCGACGAGGACGCCGCCGCGCTGGGCGAGCTCGACGCCGGATCCGGATGGGGTGCCGAACGCTGGGAAGACGCGCTGGACGACTACTTCGACGAACACGATGACATCGGGACGGGCCCGGATGCGCGCGGGCCGGGCCTGCTCATCATCACCGAGGACCGCGGCACGTGGAAGGTCCGCCAGATCTTCGACGACCCGGCAGGCAACCACGACTGGGGGATCTCGGCGGAGGTGGACCTGGCTGACTCGGACGACACCGGGACCGCCGTGGTCAGGGTGACGGACGTGAACCGGCTCTGACGCGAGACCGGCGGTAAGCTCGAACAATGAGTGTTATCCGCCCCGCCACACCGCACGATGTTCCCGCCATTCTCCGGATGATCCACGAATTGGCCGATTACGAGAAGGAACCCGACGCCGTCCGGAACACTCCCGAACTGCTGGAGCGGGCCTTGTTCGGCGGCAACCCCAGCGTGTTCGCGGCCATGGCTGAGAACGCCGCCGGCGAAGTGCAGGGCTTCGCGTTATGGTTCCTGAACTACTCCACCTGGGAGGGCGTGCACGGGATCTACCTGGAGGACCTCTACGTCAGTCCCGGGGCACGGGGCGAAGGACACGGCAAGGCCCTGCTGCAGCATCTCGCCGGGATCGCCGTGGAGAACGGCTACGCGCGCGTGGAATGGAGCGTGCTGGACTGGAACGAGCCGTCCATCAACTTCTACCGCCGCGTCGGCGCCGTCCCCATGGACGAATGGTCAACCTTCCGGCTCACCGGCCAGGCATTGGACCGGTTCGCCCGGGTACAGGCCACCACCTCCGTCCCCGCAGCCGCCCGTGTCTGACCGGCACAGCGGAGCGGCACTGGCCGCCAGGCATCACATTGGTGCCAGGCACGCCTTCCGGGGCATGCGGACGGTGGAACACTGGTTCACCGTCCCCCTGGACCATTTCTCCCCAGTTGACCCTTCAGCCCCGGCGGCTGAGACCATCACCGTTTTCGCGCGTGAGTACGTGTCCGCCGCGCACAGCGAGGCGGCAGCGGCCGCACTGCCCTGGCTCCTCTTCCTCCAGGGCGGCCCCGGCGGCCGCGGCAACAGGTGGGCTTCTTTGGGCGGCTGGGGGAAGGCCGCGGCGGCGGACTTCCGCATCCTGATGCTGGACCAACGGGGCACGGGGCTGTCCACCCCCGTCGACCGGCGTACATTGCCGGCACGTGGGGACGCGGCGGAACAGGCTGCTTACCTGGAGCACTTCCGGGCCGATTCGATCGTGGCGGACGCGGAACTGATCCGGGCCGCCCTCGAATCACCGCCCTGGACCATCTACGGCCAAAGCTACGGCGGCTTTTGCGCCCTGACCTACCTTTCCTTCGCTCCGGAAGGACTCCGCGAAGCACTCATCACGGGGGGCCTGGCACCGCTCACCGGCAGCGCCGACGACGTATACCGGGCCACGTTCCAGCGCGTCGCTGCCCGGAACGAGGAATACTTCGGCTGGTACCCAGAGGACCGGGAGACGGTGGAGCGGATTGCCCGGCACCTGCGGTCCATGACCGAGATCATGCCCGACGGCGCGCCCCTCACCGTGGAGCGGTTCCAGATGGCAGGGGCATTCCTGGGCGGCAACACGCGCGTGGACAGCCTCCACTACCTGCTGGAAGACGCCTTCGTAGACACGCCGGGTGGACCCCGCCTGTCCGATACCTTCCTGGAACAGCTCCAGGGCGTCGTCTCCCGCCGTTCGAACCCGCTGTATGCGCTGATGCACGAATCCATCTACGGCCAGGGGCAGGCCACCAACTGGTCCGCGTGGCGGATGCTCGGCGAAAACCCCTGGTTCAGGCCCGACGCCGAGCCCCTGCTCCTGACCGGCGAGATGGTCTATCCGTGGTACTTCGAGCAGGACCCCGCCCTCGGGCCGCTGCGGGACGTGGCCGAACTGCTGGCCGCCAAGCAGGACTGGAAGCCGTTGTACGACCCCCGGGTGCTGGCGGCCAATACCGTTCCCGTGGCAGCGGCCGTGTACACCGACGACATCTATGTTGACCGGGACCTCTCCCTCCGGACGGCGGCAGCGGTCCGCGGGTTGCAGGCGTGGGAAACCGCCGACTTCCATCACGACGGTATCGCCGACGACGGTGAGCGGATTTTTGCCCGCCTGCTGGGGATGGCGCGTTCAGGCGGCCGCTGACTGCCGGCGTGAGGTGCGGGTAAGGATAGCTGCCGCCAGCACGGCCGTTCCGATGGCAGCTCCGATCAGGTTCAGGCCGAGGTAGCCGGCGACGCCCAGGACCAGCCCCGACACCGCACCTCCAGCCGCTCCGGCAGCACCCATCAGCATGTCAGAGACACCCTGCACTGCCACCCGGGCATCCCGCCCCACGCTTTCAGCCAGCAAGGTGGACCCGGAGATCGTGGCCGCCGACCAGCCAACGCCCAACAGGACAAGGCCTGCCGCCACAGCCGGAGTCGAAGACTGTCCAAACCCGGCAACCACCACCGCTGCGATCAACACCGCGAAGCCAATCATGATGGTCTCGATCCGGCCTGCCTTGTCCGTCAACCAGCCCATGACCGGCGAGAGCGCAAACATCCCGGCGATATGCAGCGAGATGGTGAAGCCGATAATCACCAGCACGTCCCCCTCCGCCACGTGCCCGGGGTGGAACGCCGGGCCTTCCACCAGGTGCTGCAGGTGCAGCGGCGTCATGGACATCACGCCCACCATCACCGCGTGGGCGGCGACGACGGCGGTCACCGCCAGGACCGCTGTCCGGGAGTCCCTGATGGCATGGAGCCCGCGGATCAGTGAGCCGCCGGCGTGAGGTGCTGCTGCGCCCGCGGGGGCTGCCTGGGCAAGGTCTTGGGCAGTGCTGCTCCCGGCGGCCGCGAGCTGGCGCGCCAGCAGCAGCGGGTCGGGGCGAAGCCCGGCGAACAGGAGCACGGTGGCAATGAACAGCCCGGCCGCGGCAATGACGAACGGGCCTGCCACGGGCGGCAGGCCCAGCGCCGCCCCCACCACCGTACCGGGCTGGATGAGGTTGGGCCCGGCCACGGCGCCAACGGTGACCGCCCAGACTACCGCCGAGAGTGCCCTCCCGCGGTGTTCGGAGGCCGCAAGGTCCACGGCAGCAAACCGCGCCTGCAGGGTGGCCGCGGTGCCGACGCCGATGCCTGCGGCGCCGAGGACGAGCAGGATAAAGAGCCCGGACACGACGGCCAGCACCATGAGCAGGGCACCTGCCAAGGCTGCCGAGAGACCAGCCACCTGGCCGGCCCGGCGACCACGGTGGTCGGCCAACGATGCCAGCGGAAGTGCGGCGGCTGCGGCCCCCAGTGTCATGACCGTTGCCACGGCGCCCGCCCAGGCGCTGGAGCCGGACAGTTCCACGGCCAGGATGGAGCCGATCGACACGGTGGCACCCGTGCCGATGCCACCGAAGACCTGGGCTGTGCCAAGGAGCACAACGGTGCGCCGCTGCACCTGGCGCACGCGCTGTTCCGCTGCTGTGCGGGCCATGATCCGAGCATAGTCCTGCGCCGGTGCCTGCTGCAGGGGGTTAAACGGGTAATCCCGGCCAGGCCGGGATTACCAGTTGCACAGAAGCGGATGGGTGCCTAGTCGATGTCGCTGTGGCTCTTCCGGGCGTCTTCCTCAAGCCGGGGATCGATCGCGGCGGCCTTGGCCTTGGAGCTGAGCAGGCTGGCCACCACGGCAACGATGATGGTTCCCACGATGACGGCAAGGGACACGAACGTGGGAATTTCAGGCGCCCATTCGATGTGGCGTCCGCCGTTGATGAAGGGGAGTTCGTTGACATGCATGGCGTGCAGGACGAGCTTGACGCCGATGAACGCCAGGATGAAGGACAGGGCGTGCTTGAGGTAGATCAGGCGGTTCATCAGCCCGCCCAGCAGGAAGTACAGCTGCCGCAGCCCCATCAGGGCGAACAGGTTGGCGGTGAAGACGATGAAGGGGCTCTGGGTGAGGCCGAAGATTGCCGGGATGGAGTCCACGGCGAACAGGAGGTCCGTGAGGCCGATAGTGATGAAGACGATCACCATGGGGGTGAAGACCTTCTTGCCGTTCACCGTGGTCCGCAGCTTGCCGCCGTCGAATTTCTCCGACATGGGGATGACTTTGCGGATCCTGGCAATCAGGGGGTTCTCGCGGTCCTCTTCCTCTTCGCCCTCGTCCTGCGCCTGCTTCCAGGCCGTCCACAGCAGGAACGCGCCGAAGACGTAGAACACCCAGCTGAACTGTTCAATGACAATGGCACCGAGCAGGATGAAGATGCCACGCAGGATGAGCGCAATGATGATGCCCACCATCAATACTTCCTGCTGGTATTTCCGCGGGACAGAGAACCTGGCCATGATGATGATGAAGACGAACAGGTTGTCGATGCTGAGGCTGTATTCCGTGACCCAGCCGGCGACGAACTGGCTGCCGAATTCGGGGCCGGTAAAGGCGAACATGGCGCCCGCGAAGGCCATGGCCAGGGCGACATAGAAGGCGACCCAGAGGCCGGCTTCCTTCATGGAGGGTTCATGCGGCCGGCGGACCACTAAGAGAAGGTCAGTCAGGAGGATCAGGCCGAGGATGACAAATGAGCCAAGCTCAAACCATACGGGCAAGTCGGGCACAGGGGCAGCCTTTCGCGGGGTACACAAAATGGTGTAAGTCTCTCCGGCCTGCCAGTGCACTTGGTGCGGATGCGGCGGCCCGCTACGCCCGGCGGGGCAACCATGCCCTGCGTGTTGACGATCGTAGCGCTTGGGATACTCCCCTACGTGCCTATAACTCTACCCCACGGCTGTCATTGGATAACGGTTTCCCGGAACCATTGACCGCCGTTGAGCGCTGCTGTCATAATCAAATTCAGTGAGAAAGCGGTTTCTCGCCCCATCTGTCAGACCTTCCAGAAAGTCACGGTCAATGAAGACTTCGCTTCGCACCAGCACGGTGGTCAAGTCGCTCGCCGCTGCGGCCACCCTCGCCATGCTTGCAACCGGCTGCTCTCCCTCCTCATCCGGCGACAGCGGCGGGAACGTCACCGTCCGCTTCACGTGGTGGGGCAACGACCTTCGCAACAAAGAAACCCAACAGGTCATAGACGCGTTCCAGGCCTCCCATCCCAACATCAAGATCCAGGCCGAGCCTGGAGTCTGGAGCAGCTACTGGGACAAACTGGCCACAACCACCGCGGCGAACGATTCTCCTGACGTGATCCAGATGGACCAGGCATATATCGCCGAGTACGGCGGCCGGGGTGCCCTCCTTGACCTGTCGAAGCAAAGCAATATCGACACCTCCAAGATCGACCAGGACGCCCTCAACTCCGGCCGGGTCAGCGGCAAGCAGTTTGGCCTGAGCACCGGGCAGAACGCCAAGGCCGTGATGATCAACACCAAGATGTTCCAGGACTTTGGTGTTCCCATCCCGGACGACAAGACCTGGACCTGGGATGACTACACCAAGACCGCCGCCCAGATCGCGAAAGCGGCGGCCAAAGCCGGGCAGACCAATTACGGCAGTTCGTACTCGCTGACGGACTCCGACCTGAACACGTGGGCGATGCAGCACGGCGAATCGCTCTACTCGGCGGACGGCGGACTCGGCTTCAAGGAAGGTACCGCCACGTCCTTCTTCCAGAACCTGCTGAACCTGCGCAACGCCGGAGCCGCCCCGCCGGCCAACATTGCCACCGAGGACATCAGCGCCCCGGTGGAACAGACGTTGTTCGCCACCGGCAAGACCGCGATGTCGTGGTGGTGGACCAACCAGGTCAACGCGCTCCAGTCCGCGCTGAAGACCGACGTCAAGATCCTGCGTGCCCCAAGTTCCACAGGCAGTGCGAAGGACAACGGTATGTCGTACAAGCCGTCCATGTTCTGGTCGGTGTCTTCGCGCAGCAAGCATCCCAAGGAAGCTGCCGAGGTTGTCAATTACATGCTCAACAACCTGGACTCGGCCAAGACCATCCTGACCGAGCGTGGCTTCCCCACGAATTCAGAGGTCCAGACGGCAATCGACCCGCTGCTGACCCCCGCGGACAAGTCCGCGGCGGCGTTCCTGAAGGACATCAAGCCGGATCTGAAGAGCGGCCCGCCGGTGCCGCCGACCGGTTCATCCGGGGTGCAGGCTTTGATCCAGCGGTACTGCACGGACGTCCTCTTCGACCGCCAGTCACCCTCCGACGCAGCCAAGGGCCTGATGCAGGAGGCGCAGTCCATGATCGACTCCGCCAGGAAGTAGCGCGACACTACCTCATGGCATGAAGGAACGGCGGGCACCTCCCAAGGGAGATGCCCGCCGTCTTATGTGTCACCCAAACCGATCTCCGGGCAGCCCTGCAGGGTGTACGCCCCTACGCGTGGCCCGCGGCCTGCATCTGGCGGAGCTCCTTCTTCAGTTCGCTGACCTCGTCACGGATCCGCGCTGCCACTTCGAACTGCAGTTCGGCGGCGGCCCCGTGCATTTGTTCGGTGAGCTGCTCGATCAGGCCCACCAGGTCCTCTGCCGGCGCTGCGGCCAAACCATCCGCACGGACCTGCGCCGCGCCCTTCGCGCCGGACTTCGTGCGCTTGGCGCCCTTGGCCAGGCGGTTGTTCTTCAGCAGTTCCTGGGTGTCGGCGTCTTCCTTGGCCAGCTGGTCGGTGATGTCGGCGATCTTCTTCCGCAGCGGCTGGGGATCGACGCCATGATCGGTGTTGTAGGCCACCTGGATGGCGCGGCGGCGGTTGGTTTCGTCGATGGCGAGGGCCATGGAATCGGTGATCCGGTCCGCATACATGTGCACCTGGCCTGAGACGTTACGGGCTGCACGTCCGATCGTCTGGATCAGCGACGTGGACGAGCGCAGGAAGCCTTCCTTATCCGCATCCAGGATGCTGACCAAGGACACCTCGGGAAGGTCGAGGCCCTCACGGAGGAGGTTGATGCCCACCAGGACGTCGAAGGATCCCATCCGCAGCTCGCGCAGGAGTTCCACGCGGCGCAGGGTATCGACGTCAGAGTGCAGGTACTCCACCTTCACGCCGTGGCCCAGCAAGTAATCCGTGAGGTCCTCTGCCATGCGTTTGGTCAGGGTGGTCACCAGGACGCGTTCGTCCTTCTCCACCCGGGTCTTGATCTCGCCGAGGAGGTCATCGATCTGGCCCTTGGTGGGTTTGACCACCACCTCCGGATCCACCAGGCCGGTGGGACGGATGATCTGCTGTACGAATCCGTCCGCCTTGCCGAGCTCGTACTTGCCGGGGGTGGCCGAAAGGTAAACGGTCTGGCCCACCCGTTGGAGGAACTCGTCCCATTTCAGCGGCCGGTTGTCCATGGCGGACGGCAGGCGGAAACCAAAGTCCACCAGGTTCCGTTTGCGGGACATGTCGCCCTCATACATGGCGCCGATCTGCGGAATGGTCACGTGGGACTCATCCACCACCAGCAGGAAGTCGTCCGGGAAGTAGTCCAGGAGGCAGTGCGGCGCGGTGCCGGGTCCGCGCCCGTCAATGTGCGCGGAATAGTTCTCGATGCCGTTGCAGAAACCCATCTGCTGCATCATTTCGAGGTCGTACGTGGTGCGCATCCGCAGCCGCTGGGCTTCGACGAGCTTGTTTTGGCTTTCCAGTACCTTCAGCCGGTCCGCCAGTTCATCCTCGATCCGCTTGATGGCCCGCGCCATCCGCTCAGGCCCGGCCACGTAGTGGGAGGCCGGGAAGACGTACATCTCTTCCTCGTCGCGGAGGACTTCACCGGTGAGCGGATGCAGGGTGTGGATGTTCTCGATTTCGTCGCCGAAGAACTCGATCCGGATGGCCAGTTCCTCGTACATCGGAATGATTTCCACGGTGTCGCCGCGCACACGGAACGTGCCACGGTGGAAGTCGACGTCGTTGCGGGCGTACTGCATGGAGACGAATTTGCGCAGGAGGTCGTCACGGTTCATCTCGGCGCCCTTCCGCAGGGTGACCATACCGGAGATGTATTCCTCCGGGGTTCCCAGGCCGTAGATGCACGACACGGTGGCCACGACGATCACGTCGCGGCGGGTCAGCAGCGCGTTGGTGGCGGAGTGGCGGAGCCGTTCAACTTCCTCGTTGATGGAGGAATCCTTTTCGATGAAGGTGTCCGTCTGCGCCACGTACGCTTCGGGCTGGTAGTAGTCGTAATAGGAGACGAAATATTCCACCGCGTTGTTGGGCAGCAGTTCGCGGAACTCGTTGGCGAGCTGGGCAGCAAGGGTCTTGTTCTGGACCATCACCAGGGTTGGCCGCTGTACCTGCTCGATGAGCCACGCGGTGGTGGCGCTCTTGCCGGTACCGGTGGCGCCCAGGAGCACCACGTCCTTTTCGCCGTTCCTGATGCGTTCGGTCAGCTCCGCGATGGCGGCCGGCTGGTCACCCGCGGGCTTGAATTCGCTGATGACTTCGAAGGGCGCTACAACACGGTTGATCTCCTGCGCAAGGCTCATGGATCTAATTTACAGCCGGGCACCGACAGCGAAGGGTCCAATCCGTTACGGGCGAACAACCACCGGGGTGCGCGGGCAATTTCAGGAAGCGTACGACGGCGGCTGCCACCCTGTTGCCTCGGCCCAGGCGGACATCAGCGGCCAGGCGACGTCCGTGAACCACGGTTCCTTCGCCGCCGCGTAGGCGCCGGTTCCGGTGGAGCCGGCGAAACGCCGGGCGAGGTCCGCCTTGTGCTCCTCGTAAAGCTTGAGCGCGGAGGGATCGTCCCGCAGCCAATCCCGGAACATCAGCGCATAACGCCATCCGGCCGAGCCGGCCGGCCGGACATGCACATTCACGGCCCGGCACGGGTCTGCGTTGGCATGGAAACGCTTGAGCCATGCCGAGGGATCGGGCGCATCGGGCTTCGGCGTATCGGATTCAATCCCCCGGACCGCCGGGAAGCCGGCAGCAGCCAGGAGCGGTGCGATCGTGGCCGCCGCTTCCAGGTCAGGCACTGCCACCTGCAGGTCGATGACGTCCTTGGCAGCGAGACCAGGGACGGATGTGGAACCGACGTGGTCCACCGCCAGGATGGCATCAGGCGCAGCCGCCGCCAGCCGGGCCGCGATCATGGCCGCCTGCCGTGCCCAGTCCTCGCGATGCGGTTCCAAGACCGGCCCGCCCGTCCGCGGCGCCCGGGTTCCGGCAGCAAGGTTTCGGGCATAGGGCTGCAGCCGGTGATCCCACAGCCGGTCCACCTGGTCCAGCAGGTGCTGCATGGTGCCGGAGTTGTCCAGGACGACGTCGGCAGCGGCCAGGCGTTCCGCGCGCGCGGCCTGGGCTGCCATGCGCGAACGTGCCGCCTCGGCAGTCATCCCCCGCAGCTCCTGCATGCGCTGCAACCGGACGTCGTCGGGGGCGTCCACCACGAGCACAAGGTGGAAGCTGCTCCCCTGCCCGGTCTCGACCAACAGGGGGATGTCCTGGACTACGACGGCGTCCTCCGGGGCGGCCGCCGTGATGGCCGCCGCACGGGCCCGCACCAAGGGGTGGACGATGGAGTTCAATGCTGCAAGGCGCTCCGGATGACCGAATACCGCCTCGCCGAGGCGCGCGCGGTCAAGCCGCCCGTCGTCGTCGAGCATGTCCGCACCAAACTCCGCAGCAACGTGTGCCAGGCCTTCGGTCCCGGGCTCAACCACCTCCCTTGCCAGGGCATCCGCATCCACCAGGACGGCACCGCGCTCCTTCAGCCGCGCCGCCACCACCGATTTCCCTGAGGCGATCCCGCCCGTCAACCCGATTTTCAGCACTCTCCCACCCTACTGAACCGTGGCCGGGCAAGGCTCCCTTTGAATCACCATCGGCCGCTCCCCGCCCCCGCGGCGCAACTCCACGCCGCAGCTAGACTGGGGCGGATGCATGCGCAAGACAGCAGGACCACCACTTACACCACGTTGCAGGCCGGGCGGGACTTCCGGTACGAGCTGGAGATCAAGCGGTCCAGGTTCATCACCGTCCTCCGCAGGGCCGGCACGGAAGATGAGGCCCGGGACCTCGTCGCCGGACTCCGTCGCGAGTTCCACGACGCCCGCCATCATTGCTCCGCGTTCGTCATCGGCCCGGACCGCACCATACAGCGCTCAAGCGACGACGGCGAGCCTGCCGGCACCGCCGGGATCCCCATGCTCGAAGCCCTGCTGAAGAGGGAAACGGCGCCCGGGGCGACGGACCTGAGCGACATCAGTGCCGTCGTCGTCCGCTATTTCGGCGGTGTGCTGCTGGGCGCGGGCGGACTGGTCCGCGCCTATTCGGAATCGGTCTCCGCGTCCCTGGAGCTGGCACCCCTGATCCGCCGCAGCAGGCTGCGGATCTGTTGCACGGCGGTGCCCCACGCCGGAGCCGGACGGCTCGAGAACGACCTGCGCGCCGCCGGCCTGGTCATGGCGGAGACGACCTACCAGGACCGCCTCACAGTACTGCGCGTTGCCGTACCCGACCATCCCGAAGCCATTGCGGCCGCAACAGAACGGATCCAGCAGCTGACCTCGGGGTCCGCCGCGCTGACTCCCGAAGGAACGGAGTGGATTGATGAACGCCCCGCGTGACGTGACCATCGTGGATGTGGACGCAGCGGTCGCGGACCGGCTGCTCGGACTGGCCAAACGCGATGCCTCCCCCGATGAAGTGGCTCCCCCGCTCGGAGGCCCGGGCTGGAACCTTGAGCGCACCGCCTGGTTTTTCAGCTACCACCACGCCGCAGCCGCCGGGCTTGATGGACCCGCGGCGGAGAAGTCCTGGGCGGTGTTCAGCGGCGGTGATGTGGCAGGGTCCATCCGGCTCAAGCGGGAACCCCACCCGGATAGGCTTTCCGCCGAAACCGGCATCTGGTTGGGCCGGAGCTACCGCTCCCGCGGGATCGCCCGCGCCGCCTTCGCGCTCGTCCTCGCAGAAGCCCGCTTGGCGGGCTTGCAGCGCGTCACCGCCCGCACCCTGGCCGGGAACCTCAGCGCCCAGCGTCTCCTGGAGGAAGCAGGCGCCGTCCTGACGCCCGACGACGACGGAACGGTCCACGCCGTCGTCGACCTTTGAAGGCTGCGGCAGCGGCGTCGCCGCGGCAGCGTTATGCAGCGTTAAAGAAAACAGGCCCCCTGCCAGAGGCAGGGGGCCTGTCCGCTGTGGTGCCGGGATGAACCCGGCACCGGCGGCAATTAGTTGCCGGTCAGCTTCTCACGCAGGGCAGCAAGTGCCTCGTCCGAAGCCAGGGTGCCGGCACCGGAATCGGTGGCAGCAGGCTCGGAGGAGTAGCTGGTTGCGCCGGAATCGCTGTCACCGGACGTTGCTGCTGCAGCGTCGTCGGCAGCGTGCTGGGCAACCTGCTTCTTGTGTGCTTCCCAACGGGTCTGGGCGTCAGCGTACTGCTGCTCCCAGGCTGCGCGCTGGTTCTCGTAGCCCTCGAGCCATTCGTTGGACTCGGGGTCGAAGCCCTCGGGGTACTTGTAGTTGCCCTCTTCGTCGTACTCTGCGGCCATGCCGTACAGGGCGGGATCGAATTCGGTGCTGTCAGCGTCGACGCCCTCGTTGGCCTGCTTGAGGGACAGCGAGATGCGGCGGCGCTCGAGGTCGATGTCGATGACCTTGACGAACAGTTCGTCGCCAACGGAGACAACCTGCTCGGCCAGCTCAACGTGGCGCACGGCGAGCTCGGAGATGTGGACCAGGCCTTCGATGCCGTCTTCGACGCGAACGAACGCACCGAACGGAACCAGCTTGGTGACCTTACCCGGGACAACCTGGCCCAGGGCGTGGGTGCGGGCAAAGGTCTGCCACGGATCTTCCTGCGTAGCCTTGAGCGACAGGGAAACGCGTTCGCGGTCCAGGTCCACCTCGAGAACCTCGACGGTGACTTCCTGGCCAACCTCGACAACCTCGGAGGGGTGGTCGATGTGCTTCCAGGACAGCTCGGAAACGTGAACCAGGCCGTCTACGCCGCCCAGGTCCACGAAGGCACCGAAGTTGACGATGGAGGAAACGACGCCGGGACGGACCTGGCCCTTTTCCAGCTTGTTGAGGAAGGTGGAGCGGACCTCGGACTGGGTCTGCTCGAGCCAGGCACGGCGGGACAGCACAACGTTGTTGCGGTTCTTGTCCAGCTCGATGATCTTGGCTTCGATCTGCTGACCGATGTACGGAGCCAGGTCGCGCACGCGGCGCATCTCGACCAGGGATGCGGGCAGGAAGCCGCGCAGGCCGATGTCGAGGATAAGACCACCCTTGACAACCTCGATGACGGTACCGGTGACAACACCGTCTTCTTCCTTGACCTTCTCGATGTCGCCCCAGGCACGCTCGTACTGAGCGCGCTTCTTGGAGAGGATCAGGCGGCCTTCTTTGTCTTCCTTGGTGAGCACCAGGGCTTCGACCTGATCGCCAACGGAGACGACGTCTCCGGGATCAACGTCGTGCTTGATGGACAGCTCGCGGGAGGGGATGACACCTTCGGTCTTGTAACCGATGTCGAGCAGGACTTCATCGCGGTCGACCTTGACGACGGTACCTTCGACGAGGTCTCCGTCGTTGAAGTACTTGATGGTGGCGTCGACAGCTGCGAGGAAGTCCTCAGCGGTACCGATGTCGTTAATGGCGACTACGGGGGTACCGGGCTTCTCGGTGGAGGTGATGGTCATGTAGTAGGGGCTCCGTTGTGGATAGTTAGTCGGTCAGGCAAACCGGCGCGCCCGCGTTATGGAACGCAGGCGCGATTCACGGTGAATCCGACGGATCCTCCGGGTCATCCTGATTTTGTGGATTACTTTCAATGCAGCCTGATAAGACCGCAAGGACGTGCACGTGGTACACGCCCGTTTATTCTAGTCGGTGCCGGCAACGCGGGTCAAAGTGGCGGCAGGGTCGGGACGGGGTTCAGAAGTGGGTCAGGCAGTGCGTTGCCCGTTCCACCGCAAACATCTGCCGCGCCGTAAGTGCAGCCCCTGGCGTTGGCTCGACGATCGCACCGGCAGCCTTCAGTGTCACCGGGCAGACTCCCCCCAGGAAGATCGAGGACAACGCAGAGACATCCAGTTCGAGATCGGCGGCGGTGCCCTCCGGGAGGCGTTCGACGGCGGCCTGGCCGCCCTGGACCGTCAGCGCAAAGGTCCCCGGCGTGAGGCCCAGCGGGTCGTCGACGCCAAGCACCAGCCGGCCATCGGCCGGGTAGTGCCGGGCGGCGAGGGCCTGCTGGATGTCGAGGATCCTGAGCCAAAGCATGTCGCGGCTGTCCGAGGCGTCAATGCAGCGCGCATCAGCCAGTGCCCAGGCGAGGGGATCGTCCACCGGCGCCTCGTTCCAGGTGACCCGTTCCACGAGGTCGATGGCGGCCAGGTACTGCCAGAGTTCGAGGTAGGAGTGGTCAGTGGCGGCAACGAGGTCAATCACTTCCACCGTGTACGGTGTGGTGTCCCAGCCCAGGAACTTGTAAGAGACGTAGCCGTCGATGGTTGCGTCCGGGCCGTAGTGCAGCGCCACCTTGATGGCGGGATCCTCCTTGCCGTCGCGCCCCAGCGCCCCCGAGGCCAGCTGCCGGTACCACTCCTGCCGGCCCAGGGACCCGGGCGTGTGGCGGTGGACGCGGTCGAACACCACCGGAGCCACCTCCAGCAGGACACTGGGGTCCGCGACTTCCACGGTGCCCGTGGCCTGGTGCCGCAGGGCGAACCGGGCGGTGGTGTCCACTTTGACGGTGCGTTCGAGGCTTGCCACGCCGTAGCCGAACCTGCCGTAGATGCTTCCCTCCGAGGCTGTCAGCGCGGCCACGGCGATGCCGTCGTCCTTGGCGGCCTGCAGGTCTTCGGTCATCATGCGGCGCAGCAGGCCGCGGCGGCGGTGGGACGTACGGACAGTCACGGCTGTGACCATCTGGGTTTCCAGCATGCGGCCGAACCCGATGTTCAGGGTCTTCCGGAAGGTCCCGAACGTGGCAACGGGTACGTCCGCCGGCAGGGAGGAGGGGGCCACGGAGCCGGTCTGGTACGCCCCGGTGAAGATCCGGCCATCGGCCTCATAGGTGGCAAGGGAACGTTCCCGGTGTTCAGGGGTGCGGGTGGACTCGTGGAAGCCGAACCCTACGGCCTGGGCCCAGGTTGCGGCCTCGGCATACCCTTCTTTGCCTTTGGACACGGCCGGAAAGCGCCGGATTTCATAGTTTCCGCTCAGTTCACCCATTTACCCGAGCCTAGCCAATGAATCCGGCGCTTGACCAGCACGAACACACCTGGCCTGCTGCTCCGCCGGGCAGCCTAGTGGCCGGCGTCGTACCAGCTGGGGCCGACGCCGATCTGGACTTCCAGGGGCACGCTGAGCTCGGCGGCGGCTGCCATCTGCTCGGTGACCAGCTTTTCCACGGCGGCCCGCTCCCCGGCGGCCACCTCGAGGACCAGTTCGTCATGGACCTGGAGCAGCATCCTGGACTTCAGTGCCTGCGCTTTGAGCTCGTCCTGCACACCCAGCATGGCGCGCTTGATGATATCCGCGGCCGAGCCCTGGATGGGGCTGTTGAGGGCGATGCGTTCCGCGTTTTCGCGGAGCTGGCGGTCCGTGCTGGTGAGGTCCGGCAGATAGCGGCGGCGGCCCTCGATGGTGGCCGTGTAGCCGTCCACCCTGGCCTGGTCCACCACGCCCCGCAGGTAGTCACGGACGGCACCGAAGCGGTCGAAGTAGTCCTTCATGAGGGTGCGGGCCTCGTCGACGGAGATCTCCAGCTGCTTGGACAGGCCGAACGAGGTCAGGCCGTAGGCCAGCCCGTAGGACATGGCCTTCACCTTGGACCGCATGGCGCTGGTGACCTGGTCCGTGGGGACGTGGAAGATATTCGAGCCGACGAACCGGTGCAGGTCCTCGCCGTCTTTGTAGGCCTGGATCAGGCCCTCGTCGCCGGAGAGGTGCGCCATGATGCGCATTTCGATCTGGGAATAGTCGGCTGACAACAGGCATTCGTAGCCGTCGCTGACCACGAAGATGCCACGGACCCGGCGGCCTTCTTCGCTGCGGATGGGGATGTTCTGCAAGTTGGGGTTGTTCGAGGAGATGCGGCCGGTGGCCGCGACGTTCTGGGCGTAGGTGGTGTGGATGCGGCCGTCCTCGGCCACCGACTTCTTCAGCGACTCCAGCATCTGGCGCAGCTTGGCGGCCTCGCGGTGGGCCATGAGCTGCACCAGGAACTCGTGCCCGGTTTTCTCCAGGAGGTTTTTCAACGATGCGGCGTCCGTGGTGTAGCCGGACTTGATCTTCTTGGTCTTGGGCAGTTGCAGTTCGTCGAACAGCACGGCCTGGAGCTGCTTGGGCGAGCCCAGGTTGACCTCGTGCCCGATGGCGGCAAACGCCTGTTCCTGGGCCTGGTCGATCACCCGCGCCAAATCGGCGAGTTGTTCGTCCATCTTGTCCATGTCAATGGCGATGCCCGCGCGCTCCATGTCCGCGAGGACACGGCTGACCGGAAGCTCAAGGGTGGACAGCAGCTCTTCAGCGCGGCGCTCCTTGAGTTCGTCTTCGAAGAAGCGGCTGAGGGCGAGCACGACGGCACCGGCCTGGACCAGGGCGTCGGCGGCGGCGGTGTCCCCGCCGTCAAACGACAACTCGAGTTGCCCGGCTTTGGCGGTGGCGGCGGGGATACCCACGTTGAGGTGGTGCTGGGCCAATTCCGCGAGCTCATAGGTGCGCCGGTCCGGCTCGATCAGGTAGCCGGAAATCGAGGTGTCGTCCACCACGCCGTCCAGTTCAAGGCCGCGGGCCGCCAGGGCTTTCAGCGCCGCTTTGAAGCCGTGCATCACCTTGGGCGCTTCCGGGTCGCGGAGCCACGCTGCCAGGACGTTTTCGGTATCGGCATCCTGGCCGGTGAGATCGACATAGACGGCGGCATCACCGCGGACGATCGCCAGCGCCGCTGCATCCTCGCCGATCCGTCCGGGCACGAGGTCGACGGCGAGGGCGGAGCGGATGCCGGCTCCGGTGCCCAGGAACGCGGCAAGTTCCGCGGCGTCCGCGGGGGTGCTGTACTCGGGGGTTTCGATGCTGTCCCGCTCCGCCGCCGGGGCATCGGAGTCGCCGTAGAGGGCGAAAAGCCGGCCGCGGATGGCCTTGAATTCGAGCTGGTCGAAGAGGTCCTCGAGGACTGCCTGGTCCGGCCGCGGCTGGAAGAGATCATCGAGCGTGACCGGCAGGTCGAGGTCGGTGTGGAGCTGGTTCAGCCTGCGGTTGCGCTTGACGGCGTCGACATTTTCACGCAGGGCGTCGCCCACCTTGCCGCCAATGGAATCGATGTGTTCCAGGACCCCTTCGAGGCCGCCATAGAGGTTGATCCACTTGGCCGCAGTCTTAGGCCCGACACCGGGCACGCCGGGCAGGTTGTCCGCCGTCTCCCCTACCAGGGCGGCGAGGTCCGAGTAACGAGACGGGCTGACGAAGTACTTGGCCTCGATGGCGGCGGCGTCCATCCGGGGGATGTCACTGACGCCCTTCTTGGGATAGAGGACGAAGACGTTGTCCGTGATGAGCTGGAAGGCGTCCCGGTCACCGGAGACGAGGAGGACCTCGAAGCCGGCCTTTTCCCCCATGGCGGCAAGGGTGGCCAGGATGTCGTCGGCCTCGTAGCCGGGCATTTTGATGGTCTTGATCCCCCAGGCCTCCATCACCTGCCCGATGAGGTCGATCTGCCCGCTCATCTCGCGCGGCGTCTCATTCCGGCCGCCCTTATATTCGCTGTACTCGGCCTTGCGGTGGGTGGATTCGTCCGAGACGTCGAAGGCAACGGCCACGTGGGTGGGCTGCTGTTCCTTGATGAGGTTGATCAGCATGGACGTAAAACCGTGGATGGCGTTGGTGTGCTGGCCGTTGGCGGTGGAGAATTTGTCCGCCGGAAGCGCGAAGAAAGCCCTGAAAGCCATGGAGTGCCCGTCAAGCACCAGGAGCCGCGGCTGGCCGGTGATGGGGACAACGGGGGCAACAGTGGCGGAAACCGACCCGCCGGCAGCTGGGGCAGCGTCCTGGGCTGCCGGGCCCTGAGCGGTGGAAGAGGGCTGTGCCGCGGGCTCTTCCTCCAGGACCTGGGACGGGAAAGGGGCCGGTTTGGTTGTTTCACTCACAGGTGCCAGCCTAGTTGCCATGACAGACAATTTCACGCCGGGCCCCTTCGCCGAGGAGCTGGCAGCCGCCGGTATTCCCGACCACATGCACGACTGGCTGGGCACGTTCGGCGTCGGCGCCCTGGTGGTCAAAATGGGGATCCATTTCCTGGAGATGAGCCCTGAACGGACCGTTGCCACCATGCCGGTGGAGGGCAATACGCAGGTGGCGGGAATCCTCCACGGCGGCGCCCACGTGGTGCTGGCGGAAACCCTTGGCTCGTTCGCCGCCGGGATGCACGCGGGCCCGGGCCGGCATGCCGTCGGCATCGAGGTCAACGCCACCCATCACCGGTCAATTGCGAATGGCCTGGTAACGGGTACGTGCACCGCTATCCATTTGGGCCGCACCCTCACCACCCATGAAGTGGTCATGACCGACGCCCGGGGGCGGCGGCTGTCATCCGCCCGGATCACCAACATGCTCCGGGACAACGCCGGCTGAATCAGGCAGTGCCAGGACCGGCTGTTCCCCCGGCCAGCAGGTAGCGCAACTCGACGATCCCCCTGCCCAGGGTGCGGGAGGCAGCCAGCTCAAGGGGCGGCGTCGGGCCCGCCAGCGGCAGGAGCCGCTTACCCTCCCCCAACACCACCGGAATAAGGGAGAGGATGATCTCATCCAGCAGGCCGGCATCCGCAAACTGGGCTGCCAGGTTGCCGCCGCCCACCACCCAGATGTTCCGGCCTTGCGCGGACTCCCGGAAGTCGGGAATGAACTCGGCCACGTCTCCGCGGACGAACGTGACGTCGGCGCCATCGGGGGCTGTGTACTCGTGGTGCGTGAAAACATAGGCTGGCGTGCCCGCATATGGCCAAGTTCCGGCGTCATGCTCCTGCAGCCAGGCGTAGGTCTCCCCGCCCATGACAATGCATCCCACCCCGGCTATGAAGGCGTCGTAGCTCTCCGCTCCGCCCTCGAAGCCGTCGAACTGCAGGAGCCAGCCGAGATCGTCCGTGGACGTGGCGATGAACCCGTCCAGGGACGCGGCTACGAAATATTGGATGCGCGGCATGGGCCCAGCCTAGCCAACGCCGGCGGCGCTGCCCAGGACCGTGCCTGCTACTTGGTGAAGTACGGGATGATCAGGTACAGCCCGAGCAGCACAGCCACGCCGCAGAGGCCAAAGCACAGGTAGGCGACGGAGCGTTTGACTCCGGGGGATGACTGCTGGGCGTCAGCGGCGATTGCGGTAAACCTGACGCCGAGCGAATAAAGGGTAACCACGACGGCGGCGGATACGAGGGTGGTGCCTGCGACGGTCAGGAGTTCCAACCACTTCATCGCTGATTCTCCTTGGGGGTGTTGGCAGCTGCGTCAGCCTCGGCCTTGGCTTGTTCTTTCGCTTTGGCCCGGGCGCGTGCCATGGCCTTTTTCTTGGCGAAGCGGACGGCCTGGCCGGCTTCCTCGACCTCGACGGAGTTTTGGTGGCCCACAGAGGACTTGCGCGAGTAGAAGAACATGAACAGCACTGCGGCGCTGCCGGCCACCGCGGCGATGAGCACGCCCACGGGGCCGGTTTCCACCAGCAGTGCCGTCAAGGCGCCGACGATACCCGCTGCCGGCAGGGTGAATAGCCAGCCCAGCGCGATCTTGCCCACCATGTTCCAGCGGACGGTGGTTCCACGGCGTCCCATTCCGGAGCCGATGACTGAGCCTGATGCCACCTGCGTGGTGGAGAGGGCGAAGCCAAGGTGGGAGGAGGCAAGAATGGCGGACGCGGTGCTGGTCTCAGCCGCAAAGCCCTGCGCGGGCTTTACCTCCGTCAGGCCCGAACCCATGGTGCGGATGATGCGCCAGCCACCGGCATAGGTGCCGATCGCGATGGCCAGGGCGCAGGCCGTGATGACCCAGAGCTGCGGACCCGAGCCGGGAGCCTGGCTGCCGGCGGCGATCAGGACCAGGGTGATGATGCCCATGGTCTTCTGGGCATCATTGGTGCCGTGGGCAAGGGCCACCAGGCTGGAGGTGAAGATCTGGCCGGTGCGGAAGCCGCCACGCTTCTGGGTGAGCTTGTTGCCCGTCTCAGGATCGTGGCGGGCGGTGAGCGCGTAGGCCAAGCGGGTACACACATAGGCTGCAAGGCCGGCTATGACCGGGGCAAAGACGGCGGGAAGGATGACCTTCTGCAGCAGGCTCTCGAAGTTGACGGAGCTGAATCCTGCCCCGACCACGGCGGCGCCGATCAAGCCCCCGAAGAGTGCATGCGATGAGCTGGAGGGCAGGCCCTTGAGCCAGGTGACCATGTTCCACAGGACGGCTCCCATGAGTCCGGCAAAGATGATCTCCGGGGTGATCTGCACGCCTCCGGATCCTTCGCGGATGATTCCGCCCGACACCGTCTTGGCCACCTCTGTTGAGAGGAAGGCGCCCACCAGGTTCAGGACGGCAGCCAGGGCCACCGCTGTCCGCGGTTTGATGGCGCCCGTTGCGATGGGTGTGGCCATGGCGTTTGCGGTGTCGTGGAACCCGTTCGTGAAGTCGAAAAATAGTGCCAGTGCTATGACCAGCGCCACCATGAAGGTGATATCCACCTGTTGCCCAATCTGCAGAGTCGACGTTCAGCAGTTTCTCCTACCAGGCTGCCTTGCACAGCATAGTTCACCAGCAGTTTGCGTGGAATGACTTGCGGCGGGGGCCAAGACCGGCGGGAAACCTTATCGATCGTACGCGTCCCCGGCATGAGGACAAAACAGTGGCCGGGCCCGGAAAACGAGCGGCAGTCCCCTTCCGGCGGACGCAATTCCGCGGCAACGCGGCCGAGACGAGGCGCGTGCCGTACACCGCGGTGTCAGCCCTGGTGGAACTGCGCCGGCCGGGGCGGCGCGTCCAGTTCCGGGGCGATCTTCTCCTCGATGGCGGCGACGGTCACATCCGGCAGGACGATCAGGCCGTCCAGTTCCCGCCGGGCCCGCTTGTAGGCTGCCTGGCGTTCGGCGGGCGTCGCCGCCTGGTTCTCCGCAATCATCAGCAGCTTCCGTGCCGTGGCCAGCCGTTCACGTTCGGGACCGCTGAACTTGCTGTCCCTGATCCGCTTGGCTTCCCGTTCCGCCACGTCCAGCGCCACCGCGAAGTTATTGACGGCCTGCCGGTACGCTTCAAGGCCGGTCACAGAGGTGAGGTCCGCGGCGGATGCCGGCCGCTGGCCGTCTGCTTCCCGCTTAGCACGCAGGAAGGCGACCGTAAGAGGCTCACGGACGTCCGTCATGAGCGGAAAGTCGATGAGCTTGCCGACATCGAGTTCGTAGTCCAGCCACCGTTTGTTGGTGGCGTCATGGGCAGCCATCAGCGCCCGCACCTCGGCCGTGGACGCCCTCTCGGCTTCGCGCGCCCGGTTCTTGAGGTTGTACAGTTCAACCCGGCGCCGGTGACGCCGGTCTGCGGCTCGGCGCCAGCCGCCGGCCCAACGGCCGGCGAACGCCATCAGCGGGAAAACCAGCCACCACTTGTCGGCAAGAAAATCCATAAGTGGACTCACGTGTCCATCCTCGCAGGATGAGGGGCCCGCCTCAAGGAGTTGGGCGGGGTGGATTCAGCAGGCCGTGGCGGGGACAGCGGTGGCCTGCCGTCCCAGCCACGGCCTGCAGGGGCCGCCGCTCAGGGAGCCTGTGTGGCTTGGGCGCCGTTGACGTTGACCAGCCAGGACACGCCAAACCGGTCGCTGCACATGCCGAAAACGTCGCCCCAGGGCGCCTTTTCCATGGGGACTGTCACCGTGCCGCCCCCGCCGCTGAGCTTCTCGTAGTAGCCGCGGAGCTCTGCTTCGTTGTCGCCGCTGAGGGAAACGGAAATCGACGAACCCGGGTGGTATTCCATGCTGTTGGGGGTGTCGGCGCCCATGAGCACCATGCCCTGCGTGGTGGTGAGCATGCCGTGCATGATCTTCTCGGCTTCGGCAGGATCGTCGCTGGCCTGGAAGTCGGCAAACGTGCTCATCGTCAGTTCGCCGCCGAAGACGGACTGGTAGAAGTTCATTGCCTCGCGGGCGTTGTCCCGGAAGCTCAGGTAGGGATTGAGGATGGTGGGCATAGCGGGTTCTCCTTCACGTGACCGGAACGGGTGCAGACTCCATCCTGCCCGATCCGGCCCTGGCCCGGTAGGGGATGCCTCCCCTGTTCATCCCGTGTTTCACGGACCCGGAAAGACAGCCCGGACACCCCGGAGATGGTGCGGCGCGGCCCCGGGAACGTAGGCTCGGGTCATGGCCAGATTCTTTGATGTTCACCCGCACGACCCCCAGCCGCGCGCCATTGCGCAGGCAGTCAAAATCATTCGCGACGGCGGCCTGATCGCCTACCCCACGGACTCCTGCTATGCCCTGGGCGCCCAGATGGGCAACAAGGAGGCCCTGGACCGCATCCGGAGCATCCGCCACCTGGATGACAAGCACCATTTCACGCTCGTGTGCCGGGATTTTGCCCAGTTGGGACAGCTCGTGAACATTGGAAACGACGTCTTCCGCAGCATCAAGGCCGTCACTCCGGGCAGCTACACGTTCATCCTCCCTGCCACCAAGGAGGTTCCGAAGCGCCTGCTCCACCCGAAGAAGAAAACAGTGGGGGTACGGATTCCGGATAACCGGGTGGTCCAGGCGCTCCTTGCCGAACTCGGTGAGCCCCTGCTTTCCAGCACGCTCCTGCTGCCGGACGAGGAGGACCCGCTGACCGTGGGCTGGGAGATCAAGGAGCGGCTGGACCATCAGGTGGATGCCGTGATCGACGCCGGGGACTGCGGAGCCGAGCCCACCACCGTGGTGGATTTCTCCAGTGGCGTGGCGGAAGTTGTCCGGCACGGCATGGGCGACGCGTCCCGCTTCGAGTAACGGCCTCCCCTGCCACGGGGGCCGTTGTAGACGGTGCCCTTGGGACGGTGCCGTCAGTCCTGTTTGCGCGCCCGGCTGGGCTGCACCCTGGGCGGTTCGCCCGGCATCTTGGGGTAGTCCGGCGGGAAGGGCATCTCCCCCAGGCCGTCCTTGCAGTCGCGGTCCCACCACTCCAGCAGGGTGTCGATGGTGCCGGGGTTGGCGTGGAAGTCAGCCCAGGGGTCGCCGACGGTCTTCAGCCGCTCCGGGACGGTGAGGACGGTGAAGTCCTTCGGATCGGCGTGTTCCAGTTCCGCCCAGGTGATGGGGCAGGACACCGGGGCGTGCGGCAGCGCGCGCGGGCTGTAGGCGCCCGCGATGGTGCGGTCACGGTTGGCCTGGTTGAAGTCGAGGAACACCCGGCGCCCCCGTTCTTCCTTCCACCAGGCGGTAGTGACCTTGTCCGGGATGCGGCGCTCAACTTCACGGGCCGCGGCGATGACGGCGTGGCGGACATCGAGGAACTCGCGGGTTGGTTCGATGGGTGCGTAGACGTGCAGGCCGCGGTTTCCGGAGGTCTTGATGAAGCCGGTAAGGCCCGCTTCGGCGAGGACGTCCTTGAGGACCAGGGCGGCGGGGACGGCGTCGCCGAAGTCTGTTCCGGGTTGCGGGTCAAGGTCGATGCGCAGTTGGTCCGGGTTGTCGGTGTTTTCTGCCCGGGACGGCCAGGGGTGGAACACCACCGTGTTCATCTGGACGGCCCAGACGGCGGCCGCGGGCTCGTCCAACACCAGTTGCGGGTGGGACCTGGCGCTGGGGTAGACGACTTTCACGGAGCGGATGAAGTCGGGGGTGCCCTTGGGCGGATTCTTGGAGAAGAACTGCTCGCCGTCGATGTTGCCGGAGAACCTCTGCAGCGCCACCGGCCGGTCTCCGTTCGCTGCGATGAACGCCCCGCCGACGTCGCAGATGTAGTTCACCAGGTCCAGTTTGGTCAATCCGAGGTCGGGCCAGAGAACGCGGCTTGGACTGGAAATGCGCATTTCGCGCGGACCTTCGGGACCGGGAACCGTGATGGTGGTTTGTTCACTCGCCATGGGGACAACGTACACCCGGCCGCGGGCGCGGACCGGCATATGCGGCTGCGCTCAGGCATGATGGACCCATGCCCCACGACGACCAGCAGCTCGTCATCACCGCAGGTGACGCAACGTTTTCGGCCAGCTACGCACGCCCGGAGAATCCCACGGCAACAGTTGTAGTGGCGCACGGCGCGGGCGCCGGGATGGACCACCCGTTTCTACGCGGGTTCACGGATGCCCTGAACTCCCTGGGCCTGGCGACGCTGCGCTTCAACTTCCCTTACCGGGAGGCGGGGCGGAAGTTCCCTGACCGCCCGCCGGCAGCCATCGCCGCGTGGCGGGCCGCGATGGCCGCTGCCTCGACCCCAGGCTGAAGCCCATGGGGATCCCGGAACCATCTGGGCAGCGGGGAAATCCTTTGGCGGCCGGATGGCGTCCATGGCTGTTGCCGAGGGGATGGACGCAGCGGGCCTGGTGTATTTGGGCTACCCGCTGCATCCTCCCGGCAAGCCGGAGAAACTCCGGGACGAACACTTGTATGGCATGGCCACGCCCATGTTGTTCCTGCAGGGAACCCGCGACACGTTTGCCACACCGGCCCTCCTGTCAGGCGTTGTGTCGCGGATTGGACCAACAGCCGCGCTGGAGTGGGTGGAGGGCGGCGACCACTCCTTTGCGGTGGCGGGCAGGAAGCGGCCTGCCGATGAAGTGGGCGCGTCCTTGGCGGCATCGGTGGCCCGGTTTATCGCCGCGCACGCCTAGGACGCTAAGCGGCGTCCTCGTGCCACCAGCCCTCCCACGCAGCGGAGGTGAGCTGCCCGGCAGGGAAAGCACCCGCCGTGGCGGCTTCCCCCGACTGGCCCTCGTGGCGCCGGCCGTCGTCGCCGCGCCGGACATCGAGCAAAAGGTTCAGGCTGTTCAAGAGAAACATGGTTCCGTCCTTCCTGGTGGTGAATGGACAACGCCGTCCATGTAGCAAGGAGCCTAGCCAGCGGATGTTTCACCACGGCGACAAGAGGTTTCGGCTGTGTATCGGAGATCTCACGGGCAGGCCGCGGGCGCTGTGCACCGCCGGTAGCCGGCGCTAGCTGCGCTGTTTGGCGCGTGCGGTGGCCGGGGCTGACCATGGATCCTCCGGCCAGGGGTGCTTGGGGTAGCGGCCCCGCATTTCGGTGCGCACCTGGGCGTACGGGCCGGACCAGAAGGAGGTCAGGTCATCCGTGACGGCCAGCGGGCGGCGGGCCGGGGACAGCAGGTGGAAGAGCACCGGCACCCTGCCGCCGGCCAACCGCGGTGATTCGGCCAGCCCGAAGCACTCCTGGAGTTTCACCGCCACTACGGGCGCGGCGCCGCCGTCACCCGGCTCCCGGGTACTCGATCCGGATCCGCGAACCGCTGGGCACGTCAAGCCATTCCGGGGCGAGTTCGTCAAGCCTGGCGGCCTCGGGCCAGGGAAGCAGCCCGCGCAGCGCCCCGGCCAAGTCAAGGGAATCCACCGACGCCCCGGCGGCGAGGGCTTCCAACCCGGTTCCCAGCCACTCTTCCAGCCGGGCCAGCAGCGCCGCATCCGAGACATCGGGCCACGGCTCCCCCACCTGGTGGTGCAGGAAGGCGAGCCGGCTCCGGAAGGAGGCCGCCGCCGTCGGCCACGAAAGGGCTGCCAGCCCGCCCGACTGGAAAGCGGCTGCCACCGCTGTCCTGCCCTGGGCCGCTGTGGGACGCACCGGTGTCGAGGACAGCACGATCGCACCCAGCCGCTTGGTTTTGCGGGCCGTCAGGCGCCCTGCGTTGAAGTGCGTGTCCACGGCATCGGCCAGCAGGTGCGCGGCCGCCGTTTCGGCCATGGTGGCGGATAGGGGTGCTGCGGCGCGGATCACGGCACCGGTTCCGGCCGCATCCCGGCCCTCCGCCCGCGAAACTTCGGCCACGGCCAGCCATTCGTGGCCTGACAGGGTACTGCCTCCGGGGAGTCCCGCCCGGGTGCCCGACGTGAACAGGTACTGCCCGGACCCCTCGCTGCCAGGCACGCGGCGTGCCACGCGGTCGGGATAGGCGAGGGCGACGACGGCACCAACAGCTTCGCCCTGGCCGGGCAAGGCCGGAGGAACCGGGGCACGGCCGTCCGGCTGCCGGCGGGCCAGGGACGCAAGGCGTTTGGTTTCCTCGGCCCAACGCCGGCCGGCGGGCCCGGGGTCGGCCCGGAGCTGGGACAGGAGGCGGGGCAGGTCCGCACCGGGCGCGCGGTGGTCCCCGGAGAGTGCAGCCACCACCTCGGCGGCCAGCCGGTTCCCGGCGGAGGCGGCGCCTTCAAGCAACGCCCGGGCCAGCCGGGGATCGGCGGGTACTGCGGCGAGGAGCCGGCCCTCCGCCGTCACGTGGCCGTCGTCGGACACGGCGCCAAGCTCCCGAAGGACCTCGACGGCGTCGTCCATGGCCTGCCGGGGCGGCGCATCCGGCAGGGGCAAGCCCTCCCCGCCGGGTGAGCCCCAGCAGGCCAGGGTCAGTGCGGCGCTGGTCAGATCCGCAACGTTGATTTCCGGCGTGACGTGCGCCGGTGCTGCACCATAGGCCTGCTGGCTGTAGCAGCGCACCACCGTGCCCGGGCCCTGCCGGGCGGCGCGTCCGGCGCGCTGTTCGGCGGATGCCCGGGAACAGGACACCGTAACCAGCCCGCTCATCCCGCGGCCCGAGTCGCGCCTCGGCTCCCGGGCCAGGCCGGAATCGATGACCAACCGTACGCCGGGTACCGTCAGGGAAGACTCGGCGAGGTCCGTGGAGACGATGATCCTTGGGCTGCCGCCAGGTCGGCGTCCGGACACCGCCCTGTCCTGCTCCGCCGAACCCACCTGGCCGTGCAGTTCCAGGACATCCACACCGCTGCCCAGCCTGCCACGCAGGGCCGCGGCCACGTGGGAGACCTCCCGGGCCCCCGGAACGAACACGAGGGCGTCCACGGAGCTGTCCGTCGCGGCGTGGGCCTCCACGGCAGTGGCGGCGACTTGGTCAAGAAATGCCCGCGTCACTCCCCTGGCGTCAAGGCGCGGCGCTTGTGCCGGGACCCATTGCACCTCGAGCGGGTAGTGCACCGACGGGCAGTCCACCACGGGCACCGGGCCGCCGGAGGTGCCCAGCAGCGCAGCGAACCGTGGTGCGTCGAGGGTGGCGGACATGGCGACGACGGCAAGGTCGCCGCGCAGCTCGCGGACCTCGGCGAGCATGCCAACCAGGAGGTCAGTTTCGAGGCCGCGTTCGTGCACCTCGTCCAGGACGACGGCGGCCGTCCCGTCCAGCCCCGGGTCCCCCAGCAGGCGGCGCAGCAGGATGCCGGGGGTGACGAACTCAATCCGGGTGTCCGGCCCCGCGCGGCGTTCGCCGCGGACCGTGTAGCCCACGCGCCCGGCAGCCCGGCTGCCGTCAAGTTCCGAGAGCCGCCGGGCTGCTGCCCGGGCCGCGACGCGCCGCGGCTGGGTGACAATGACGCGGCGCGACGGGCGACCAACAAGGTTGGCCAGCAGCGGCGGGACGAGGGTGGTCTTTCCTGTTCCCGGCGGGGCCTGCACGACGGCGGCGGCCCCGGGGCCGGTTTCAAGCGCCTCCCTCAACCCGGGGAGGGACGCCGCGAAGGCAAGCCCGGCGCCAATGGCACCGAGGTCAAAGCCGTCGTCGGGGTGTCCGCCAGGAGGAGTCATCCGTCCATTCTCCCCTGACCGGGAAGGGCTCGCTGGCGCCAGGGTCAGGGCTTGCCTTGGCCCTTAGCCTTGCCCTTGGCTTCCTTCGCCGTGTTCGAACGCGCTGCTCCCGGAGCGTCGGGGGCGGCCACAGGTTCCGGCGCGACGGCTGCCACGGCAGGTTCAGCAGGAACGGGCCCGGTATCCACCGGCGCCCCGGACAGATCGGCCGCCGCTGCATCAGCCCCTGATGCTTCGGGAGGCGCCGCTGCCGCCACCTGCGCTGTGATGTCAGCACGGACTGAGGCCAATGCGCTTTCGATACCGTTGTACCGCTCGGCCGAAAGCCGCCCGTCCGCCGCCGCCTTGCCAAGGTCATTCTCCAGTGCCTGGAGCGCGGCCAAGGCGCCGTCCAGCCTGTTTTCGGCCGCCGCCTGGCTGATGCCCAGCACCCGGATTTGGAATCCGCGCAGCAGGCTTTGGTCGGTGCGCCCGGGACCGATGGCCGCTGCCCCTGCAACCAGCGAGGCCGCGACGGCGATGCACACGAGGATCAGGACACGCATTCCGCGGCGGCGGCCGGGCACGGCGCCCTCAGAGCGCGACGCCAAAGCAGGGTCGCTCCCGGTGACGGGCCCGCGATCAGGCCGCATGCCGGCCCCGGAGCGGGACGACGGATGCGGCCCGCAGGGGCAGGACGGTTACGGTGCCGGGGCCCGCACAGTCCTGCGGTGCCTGCGTCCCCCGCGAAGTGGAGGTTGACCGCGCCAGGACATGGCGCGCGCCTGCGCGGATCAAGGTGGTGAGGAACAGGCCGATCCCCATCCCGAGGAGCACGTGTCCTGCCGTGTAGTGCTGCACGGCTCCCGGGCCGCCCTCCGCTGCGACCGCCACGCCGCCAACGGTCAGCATCACCGACAGGGCCGTCCCTAAGATCACGCCCATGGCTCCTGCTCCATCCCATTTAGTCAGCACACTTACTTGTATTGCTCAGCAAGCTTACTACTTGACGGGATTGAATCAACAGCACGGACGGTTGCCACCCGGATGGCAGCCGCGCCCAAGAACCGAAGTGACCGGTCAGCCCGCGGCTTCCAGCAGGCGCTCCGCCGGCGCGATCCCTGCGTAGCGCCCCTTGAAGAACAACAAGGGCTCAGCGTCCACCCGGGCATCCAGATCCCGCACCGCAGCCACCACGATGGTGTGGTCGCCGCCGTCGTGCTCTGCGTGCAGTTCACAGTCGAGCCAGGCAAGCGCGTCATCCAGGACGGGGTTGCCCAGGGGCGACGACCTGTAGGTGACCCCGGCGAATTTGTCCGCCCCCGAGCGGGCGAACTGCCCCGCAAGGTGCTGGTGTTCGGCCGGGAGGATGTTGATGGTGAAGGAGCCGGCACGGCGCAGCACAGGCCACGTGGTGGACGTACGCGCCGGACTGAAGGTGACGAGCGCCGGCTCAAGGGACAGGGACGCGAATGACTGGCAGGTAAAGCCGGCCGGCCCCTCAGGGGCGGAACCGGTAATTACCGTCAGGCCGCTGGCAAAGGTTCCAAAAATATCCCGAAGCCGGCGCGGAGCGAGATCTGGTGTGGCAGTCATGATATGGCCTCTCGTTTGGATCGTTACCTCACCAAACCACCAGCGAATTGGCGCGTACAAGCCCTCTGACATGCGCCGACGCGCGCCGCAACGAAATGTCACGGGCCGTACACCCGGCGTCATCGAACCACGCTCCGGGACGTCCAGCATGTCTCCGCTTAACGCAACAAATGGTCTTCCTGGCTCAGCCCACGCAGGACCCGGCGTGTCCTTCAGGAGTGCTGGTCCAGTGCGGCCAGCAGCCGGCGGACGGAGCCGCCGAGGTTCCACTCGGCGGCCAACTGCTCCAGCTCGGCCCTGCGGTCGCCGGTCACGGGCCGCAGCTGGGCGCCCGCCTCGTCGAGGGTGGGCAGCTCCAGGGTGCGGACCAGGCGTACGACGGCGGGGGCTGCTTCCAGGTATTCGGCGGCGGCTTCCAGCCTGGCCCGGACCGGACCGGATACCCCGGGGCCGGGCTCATCCGCCGCTGCCAGCAGCCCTTCGAGGGTGCCGTACTTCAGCAGCAGGGATGAGGCTGTCTTCTCACCGATCCCGGCAACGCCGGGCAGCCCGTCGGAGGCATCCCCGCGCAGAGTGGCGTAGTCGGCGTACTGCTGGGGCAGGACCTTGTATTTGGCCACCACCGTTTCCTCGGTGACGACCTCGAGGTTCTTCATGCCGCGCGCCGTGTAGATGACCCGGACGTTGCGTTCGTCGTCGCACACCTGGAACAGGTCCCGGTCCCCCGTGACCACGTCCACCGGGAAGGCGGCATGGCTGGCATAGGTGCCCACGACGTCGTCGGCCTCATGTTCGGCTGCCCCCACGATGGCGATGCCGGCGAGCTCCAGGGTCCGGCGGATCATGGGCAATTGGGCCTCCAGGCCCTCGGGAACCACCTCGACGTCGGTCCCGCCCGGTACGGCCTCCGCCACGCGGTGGGCCTTGTAGGTGGGGATCAGGTCCACCCGCCACTGCGGCCTCCAGTCGTTGTCCCAGCAGGCCACAAGGTGGGTTGCCTGGTAGTCGGTGGTGAGCCGCGCGATCATGTCCAGCAGGCCGCGGACGGCATTTACCGGCGTACCGTCCGGCCGCCGGATGCTGTCCGGAAGGCCGTAGAAGGCACGGAAGTACAGGGAGGCAGTGTCGAGCAGCATCAGTCGCCGGGGCATACCTGATCCTGACACGGATTTGGCTTCCGGGGCTGCACCCGGCTGCGGATGCTGCGCGCGCTAGAAGGACGGGGTGGTGAATTCCATGCCCAGCAGGCCCCGGCCCGCCTGCTCCAGGATGGGGTCGATGCCCAGCGTGGGATGGCTCAGGAGCACGCTGACGTCGCGCTGGATGCGCTGCAGCGGATGGGACAGCCGGTGGACACTGCCGCCCGATCCGGCGACGGCGAGCCGGACCGCCTCCTGGGCTGCCTCCGCGCTGAGGGCAAGCGACAGCCGGAACGAGGCCCGCTCCCGCGCTGCCAGTCCCGACGCCGCCGGGCCTTCCGCGCCCAGCAGGGACAACGCCGCCTGCCAGTGCAGCTGGGCAGTGGCCACGAGCCCGGAAGCCTTGGCGTAGCGGGTTTGCGCCGGGACATAGTCTGCTTGACGGGTGCGAATGCCGTTCTTTTCCTTCTGGCGCAGCAGCTGGTCCCGGAACAGCTCCAGGGCATACTCCGCGGAGCCAAGGGCCGTGGCCGGGGCCACCAGGTTCAGCAAAGTGGACATCGGTGCGGAGATAAGGGGTTCCGGATGGAGCCGGGCGCCGGGGTTGCCCGGGCCGCTGAGCACGGTCCAGTCCATGACCCGGTCCGCCGGAACGAAGAGCGAGTCCGCGCGCAGGTCGTTGCTGCCGGTTCCCCTTAGCCCGTCCGTATGCCAGGCGTCCACCAGTTCCAGGTCTGCCAGCGGAACGAGCGCCTGCAACCGGACGCCTTCACGTTGCACCGCCAACAGGGCCCATTCCGAGTGCATGATGCCCGAGGCGAAGCTCCAGTGGCCCGAAATGGCATAGCCGCCGGGCGCCTTGCGCGCCGAACCTAAGGGGGCACTGGTTGCGGCGGCGAGCGGCATCAGGCCACCGGCAAAGACCTCGTCCTGTACCTTCCGGGGCCAGTGCGCCAGCATCCAGGCATGCTCGGCCAGGTGCCCGGCGGTCCAGGCCGTGGAGGCGCAACCCCGGGCGAGGCCCCTGATGGCTTCGCCGTAAGTCTGCGCGCCCAGGCCGTATCCGCCAACGCCTGCCGGTGCCAGGAGATGGAAGATTCCGGCGGCCCGCAGTTCCCGCATCGTCTCTTCCGGGAGGCGGCGCTGCCGCTCGGTCTCCTCCGCCCTGGCCCGCAGGCCGGGGACCAGGGCCTCCACGCGGCCCAGCATGCCCACGTGGCCGGGAGTATGGCGGGAACCGGCCGGCGCCGTGCGGACGACGGCGGCCTGGCCGAGCTCCAGCGTGTGTCCGGTCCGGTCCCGCTTGGCGGCGAGGTAGCGGGAGTTGGATTCGGAGAGGTGGACGGCGGTGGGGATCATTTCGCTAATGGCGATGCCGAGCGCGGCCAGCTGCGCAGCCTTGTCGGGATTGTTGCTCAACAGCCTGACTGAGGTGGCGCCCAGAGCGTTGAGCATCTGGGCTGCCGCCGTGTAATCCCGCTCATCCTCGCCATGGCCAAGCGCGAGGTTGGCGTCGTACGTGTCCAGGCCTTGGTCCTGCAGGGCGTAGGCATCGAGTTTCGAGTAGAGGCCAATGCCGCGGCCTTCCTGGCGGAGGTACAGCAGGAATCCCCCGGTGGCGGCAATGCGTTCAACGGCTTCCCGGAGCTGCGGTCCACAGTCGCAGCGCTCGCTGCCAAAAACGTCACCTGTCATGCATTCACTGTGCGGCCGGACCAGCGGCGCAGTGACGCCGCCCAGCAGTGCTTGTTCCCAGTCGCCCAGGGCCAGCAGCAGGTGTTCCCGGCCGTCCACCAGGCCATGGAAGGTCATGACGTCGGCGGAGGTGCCGTAGCCGTCGGCGAACCGGAGCGGGACGCTGACCCGGCTGCGGACGGCAGCAGCTGGCAGGGCGGAGAAATGCGGTGCGGAATGGGCAATTGCGGTCATTGCGGGCCTCGGCGATCATCATAAATGGTTGAAGATTAAAGTAAGTGTAATCTGCAGTAGTTCAAGCTTCAAGTATTTTGTCCGGAAAAGTCGCGGACTGGCTGGACGTTCGAATCAGACCGGTTTCGGCCCCGCCCTTGACCACCCGACCCGGCGGCCCCGATACTTCCATATGGTCCAACCACACAGTCCTTGACCGCTCCGTGGCTGGCGCCGGGCGGCGCGTTCACCGGTGGAACCCACCCCGCAACGAGAGCAGGATTCCGATGACCGGCAGGCAAACCACCATCAATGACAACGGAGCCTGGTGCTGGTTCCAGGACGAACGGGCCTTGGTGGATCCGGCCAATAACACCCTGCTGGTCGGTTCCGTGGCCGCTCCCGAAGGCGCCGGCGGTGACAGCCGGGGCGGGAACATCGAGATCGCGGTCCTGGACCTCGCCACCGGGGACAGCCAGGTCCACGTTGTCCACCGGAGGCTGGAGCCGGACGACCACAACGCCCCGGCGCTCCTCATCAGGCCTGACGGCCGTTACCTGGCGATGTACGCCAAACACAAGACGGACAACTATTCCCGCTGGCGGATCTCCACCCGGCCACATGACGCCTCTGAATGGGGCCCGGAAGGACACTTCGACTGGACCGGGCTGGCCGGCGGCCGCGGCGCAACCTACTCGAACCTGCACCGGCTCGCTGCGGAGTCCCGGGTGTACAACTTTGTCCGTGCCATCAACGATGACCCCAGCCTCATGGTGTCGGAGGATGACGGCACCACGTGGCGGTTCGGCGGAAAACTCTTCACCCGTCCCAAGATTGGCTACGTCAACGGCTACACCCGCTACCGCGGAAACGGCACGGACCGCATCGACCTCATCACCACGGACCACCACCCGCGGGACTTCAACAACAGCATCTACCACGGCTACCTCCGTGACGACGCCCTGCACGACGCCCAGGGGCGGGTGGTCAGCAAGCCGCTGATCGGCTCCCCGGGGATCAACCAGGCTGCCCTGACCACAGTGTTCGCGGCAGGCATGGAAATTGGCGGCGACATCCTTACCCACGGCTGGACCGTGGACCTGCGCGGCCGCGGGCAGGACCTGGCCGCCATCATCAGCTGCCGTGCCAACGACGTCAACGGCCCGCTCCAGCGGGAGCAGCCGCTCGACGTCGATGATCACCGCCTGCTGTACGCCCGCTTCGACGGGACGCAGTGGAATCTTTACCCGCTGGCGGCCGCAGGCGCGGCGCTGCTGCCGCACGAACAGGACTACACGGGCCTGGGCGCGGTGGATCCGCATGATCTGGACCAGGTGTACATCTCCACTCCGGTCAACCCGCGGACCGGGCAGGCCACCGAACACTACGAGATTTACCGGGGCCGGACGCTGGATGGCGGTGCCACCTTTGATTGGGAAGCGGTAACCGCAGGCTCCACGGTGGACAATCTCCGGCCTATGGTCCCGCCCGGGGATCCGTCCGTGCACGCTGTCTGCTGGTTCCGCGGAAGTATGGCCTCGTCCCAGGCCTATAAAACAGAAGTGGTGGTCCTGCAGTAATGCCGGCGCCTGCGGACCGCGGCAGGGGCCGGTGACCGAGTCTGATCGAATCGGCGCATACCGTTGACCCCGCGGCGACCCGTGCGTCAGGGTTGAAACGTTATTAGTGCCCGCGACCAGCCAGGAAGACAAATGCACCGCCCGGAGGAGATCCAACCCATACTGACGGTGTCAACGCTTGGGGCACCCGGCGAAAGCCTGGAAACGGTCCTGTCCTGGCTGGCCGGGCAGGCTGCACGGGGCGTGGAGCTGCGGCTGGGCAGCGGCGAGATCGCCGGCCCGGCCATGACCCGGCGCGAACGTTCGGAACTCCGGTCCAGGATCGAGGGTGCCGGCCTGGCCGTAACCGGAGTGGCCAGCTACATCAGGGTCGCGGAACCGGCTGCCGATGACCTGGTGGTGGGAGCGCTGGAAGCGGCATTGATCCTCGCCCATGATCTCGGCGCGCCGGCCGTCAGGGTGTTCCCCGGCGCCCCTGCACACCCTTGCGGGTACCACCGGGTTCCCGAAACCGTCCAACCCAGACAGGAAAGCAACGCCTTGGCAGCCGGGCGGCTCAACGCCGTCGTCCGCCTGGCCCGGGACCTGGGAACGTACCCGGCGCTTGAAACGCATGATTCCCACCCCCGCGGCAGCGACATCGCCGCCATCCTGGATATGGTCGACGGGCCGGTGGGCGCAGTATGGGACCTCATGCACCCGTGGCGGGTCGGTGAAACCCTCGACGAAACGTGGCGGGCCCTGCACCCCTGGCTCAGCCAAGGACCGGGCAGCGTCCAGGTCAAGGACGCCCGGCTGCCCGCCAGCCGGACCCCGGCGCTCATCGGCACCGGTAC
Source organism: Arthrobacter sp. SLBN-112 (assembly GCF_030944625.1). Lineage (NCBI taxonomy): Bacteria > Bacillati > Actinomycetota > Actinomycetes > Micrococcales > Micrococcaceae > Arthrobacter > Arthrobacter sp. SLBN-112. Next base: position 3,118,413 of record NZ_JAUSXY010000001.1, read on the forward strand.
CCTCCCCGTCGACGCCTTTGCGGGACTGCTCCGGGACGCCGGCTACGCCGGCCCCGTCTGCCTGGAGTGGGAGAAAGCGTGGCACCCCGACGCACCCCGCCTGGACGAAGCGCTCGGATCCGCGGCGCGGTGGTTCCGGCGCCACTGGCCCGGCCCGTCCGGAGCCAACGACGCCGACCCGCCGTACCTTCCCGGCCCCAGGCCTTCCGTGGAGACATCATGAACGCCGACCCTGACCTGAACTTCGACTACTCCCCCTGGACCTTCCAAGGAGCAGCGTCAGCCGACGGGGGGCTCCTCGCCGTTGGCGACAGCCTCGATCCAATCCACGGCCCCGTCGGTAAGCCGGGGACGGTCAGCTGATTCTCCCGCCCACCATTCAGGATCGGTCGAGCCACCGGTGACGGCCATGATCTCCGTGACAACAGGGGGCGGCAAGGTCTCACCGTTGTGTTCAATGAGCCAGGCGCGCGTTTCCGCACCGACCAGCGGCCACCAGGTGGTCATCTTCATCACCGCAGTATGGCATTGACTATGCCGCGCGTATACACGGCGTCCGCGGGAACGAACGACGCCGGAAGCGCGCCGGGGCTGACAAGGGCCCCGCCCGGGCGGGACATCGCAGATGCAGGGACGAATGACTCTAGCGATGGACATTTGGCCGTGGTGGACTCCACCCCGGGGACCTATACAGAATCGAGGATTCCATGGCCAGGTGGCTAGTCAAGGGCGCGGCGACGGTGGGTGCCGGAACCTATTTTGGCTGGGACGGCTTCACCATCCAGTCGGGAAACCTCGTGGTGATCGCAGTGATGGTCATTCTGTTCGTCCTGGCCCTCGTCCTGCCGTTTCCCGGTGGGAGGGGGCGGAAGTGAGCACCCGGGCCAAGCCGGCGCCCGGCATGCCGGGGCAGGACGCCGACGCTCATACGTGGACGGGAAAGGCCCGCAGATGGTTGTTGGGGAAGCTTCCCCCGGACAAGCTCCTGCCCGAGGACCAGCCAAGCTATGTGATGTCGTGGGCCTATGTCTTCGGGATGGGGGCTGTCGCTTCGCTGGTGTGGATCATCGTTTCGGGGGTGGTGCTGGGACTGAACGGGCCCCAGTGGTATCACGTTTCCTCACTCGGCGGCTTCGTCAACAGCAGCCACTTGTGGAGCGTGGAACTGTTCTTCATCTTCATGGTGGTGCACCTCTGGCTGAAGTTCTGGATGGCGGCCTGGCGTGGTGGCCGGGTCCTGACCTGGATCACGGGCATGCTCTCGTTCGTTGTTTCCATCGTGGCGGCCTTCACCGGCTATCTCCTCCAAACGAACTTCGATTCGCAGTGGATTGCCTTCGAAGCCAAGGACGCGCTGAACTCCGTGGGGGTCGGCGCCTGGTTCAACGTGACCGACCTCGGACAGATCTTCGTGTGGCACATCACCTTGCTGCCCTTGGCGGTGGGGGCCGTGGTGGTCCTCCACGTCCTGCTGGTCCGGGTCCACGGCGTCGTGCCCCCGCTTGAAGCCACCGAGGACGACGCCCAGTTGCGCGACAGCAGCCCGGAGTCCGGTCATCCTGCCGAGCCCGGCCGGCCGGTGGGATCCGCCGCCCCTCGGAAATCAGCCGAACCCAAGGACGCAGCGCTGTGATCGGCAAGGGGCGCCGCCACCTCATGGCAGAAGAGGGACGACGTTGCCGGCAGGCCGTGGACAGGCCGTGTCCGCGAATATGACCTCCTCAAGGAAGTCACCATCGGTGTCGTGGTGGTTGGACTCCTGGTACTCGGCGTCTCGGCACTCTTCGGTGCACCTGATGAGCCCAGCGTCAGCCTCAAATCCTGGGCCGCCTCCGCCCCGGCGGACTTCGTTGCAACGGCGGCCAAGGAACTGGCCGGAACATCCGCCTCCGCAGGGTACGGGCCGCCGTACAACTCCGCTCCGGACGCATCGCAGAAGATTGGTCCGGTGGACCTCCAAAGCCTCTCGGGCGTCCGACTTCCAGTCGATACCGCCCATGACTTCGTGATTGGCCCGTTGGAGTCGCTCCCATCGCCCCCGGCCGCCCTGGCTGACTGGACAGCCGCCACGGACCAGCAACGCGCCGACTGGGCATCCGCCTATTCCGATGCCCTCGCCGCGGCCCCCGATAACGACCCCGCCAAGGTAGAGGACGGCTCCTACGGCCCGGTCCCCGCGCTGACCGGCGCTTTAGCTGACATGGCGCGGCAAGGAAGCCTGGACGGCGTGCTCCAGGGCGGTGGGACCTTCTACAACATGGACTACACGCGCAGCCTTCTGTTCCTCGGAGATGGCGGCTACTTCCCGGATCTTGCTGCAAGCCAGCACCTGTCCGGGGACCAGTGGGGCGTCATGAACGAGACCGGCGATACCCCGGGTCAGTCCTGGCTGTGGCTCTTCTCGCTCCTCTACCAGGTGGAACCGTTCAAGTCCTCCCCCAGCGTCGACGCACTGGCTGTGACCACGATGTTCGTGCTGACCGCGCTGCTGACGCTGCTGCCGTTCATCCCCGGCCTGAGGTCGATACCGCGGAAGCTGCCGGTCCATCGCCTGATCTGGAAGGACTACTACCGGAACCGCTGAGCGTGGCGATACCCAATCGGTTGACCCGTCCTTCGACCCGTGCGGAAATGCTAAGCCCCTGTTAGCATTTTCCTCACGTGCATGTGACCCGTGCCACAGGCATGTCGATTCGACGACCACAAGGGGTGCCCCATGGTGAATCCGCTGCAATGGCCCGTGTTGCGCCAGCTGCTCGAGAACGATCCCACGGGCAGACATCATGCCGTGAAGTCGGCCGCCACCGAAAACCTCACGCCCCGCATCACCGCCGCGGACCACGTGGTCCCCTCAGTCTGCCCCTACTGCGCCGTGGGGTGCGCCCAGCGGGTCTACGTCAAAGACGAAAAAGTCATCCAGATCGAGGGCAACCCGGACTCCCCCATCAGCCGGGGCCGGTTGTGCCCCAAGGGCTCGGCCTCGCTGCAGCTGACCACCGGGGACTCCCGCGAAAAGTACGTCCTGTACCGCCGCCCGCACGGGACTGATTGGGAACGGCTCGACCTCGAAACAGCGATGGACATGGTGGCCCAACGCGTGGTGGACACCCGCCGGAAGACCTGGGAATGGGAATCCGATGGCCTCCGCACCCGCCGCAGCATGGGCATCGCAAGCCTTGGCGGCGCCACCTTGGACAATGAAGAAAACTACCTGATCAAGAAGCTGTTCACTTCCCTGGGCATCGTCCAGGTGGAGAACCAGGCCCGGGTATGCCACAGCTCGACGGTGGCGGGCCTTGGCACGAGCTTCGGCCGGGGCGGCTCCACCACCTACCTCCAGGACCTGCAACGCGCCGACTGCATCCTCATCCAGGGATCCAACTTCGCCGAAGCACACCCCGTCGGATTCCAGTGGGTCATGGAAGCCAAGGAACGCGGGGCAAAAATCATCCACGTGGATCCACGCTTCTCGCGCACCAGCGCCATGGCCGATACGTTCGTTCCGATCCGCGCCGGTACGGACATCGCCTTCCTGGGCGGCCTGATCAACTGGGTCATTGGCCACGACGCCTACTTCCACGAGTACGTCGTCAACTACACCAACGCCGCCACCATCCTCAGCAAGGACTTCCGCGACACCGAAGACCTCGACGGCCTCTTCTCCGGATTCAACCCGGACGATTCCTCCTATGAAACCGAAACCTGGCAGTACGAGGGCGGCTACGCCGCTGCATCCTCCGGTGAACGGGACGCCGACGAGCAGGAAGGGAGCAGGCTTGGCGAATCCTCCCACGCCCAGTCCCACGGTTCCGGCGGCCCCGGCGTGGCCGGAAAATGGCACCGGGACGAGACACTGCAGGACCCGCGCTGCGTGTTCCAGGTCCTGCGCCGGCATTACTCGCGGTACACCCCTGAGATGGTGGAACAGGTGTGCGGGGTACCGCGGGCCTTGTTCGAGGAGGTGGCAGAGGCCATCACCAGCAACTCAGGCCGGGACCGGACCACGGCCTTCGCCTACGCCGTGGGCTGGACGCAGCACACCACCGGCACGCAGTACATCCGGGCCGCGTCGGTCCTGCAACTGCTGCTGGGCAACATCGGCCGCCCCGGTGGCGGGATCATGGCCCTCCGCGGGCACGCCAGCATCCAGGGCTCCAGCGACATCCCCACCCTCTTCGACCTGCTGCCCGGCTATCTGCCCATGCCGCACGCCAAGCAGCACCTGGACCTGGCCGGGTACGTGGAGGCGGACTCCGCCAAGCAGGGCTTCTGGGCCAACATGTCCGCCTACACCGTGAGCCTGCTCAAAGCCTGGTGGGGGGACGCTGCCACCGCGGGCAACGACTACTGCTTCGACTACCTTCCCCGGATCACCGGCAGCCACAGCACCTACGACACCGTCATGGCGCAACTGGAAGGAATCTGCAAGGGATATTTCCTCATGGGTGAGAACCCCGCCGTCGGCTCCGCCAACACCCACCTGCAGCGCGCCGGGATGGCCAACCTCGACTGGCTCGTGGTCCGCGACTTCTCGCTGATTGAAAGCGCCACGTGGTGGAAGGACGGCCCGGAAATTGCTACCGGCCAGATGCGCACGGAGGACATCGGCACGGAAGTCTTTTTCTTCCCCGCTGCAGCCCACACGGAAAAGGCCGGCAGCTTCACCAACACCAACCGCCTGGTCCAATGGCGCGAGCAGGCCGTGGAGCCGGAAGCCGACCGCCGCAGCGACCTCTGGTTCATCTGGCACCTTGGCAACCGCATCCGGAAGCTGCTGGCGGACTCGCGCGACGACGTCGACCGCCCCATCCTGGACCTGACGTGGGACTACCCCACCGTCGGCACCCAGGACGAGCCGGACGCAGACGCGGTTTTCGCCGAGATCAACGGCCGTGGTGCGGACGGCAGCCCGCTCTCGGCCTACACCGAACTCAAGGACGACGGCTCCACATCCTGCGGCTGCTGGATCTACTGCGGCTGCCGCGCCGACGGCGTCAACCAGGCAGCGCGGCGCAAACCCCACACCGAGCAGAGTATTTCCAGCCGCGAGTGGGGCTGGGCATGGCCGGCCAACCGCCGGGAACTGTACAACCGGGCCTCCGCCGATCCGGAGGGACGGCCATGGAGCGAGCGGAAGAAGCTCATCTGGTGGGACGGGGACGCCGGGAAATGGACCGGCGACGACGTCCCCGACTGCGAGCCGACCAAACCACCGTCCTACCGCCCCGACGAGGACGCCAAAGGCCCCGATGCCCTCTCCGGCGTGGACCCCTTCATCATGCAGTCCGACGGCAAGGGCTGGCTCTTCACGCCTGCGGGCCTGACCGACGGGCCGCTCCCCACGCACTATGAACCGCAGGAGTCCCCCTTCGACAATGCCCTCTACGGCCAAAACCGGAACCCGGTCCGGAAGCTCCTGAAGCATGACGGCAACCGGTACCAACCCAGTGGCCGGGAACCCGGGGCGGAGGTGTACCCGTTCGTGCTGACCACCTACCGGCTCACGGAGCACTTTACCGCCGGGGCCATGACCCGCTGGCTGCCCTACCTTGCCGAACTGCAACCGGAGTCGTTCTGCGAAGTGTCACCGGAACTGGCGGCCGAGCGGGGACTGACCAACAACGGCTGGGCCACCCTGGTCTCCGCCCGCGGAGCCATCGAGGCGCGGGTCCTGGTGACGGGTCGGATGAAGCCCCTCACCGTACAGGGCCGGACCGTGCACCAGATCGGGATGCCCTACCACTGGGGCCCCAACGGACTCAGCCGCGGCGATGCGATGAATGAACTCTCCTCCATCGCCATGGACCCGAACGTCCACATCCAGGAGGTCAAGGCATTGACGGTGGACATCCGTCCCGGGCGCCGGCCCCAGGGTCCGGCCTTGCCGTCTCTGGTGGCGGAATACCGCCAACGGGCAGGAATCGACGAGCACACAGGCCAGGAAGGAATCAAGGCATGAGCGTCACCCAGTTGGGAATGCCCGCCATCGGAGCACCCGGTGAAGCGCGCAAGGGCTTCTTCACCGACACCAGCCTGTGCATCGGCTGCAAGGCCTGCGAGGTGGCCTGCAAGGAGTGGAACTCGCTGCCGGCGGACAGGCCGCTGGAACTCACCGGCGAGTCCTTCGACAACACCTCCAGGCTCAGCGCGGACACGTGGCGGCACGTCGCCTTCATAGAGAAGAAGATTCCGGCTCCGGCGGCGGGCGGAACCGAGGGCATCAAGTGGCTCATGTCCTCGGACGTCTGCAAGCACTGCACCAACGCCGCCTGCCTGGATGTGTGCCCAACCGGTGCGCTGTTCCGCACCGAGCACGGCACGGTGGTGGTCCAGCAGGACATCTGCAACGGCTGCGGGTACTGCGTTTCAGCCTGCCCCTACGGCGTGATTGACCAGCGGCCCGACGACGGCCGGGCCTTCAAATGCACCATGTGCTACGACCGGCTGGGCGTCGGCGAAGAGCCTGCCTGCGCGAAGGCGTGCCCCACCCAGTCCATCCAGTACGGCGAGCTCGATGAGCTCCGGGAACGGGCCGACGCCCGCGTCGCGGAGCTCCATGAGCGGGGTGTGGAGGAGGCCCGGCTCTACGGCAGGGATCCCGACGGCGGTGTGGGCGGCGACGGCGCCTTCTTCCTGCTGCTCGATGAACCCGAAACGTACGGGCTGCCGCCGGACCCGGTGGTAACCACCCGGGACCTGCCTGCCATGTGGCGGCGGGCCGCCGGTGCTGCCGCCGGGCTCCTCGCGGGTGCCGCCGTCGTCTTCTGGGGAGCGAGGAAATGAGCCGGCGCCGGGAACGTGAGGAATTCACCTCCTACTATGGCCGCCCCATCCTCAAGGAACCCACGTGGGAGGCAGCCGACATCGCCGGGTACATCTTTGCCGGCGGCGTGGCTGCCGCCTCCTCACTGCTCGCCGCAGGCGCCCAATACAGCGGGCGGCCCGCCTTGGAGCGCCGGGCCAAATTCACGGCATTGACCGCGATCTCGGTGTCCGCGGCGGCCCTGGTGCATGACCTGGGCCGGCCGGAACGGTTCCTGAACATGCTGCGCGTGGCCAAGCCCACCTCGCCCATGAGCGTGGGCTCGTGGATCCTATCCGTTTACGGCCCGCTCGCCGGGGCGAGTGCGGCTTCCAACCTCACCGGACTGTTCCCGGGGGCCGGACGGGCATGTGGCCTGAGCGCGGCTGTCAGCGGCTCCGCGGTGGCCACGTACACGGCCGTGTTGCTGGCAGACACCGCGGTTCCCACCTGGCATGACGCCCACGAGGTCCTCCCCTTCGTGTTTGCCAGTTCGGCCGCGGCTGCCGGCGGCGGCATCGCCGCCGCCCTGGCACCCGTGGTGGAGGCCGGTCCTGCACGGCGGATGGCCGTTGCAGGTGCGCTGCTGGAAACGGTGATGAGCATGCGGATGGAAGGCAGCGGCCACCTGAGCACCGAGACGCTGCGGGAGGGCCGGGGCGGTACGTTGATGCGTCTGTCCAAGGCTTTCAGCATCGGCGGCGCGGTGGGGCTGGCGCTCGGCGGGCACCGTTCGCGCACCGTCAGCGTCGTGGGCGGCCTCGCCGTGGCTGCGGGTTCAGCCCTGCTGCGGTTCGGTGTCTTCGAGGCCGGAAAAGCGTCAACGCGCGACCCCAAGTACGTGGTGGTTCCCCAGCGGGAGCGCCTCAACGCAGCCGAAGCCGCCAGAAGTGAAGCGGCCGGCATCGAAGCGGCCGCCTAAGCCATCAGAACCAGTCACCGTCCGCGTAGGTGCTGCGAACGTGCGCCCGGAGGTATTCGCCCACCACCGCCGCGCCCAGGTCACCGACGTCGGGCGCCACCACGCGGCCGTCCACGCGGCGGGCCATCCGCTGGATGAAGCGTTCCAGTCCGGGATCGTTGCCGAGCCGGAAGAACGTGGTCTGGACCCCCATCCTTCCCAACCGGTCCAGTTCGCCAACGGTGGCACGGATAGTCTCCGCATCCGGCGGCCAGTTGAACCATGAGTCACCGTCCGGCAGCAGGTGCGCGGTGGGTTCGCCGTCCGTGACGACGAGCAGGACGGGCTGCATGGACGGGTGCCGGCGGAAGAAGCGGCCGGCCAGCAGCAGGCCGTGGTGCAGGTTGGTGCCCTGTTCCCGGAGCGCCGGCAGGGCTGTCAGTTCCGCGATGTCCATGGACTGGGCATAGCGGCCGAAGGTGACCAGCTGCAGCCGGTCGCCACGGAACCGGGTGGACACCAGGTGGTGCAACGCCAGCGCCGTGCGTTTCATCGGGACCCACCGCCCCTCCGCGGCCATGGAAAAGGACACATCCACCAGCAATGCCACGGCGGCCTGCGTCCGGGCCTCCGTTTCGGTCACCTCGATGTCTCCGACAGCGAGGCGCAGTCCGCGGGCCGGATCGCCGCCGTCGGCCATGGTGCGGCGGATGGCGTTGGTCAAGGTGCGTGTGACATCCCAGGGCTCGGCGTCGCCGAACTCCCACTGCCGGCTGGAACCGGCCTGTTCCCCCGCTGCCCCGGCGGTCCGGGTGTCCCTGTTTCCCTGCCGTCCGGAGAGCTGTTTTGCGGTGTCCCGGAGCAGCGACTTCCCCAGCCGGCGCATGGCCTGCGGGGACAGCCGGAGGTCGCCGTCGGCACCGCGACGCAGGTAGCCGCCGTCGGCCATGGCCCGCTCGATTTCGGCCAAGGTGCGGGCGCTGACTGCCGCACCCTCACCAAGTTGCCGGGCCAGCGCGTCAAGGTCAAGGTCATCGAGCCGGGACCCGTTGTAGGACTGGGACAGCTGTTCGGAGAGTTCGTCCAGTTCGGCGATGTCCTGCAGGACGCCGGTGCCGTCGCCGAGGCCGAGTCCTTCCTGGCCCTCGAACCGTTCCGATCCGTTCCAGTCCTCCCCTGGACGCAGCGCCTGCAAGGAGGCGTCGAGTTCGCTGAGCTGGGCCATCAATTCCGGCGAGCCGAAGGCCTGGGCGGACAACCGCATCAGTTCCCCGCGCTGTTCGGGGGACATGGATTGCAGGAGCCGCTGGGCCGCTGCGGCACGTTGCGCCAGGGCATCCACCAGTTCTTCCACTGATTGCGGGTTCTCCGGAAAGAACTGGCCGTGCTTGGCCATGAACTCCTGAAAATCGGCCTCGGTGTCTTCGCCGCGGCGGTGCTTCGCCATCAGCCCGTTGAGGTCCCGGAGCATGGCACTGACGGCCTCGCGGTCCTCATCGGTGGCACTCTCCAGCGCGTGTTTCATTCCGGCGAAGCGCTGTTCCAGGACCTCCCGGCCCAGCAGGTCCTTGATCCGGTCGTACGCTTCCTTCGCGGTTGCGGACTGCCAGTCGTAGGACGCGAGCTCGTTGACCGCCGCGGCCGTGGAGGGCGGAAGGTTCTGGAGCTGCATCTCCCGGAAGGCGCGTTCTGTGTTGTCCATCATGGCGTCCCGGGCCAGCTGCTTGCGTTCCTCCAGCACGGCGGTATCCAGGAGCTTCTTCACTTCGTCCAGGGTGCCGTCCAGCCGGTGCCGGCTGAGCAGGTCGCGCCGCCGCTCCTGCACGCGGCGGGCAAGCTCGTCCAGGCCGTCACGGTTCCGTCCGCCGCGCCGCAGGAACTCCTGCAGGGCATGCCGCGGCGAGTAGCCTGCCATCACGTCTTCGGCGACGGCGTCGAGCACCTCCGCCAGGTCCACCGGCGGAGCCAGCGGGTCCGGACCGCCGGTGTACCGGCCGTACTTGGCGGACCTCTTGTGGATGGCCATGTTGCCTCCTGCGCCTAACCGTAAATGGTTTCCTCATCGTCGGACTCCTTGGAGATCCGCCGGCCCAGGTAGAGCCCTTCGAGGGCAAGTTCGACGGCGGCGGCCCACTGTCCGTCATTCGTCGCACCCAAGCGGCGGCCGATTTCGTCGTAGAGGCCGGATCCGTTCAGGGACGGGAGGTTGCCAAGGAACTCCTGTGCGGTGACCTGCTCGCCGGTGGTGACGGTCCGGTGACCGTCCAGCGCGGACACAAGCGGACCCATGTCCAGGCCCTGGAAGTGTGCCCTGACGGCCTCGGCCGTGGCGGTGCGGAGGAGGTGATCGAGAATGCCTTGCTCCCGGCCTTCCTCCCCCGATTCGAACTCGATCTTGCCGGTCAGGACTTCCACGGCGGGTTCGAGGTCGATGATCCGGGCAACGGCCTGGTCCTCGCCGCGCAGCCGGGCCCGGCGGAGCGCGGAGGCGGCCACCGTTTCGGCGCCGGCGATGGCGAACCTGGCCGAGACTCCGGAGGTCTGGTTGATGGCCGGGGACTCGCGCAGTGCCCGGGTATAGCGGGCAAGGATTTCCAGGATGAAGGGCGGGACGTCAGCCACCAGCCGGCCCTCCTGCCGGATGACCGAGACCTCGTCTTCCAGTTCGATCGGGTAATGCGTCCTGATCTCGGCGCCGAAGCGGTCCTTCAGCGGGGTGATGATCCGGCCGCGGTTGGTGTAGTCCTCCGGGTTGGCGGAGGCGACAACAAGCACGTCGAGCGGCAGCCGCAGCACGTAGCCGCGGATCTGGATGTCCCGTTCCTCCATCACGTTGAGCATGGACACCTGGATGCGCTCAGCAAGGTCAGGGAGTTCGTTGATGGCGATGATGCCGCGGTTGGACCGCGGAATCAGGCCGTAATGGATGGTTTCCGGGTCCCCCAGACGGCGCCCCTCGGCAACGCGCATGGGGTCGACATCGCCGACGAGGTCCGCCACGGACGTGTCCGGCGTTGCGAGCTTCTCGACGTACCGCTCTGAACGGTGCCGCCAGGCGATCCTCAACCGGTCTCCGTCGGCGCGGACGCGGGCCCGGGATTGTTCGGTGATCGGTTCGAAGGGGTGCTCGTTCAGTTCCGAATCCTCGATCACCGGGGACCATTCGTCCAGCAGCCCGGCAAGGGTACGGAGAAGGCGGGTCTTGCCCTGTCCGCGCTCACCCAGCAGCACCAGATCGTGTCCGGCGATCAGGGCACGCTCAAGCTGGGGAAGGACGGTCCGGCTGAACCCGTAGAGGCCCGGCCACGGGTCACGCCCTTCCGCCAGGGCGGCGAGGAGATTGTCTCTGATTTCGCGCCGCAGGTCCTTCAGGACGTGTCCTGCTGCGCGGAGTTCACCAACGGTGTAGATTTCGGGGCGGTCAGTCACTCCTCTACCGTAATCCCCACCTTGTGGCTAATCGAGAGATTCCTCCAGATTCCTCCCTGGTCCCGCCATGCGGCTTAGTCTGGTTGCTGATGGCTGCGGAGAACACACTGATCCTCCTGGTGCGGTACGGCTGGACGCCCACCGCCGGTACCGTCCTGCCGGGGCTGGCCCCGGGGCGTGAACCCGGCGCCGAAACGCCTGAGCGGGCTGCGGTCCGCGTGATGGCCAACGGATGCGTACGGGGAACCTGGTGTCCGGGCCGGAACTGACCCTCCTCACCGAGGGGCGGGTGGAGGTCCTGGGCCGCATTATGAGCGGCAGCAATGCCACCTTCCTGGCGGAAGTTTCCTGCGGCGGGGACGCGGCCTGGGCGGTCTACAAACCGGAAGCCGGGGAACGGCCACTCTCGGATTTCGATGCTGGCCTGTACCGGCGGGAGCGCGCCGCCTACCTGCTCAGCGAAGCCTTGGGATGGGGAATCGTGCCGCCCACTGTGGTGCGCGCGGACGCGCCGCTGGGGGTGGGGTCACTCCAATGGTTCATTGAGGGCGACCACCAGGAACATTACTTCACCCTTTACGAGGACGCTCCAGAAACGCATCCGGCACTGGCGCAAATTGCCCTCTTCGACTACGTGGCCAACAACACGGACCGCAAGAGCGGGCATGTGCTGCGGGGGCCTGACGGCCACATCTGGGGTATTGACCACGGCCTGTGCTTCGCGGTGCCCTTCAAACTGCGCACGGTGATCTGGGAGTTTGCGGGCGACCCCATTCCGCAGGCCCTGCTCGATGACATCGGCCTGCTGGCGGGTGCCGTGCCCGGGGAGCTTGCGGCGCTGCTTGACGACGCCGAAGTGTCGGCCCTCCAGCGCAGGGTCCAGCGGATACTGCGGGAAACGGTGCTGCCCGTGGACCGCACCGGCATGCGCTACCCCTGGCCGCTGGTGTGAGCGGGCATCACTGCGGTTCCGGGCGCCCTTGCACGGCCGCCGCGGCCGCCGGCGCTGCCTGCTCGAGGTAGGCGCCGATGTGCTCCAGCAGGTAGTGCTGCCCGGCCACGGTGGGGTGGTCGCCGTCGGGGCCGATCAAGGCATCGAAGTCGCTGCTGATCCAGCCCTCGGCGATGGGGTCCACGAACTCACCACCGGCGCGGGCCGTGGCGGCTTTGAGCTGGCTGCTGATCTCCAGGAGCCCGGGGTCCGGGTCAGTTGAGTACGACGGCGGTCCCACCACAATGATTTTGGCCTCGGGGGCCAGCGTCTCGGCCCGGTCCATTGCAGCGAGGGCGGCGTCGCCGATCTCATCGGAGGTGTAGCCGAGGTCGTTCTCCGAGCCGAAGAACACCACGATGCCAGTGTTTGCGTTGACGAGCTCTTCGACCTGGGTGCCAAAGGTTCCGTCAAAGTCGCCAGGGCTGACGTAACCACTGCCGTCCTCTGCGGCGTTGACCACTTCCAGGCCGGCGCCCACGGGGTCGTGGCGCATCAGGGCCGGCCAAGCCTCCTGCGGCGAGGTTCCGTGGCCTGTGCTTAGTGAGTCCCCGACCACCACCACCCGAACCGGGGCCTCGCCCGTGGCGCGGGGCTGGGTTTGCGCCGCGCTCCCGGACGTGACGGCCAGGAGCATGCAGAAGGTACCGGCGGCCAAGACCCTGGCTGGATGCCCGCGAAGCGGCACTTGGTGTTGCATGGGTGCCGCCTCCTGCCTGGAATCGGGCGACGGCTAAGTTGCCGGCCGCCACCTCATTGTCGGTTGTCCATGTCCCATCGTAGGCATTCAGTGAGGATACTGTAGTGCCGGCGGGGCCGTTGCGACAGATCACACAGCAACTCCACAGGTAATTCATACGTTTGGCCACGGCGCCTGCCGGATGGCCGGTCCCATCCGGCGCGCCTTGGTGGGGCGGGTGGCTCCATCGGCTGACAGGCCTGCCCCCTAGAACTTGCCGTACCTGGCCCGCGCCATGGAGTACACGCCGTAACAGATGAGGCCTGCGGCGATGGCTGCGAGCAGGAACACGCCGTACGGTTGTGAGCCGAGTGTCTTCAGGCCGCCGTCCAGGCCCGAAGACTTGGACGGGTCGGCAGTTGCGGCGGCCACGATGATCAGCACACCGACGACGGCGAGTACCACTCCCTTGGCGATGTAGCCGATGGTGCCGATCCACTGGACAACGGTGCGGGCATTTCCGGGGTCTTGCAGGTCTTCCATGAACTTTCGGGTGAAGCCCTTGTAGGCGTAGTAGGCGCCGGCCCCGATGATCGCCAGGCCGACGGCGACCACCAGCACCACTCCGGCCGGTGCGCCCATCAGCTTGGCGGTGAAATCACTGGCTGACTGGCTGGAACTCTTGGAGCCGCCGGCAGCGAAGACGCCGAACGTGAAGGCAAGGAAGCCGAACACCACGGCCTTCCCTGCAGCGGATGCCGCCTCCTTCAGCTTCTTCTTCGAGTCGGTCCCGGCGCGGGCACCGAACACGGCCTCGCTGACCATCCACAGCGCCAGCGCCGCGCAGGCGACAGCCCCTGCCCAGAGCAGGATCACGCCGCCGGGCTTTGAGGCAAGGGATCCGATCGCCCCGGACTGGTCCGCTTCGCCGCCCCGGCCGCTGTTGACCTGCAGGGCGATGGCCCCAATCAGCACGTGGACCAGGCCGATGAACACGAAGCCGGCACGGGCCAGAATGCGTAACGCCGGGCTGCGGCTTGCCGATGCCGCCTCTGATACTGCCCGGTTAGCTCCCTGCGACGCGTTGCCCATGGTGGTCCACCCTTCCAGCTATGTAGTTGATCTTCAGTTCCCCGCCAGCTCCCCCCCTGCCGCAACGTGTCGCGGAATGCTTCAGTGTAGATCCGCCGGCACCATCCCGACAGGCCCCCGATGCGGCCTTTGCACGCGCCTGACCGGCGGGTATGCCTAGCGCGCCGGCTGGCAGAGCCTGTCCAGCGCCTCGTTGAGAGTGGACTCGATCTGACCGTTGAGCAGGTCCCGCCGACCGGTGCTGGCGGGGTCCTCCACCTCGCCGGGCATGGGCGCCGCCGTGACGGTCATCGCCGCCTGGTACCGCCCGTCGTCGCTGCTGACGGCAACGGTCTGGAAGTCCCGGAAGGAGCCCTTGCCTTCCTGCCGCATGGCTGGTGAACACTGGTCGGCGAAGCGCCACAGTCCCAGCCCGAACCGGCCAAAGCCGGGGCTGGTCTTCATTGCCCGGAGCGAGGACGGGGAAACGGCCCGTCCCTGGAGGAGGGCAGCCATGAAGAGATTCAGGTCCGCCACCGTTGACACCACTCCTGACGCCGGGGAGCCGGCGACGGACGCGTCGTCAGTGGTGTCGATGCGGTCGCCGTGGAGGGTGACATAGCCATGGAGGAGATTGGGGGCACCGCGGGCCGGACGGTCCAGGGTGCTGTCCTTCAGTCCCAGCGCGGAGAACACCTGCTCCTGCATGACCTGCGTGAACGGCTTATGGCGCAGGGCCTGCACCACAAGGCCAAGAACGAGGTAGTTCGTGGTGGAGTATTTGAACAATCCGACGTCGGAGGCGGCCCAGGGCAGCGTCCCGGCGGCCTGCACCTGCTGCTCCAAGGTGGCGGTGTGCGTCAGCGCGGGGCGGAAGTCCACGTCACGGGGCAACGCCGCGGCGGCGTCGGGCATCCCGGAGGTGTGGCTGAGCAGTTGGCGCACGGTGAGTGGTCCGGGTGGCTGCAGGAGATCCGTGAGTTCCGGGACGGCGTCACTGACCGGTTCGTCGAGGCC